>CAYXUE010000118.1:0-4978 GCA_964467885.1 uncultured bacterium | reverse complement strand
CTGCCGCCGACGGCCGCGTGGGCGCAGACCACGCAGGGCCAGCCGGCCGAGGTGACCACCGCTCAGATCCAGTCCGTTCAGGGCCCGACCTCCTCGTACCAGGGGCCGCTGCTCCCCGACCCGCGCCTGCGCGCCGTGGAGACTGCGCCCGTGTGGCGCGACCGCCTCGACAGCCCCACGGCGCTGGTCACCGACACCGCGGTCGTCTACCTGCGCGATGGACGGCTTGTGGCCACGGAGCTGAGCAGCGGCTGGCAGCAGTGGGCGTACGGTAGCGGCCTCACCGGGCCCCTGCTCCTCGCCCGGGCCGATGGGGCCCAAGGCGATGGGGCCGAGGACAGGGTGATCGTGGCAGAGGGCGGCCGGGTAACGGCGCTGAACGCCGCCACCGGCGCGCACCTCTGGTCGACCGAGGTAACGGCGTTACCGGTCCGCTACCTGCAGCTGAGCGGCGAAGCGCTGCTGGTGGGCAGCGGCGCGGAGTTCACCCTCGTGGAGTTGGGTTCCGGCCGCACCCTGCACGAACTGACCGTGGCGGGATCCAGCGAGCCGCTCCACGCGGACGGCGGCGTGGTGATGTTCCGCAGCTGGCACGGCGAGCCCGGCGTCCAACTCTTCCACGCCTTCTCGACCAGCACGGCTGAGGAGTTGTGGCAGAGCCGGGCCTGGACCCGGTTGCTGGGTGTGGAGGAGGAGCGAGCCTACCTGCTGAACCAGCGGAGCGCCTCGAGCAGCGGGGAGCGCTTCTCGCTCTCGGTGGTGGACGTTCACTCGGGCGTGCGGCTCGAGCACTGGTCGTACGGGATGGGCGGCGCGGGGCCGGCGCCAGCTGATGGGTCCGGCGCGCGGTTCATGCTGACGGACGACGCCCTCTACCTGGTGCTGGATGCTAGCGGCACTGTCCACCGTTTCCCGCGGGGCGGGGCCGAGGCGCCCGCAGCTACCTACGCGCCGACGCCCTCGGGCGCTTTCCTCACGGGCCCGCACCTGGGCCTGCTCTTCTTCGAGAGCGACGATCACTCGTTGGTCGCCGCCAGGGTCGGTGACGGAACCGTCATCCGCTACCTGGGCGCCGGCACGCCGATCTCGCGACTCGACCTCGTGGGCAGCCGCGCGTACGTAGGTCGCACCAGCGGCACGTTCGTGGCGCTCGATCTGGACACGGCCAGGCTGCGCTACATGCTGGCCACCGGTGGTGTGGGCTTCGGTCCCACGCTCAGGGCCGGCGCCTACCTGGTGGTGCAGGGCAGCTCGGAGCTGCTCGTGCTGGAGGCCCTGCGATGAGGCGTTCGGTGCTCGCCCGGCTCTTTCTCACGCTAGCGGCAGCTCTCCTGGCCGGCGCCGCCCTGGGGCAGACGGTTACCCTGTACACCCAGTACGGCGCGAGCCCAGCCAACGCCGACCGGGTGATGGTGTCCGGCCTGGACGGGCGCTGGCGCGAGTTGACGGGCGTGGACGGGACCTACCTCGTCGAGCCGGAAGGCACCCGCTACTCGCTGGCCGTCACCTGCTTCACGGAGGCGGGCCCGCACGTGGCCGTCTACCGCTTCCCGGTCGACGAGCTGCCGACCGTGCGGCACGTGTGCCCGGGGCGGAACGATGTGCTGGCCGATGCGCTGACCGAGGCGGTGCGTTACGACGGGGTGATCACTCCCCCCAGCACGACCACCGCCGGCCTGCAGCACGCCACCTTGCAGCACGGTTCGCGCAACCTCCACGACGGCGTGGTGCAGGGCCCCACGACCTTCAGCGCCCACGTCGTTCCCGGACGGGTGGCCGACCTTCTGGCGCTCTTCGGACCGCTCGGCGAGGCGCCCACCCTCGCTCTGCTGGAACGGCAGGTGGCGGTCACGGAAGTTCCCGGCGACCGGTTCGACTTCACCGCGCCGCACGCTCTCCAACTGGAACACCACACCCTGTCCGTAACCGAAACGGACCGAGCGACCCTCGACTCCTACCTCGTCACCTGCGAGGGGACCAGGGCGCGGGTGGGCGCTGCCGTACCGGCGGGCACCGCGGAAGCGCGCTTCTCCGCCCTGCCGGCGGCGGCCAGGGAGGAGTGCGACCGTTACGAGCTGACCGCCTTCGCGCCCAGCGCGGATGGCGCCTCCCTCCGGTTGGCCACGGTCACGCTGGCAGAACCCGACTCCCGGCAGCTCACGCTGCCCGCTCCGGTGGGGAGACCCGTCATCGAAACCGTGGGCGCCGAGCCGCTGCGCGCCCGCCTCAGCTGGGAGGCGGAGCCGGGGGTCCTCTATTACCTGGGAGGCCTGAGCGACGGCCGCGTCAACTGGAGCTTCGTGCAGAGCGCTTCGCTGGCGCCCTCCATCACTCTGCCGCCCTGGGGCGCGGACCTAGCGGCGCCCGAGGTGCGCGGCGGCAGCTTCACGTGGAACTTCGGGGCAGTGCGCAGCAGCTCCGCACTGGAGCAGGTGCTGCACGCCTACGCTCAGAACAGCCTCACGGGACACGGCCAGTTCTGGGGCCCAACCAAGGCTGGGCTCGAATACCAGCTGTTCATCCTTGGCGGGCCCTGGGCGCCTCACGCCACGGAAACCCCAGGCGGCGGTTGACCTCAGGCGGACAGTTTCAGCAGGTACACCACGGTGGTCCACTTGCGTTCGGAGCCGGCCAGTTGGCTCAGGAAGAGCGAGCGCAACTCCTCCAGTTCCTCCGCCGAGAAGGCGTCACCCAACAGCTCGGCGTAGGAGGGCTGCGCCCCGCCGCTGCGGAACCACCCCTCCACCGCGCCGCGCGAGATGCGGCGCACCGCGGTGAGCTCCCTGGTCATGAGCTGCGCGTTGGCGAAGCCCGCCGCGAGCGCCGCCTCCCGCACCTGCTCGGGGGTGGGACCGAACCGCTCCTCCATGCCGGCGTAGATGGCTTCTTCGGCGGCCTCGAGCCGCGCCGCCAGGCGCTCCCGCACGTCGGGCCGGTCGTCCAGGTCGAGCAGGCGGTAGAGGCGCTGCGCGCGGCGCGAGTGCGGCTCCGCCAGAACGGCTTCACCCTCCGGTGCCAGCACCGCGAGCAGCGTGCCGAAGAAGTCCGCGAGGTCGCCGGCGCGGCTCAGCACGTCGCGCCCTAGCGCCACGTCGAAGCGGATCTCGCCGAACAGGTCGTCCAGCCCGCCGGGCGTCAGCGCGTCCGCTCCCAGGTTGAGCACCACGGGGCGCTGCAGCTCGGCGAGGTTGGCCGCCTGCTCCTCCAGCGTGCGGGCGGCCGCCGCGTCGGCCTCCAGCGCCCACACCTGGCCCTCCGGAGTGCGGCGCGCGGCCTCCCAGGTGAGGAGACCCGTGCCGGCTGCCAGGTCCAGCACCAGGTGGTGCGGGCGCGGGCGGGCCAGCTCGAAGATGGCGTCACGCACCTCGGCTAGGCGCTCGCCACTGCTGGAAACGGTGCGTTCCAGCCAGCGGTCACGGCTGGCGTCACGCGGCGAGACCGTGAGCACCTCGCCCGGGGCGCCCTGCTCCTGCTCCAGCATGGCCGCCAGTTGCGCCTCGCGGCGCCGGGCCACGTCCGCGCGGATGCCCGCCTCGTAGCCACTGGTCGAAGGGTCGTAGAACACCTTGCCCTGTAAAGCCTCCGGCAGGTACTGCTGCGCCACCCAATGATCGCGGTAGGCGTGGGGGTAGGCGTAACCCGCACCGTGCCCGAAGCCTTCCGCGTCGCGGCTGGCGTCGCGCAGGTGCGAGGGCACCTCGGCCTCGCGCTCCTTCTGCACCGCCGCCAGCGCGTCGAAGAAGCCCATGGTGCTGTTGCTCTTGGGCGCGGTGGCCAGGTAGAGCGTGGCCTGCGCCAGGTGGTAGCGGCCCTCGGGCAGACCCACGTAGTCGAACGCCTGCGCCGCGGCGGCGGTGTGCGGCAGGGCGTGCGGGTCGGCCAGGCCGATGTCCTCGCTGGCCAGGATCAGCAGGCGCCGGAAGATGAAGCGCGGGTCCTCGCCGGCGTACACCATCTTGGAGAGCCAGTAGAGCGCCGCGTCCGGGTCGGAGCCGCGCACGCTCTTGATGAAGGCGCTGATGGTGTCGAAGTGGGCGTCGCCCTCCTTGTCGTACAGCACCGCGCGCCGCTGGATGGACTCCTCGGCCACCTCCCGCGTGATCGTCACCACGCCGTCCTGACCGGGCTCGGTGGTCTCCACCGCCAGCTCCAGCGCGTTCAGCAGAGCCCGGGCGTCGCCGTTGGCCACGTTCACCAGGTGGTCCAGTGCCTCGGGCCGCAGGTCCACCCGCTTATGGCCGTAGCCGCGCTCCGTGTCCGTTAGTGCCTGCTGCGCCACTTTGCGCAGGTCGTCCTCCGTCAGCGGCACCAGCTGGAAGATGCGGCTGCGACTGACGAGCGCCTTGTTCACCTCGAAGAAGGGGTTCTCGGTGGTGGCTCCTATGAGGATGACCGTGCCGTTCTCCACCCAGGGCAGCAGCGCGTCCTGCTGCGCCTTGTTGAAGCGGTGCACCTCGTCCACGAAGAGGATGGTGCGCACGCCGCTGCGGCGCGATGCCTGGGCGGCGGCGACGGCCTCGCGGATGTCCTTCACGCCGCCCAGGACGGCGTTGATGGCCGCGAAGCGGGCGCGGGTGGAGTTGGCGATGACGCGCGCCAGGGTGGTCTTACCCGTACCCGGCGGGCCGTAGAAGATCAGCGAGGAGAGCTGGTCCGCCTCGATGGCGCGCCGCAGCAACCGGC
This sequence comes from uncultured bacterium, assembly GCA_964467885.1. GTDB lineage: Bacteria > Deinococcota > Deinococci > Deinococcales > Trueperaceae > JAAYYF01. The sequence continues at coordinate 295 of CAYXUE010000118.1, read as the reverse complement.
CCGGACCCACGATGTGGTCCTGCCCGATGTACTCGGACAGCGTGCGCGGCCGCATGCGGGCCGCCAGCGGCTCGGAGTTGGGCGTCTCGAAGAGGGTGGGGGAGTGCTGGTCGGACATGGCGTCGGCACCATGGTAGCTGGTGCCGACGCCCTGACCGGTGCTTGGGGCGGTTGCCATGCTCGACCAGGCGTCACCGCCCCGGTTCGCCGGCTCAGTCGATGGGCGCGAAGCGCCGGGTGGTGATGGTGAAGTCGCCCAGCGGCTCACCGTAAAGGCTGGTGACGTAGACGTAGT
>CAYXUE010000117.1:0-5071 GCA_964467885.1 uncultured bacterium | reverse complement strand
GAGATCCTCTACGACTTCCACGACCGGCTGAAGTCGCTCTCCCGCGGCTACGCCTCCATGGATTACCAGTTCAGCGGCTACCGCCCGGGCGACCTGGTGAAGATAGACGTGCTGGTGAACGAGGAGCGGGTCGACGCGCTGGCCATCATCGCGCACCGCGACAAGGCGTACGACGTGGGCCGAAAGATGGTGGACCGCATGGCGGAGGTCATCCCACGCCAGATGTTCGCCATCCCCGTGCAGGCCGCCATCGGCGGCAAGGTCCTGGCCCGGGCCACCGTCAGGGCCTTCCGCAAGGACGTGCTGGCCAAGTGCTACGGTGGCGACATCAGCCGTAAGAAGAAGCTCCTCGAGAAGCAGAAGAAGGGCAAGGCCCGCATGAAGCAGATCGGCACGGTGGAGGTACCGCAGGAGGCGTTCCTGGCCGTGCTGTCGAGCGAGGAGTAACCGGCAGTGAGGGGGGCGGCGCACGTGACCGACCGGTCCGCTGGGCCGGGCTCCCGGGACGCCCGAAGGAGCCGGGAGCGCAGCCTACGCCTGCGGCCCCTCAGCCTGCGGGCGCAGGTGGCGCTGGTCATCGCCTTCCTCTCCGCGGTACCCAACATCTTCATGGTGGTGGCGGTGCTGCTTCCCGCCTACCGTCGTGCCGGCGAGGTAGAGGGCATGTGGCTCACGGTCGCGCTCTGGGTGGGTGGAGTGGTGCTGATCTCCGGCCTCGTCGGCTACTTCCTCTCCGGCATCCTGCTGGCGCCGCTCCTGAAGGCCAGCAAGGACGTCCTGGGCCTGCCGCGCACGGCCGAGCAGCTGGCCACAGCGCGCCTGGTACTGACGGAGGAGGACCCGGTGGAGGTCCGTTCACTGAGGCGCTCCTTCAACCAGCTGCTGGCCCAGGTGGAGACCCAGCAGGCGCGCCGCAGCGCCTTCATGGCCGCGCTGATGCACGACCTCAAGACGCCGCTGGTGGCCGCCAACAACCTGCTGCAGATCGTCAAGAGCGACGACAGCCTGACAAAGGAGAAGCGCGTGGAGGTGGTGGGGCACCTCAGCAACGAACTGACGTCGCTCATCGACCTGGTACAGAAGCTGGTGGACGCCCACCGTCTCGAGCGCAGCGACGTGCCGCTGAACCGTGAGCACGTCCTGCTGGAGGACGTGGTGAACCGCGTCGTGCAGCGCCTGGAGCCTCTCAGGCAGGAGCGCGGCATCAGTATCCAGGTCAGCGGCGGCGGCGACGCCATGGCCGACGCGCGCGAGCTGGAGCGCGCACTCTACAACCTGATCAGCAACGCGGTCCGCTACGCTCGTAGCCGCATCCAGGTGGAGACCTACGCAGGCATGGTGCGGGTGCACGACGACGGCCCGGGCCTTCCGCAGCCGCTGGAGCAGCTGGCCCAGCCCTTCATCGGTCACGACGTGAGTATCGGCGGCAGGACCTACACGGGCGGCACCGGGGGCCTGGGGCTCTTCATAGCGAGGCGGGTGCTCGAGGCGCACGGTGGTCGGCTGGTGTGCGAGGCCACTGGCCCGCGCGGAACGGTGCTTCTGGCCTTTGTTGGAGGTAGCAGGTGAGCGACACTTCGCGTGCCGCGGAGAAGCAGGGCCCGAGCGTGCTGATCGTGGACGACCATCCGCTGTTCCGGATGGGCCTGGCCATGGCACTCGGATCCGAGGGCTTCGTGGTGGTGGGCGAGGCCGAGAACGGCCGGCAGGCCGTGGAGCGCTGCCGGCACGCGCAGATCGACGTGGTGTTGCTGGACGTGCGCATGCCTGAACTGGACGGCATAAGCGCCTGCAAGGCCATAACCGCGGCGGAGGACGCACCGGTGGCGGTGGTGCTGACCACGTTCGAAGAGCCAGCGGTCATCCAGGCCGCCCGCGACGCCGGCGCGACCGCCTACCTGTCGAAGGAGACGGAGCCGCGCGAGCTGGCGCGCATGCTGCGCAGCATCCTGGCCGACCCGCAACGCGACTGGATGCCCAGCGTGGCCTTGCCTTCGCTGACGCCGCGCGAGGAGGAGGTCCTGGCGCTATTGGCGCAGGGCATGAGCAACAAGGCCATGGCCAGCCACCTGGGACTGAGCCCGGACACGGTCAAGGACCACCTGGAGAACCTCTACCGCAAGCTGGAGGTGCGCGACCGCGTCAGCGCCCTGCGGCGCGCCACCGAGCTGGGCCTGGCGTAACGCTCGGCCTCGTGAACCGAGAGTAGCCGAGCTCCTCCCCTCGCGGGAGAGGCGGGCGGCGACCCGCCCAGTACCTCTAGGCAGCTGCAAAGTCTCCGGCCACCCCGTCCACCCCGCGGCTCTAGCCTCGGGCCATGAACAGGAGCGCCGTGACACTCATCGAACTGCTTGTGGTGCTGGCGGTACTGGGCGTGCTCCTCTCCACCGCGGTGGCGCTCACGCGGCCCAGCCACACGCAGCGGGCCGCGCAGGCGCTACGCAGCGCCATCCTGTGGTCCCGCGCCAACGCCATCTGGCGGGGCGTCAGCGTGTCGGTCACCGGAACCGATGACGGCTTCGTCGTTCGCGCCGCGGAGTCCAGCGCCGCCACCTGCGCCGGTGAACGCGTACTCACGCGGGTGCAGCTGAGCGATCACCCCGGCGTAGTAGTCGCCGCCGGCCTGGCTCGTGGGCTGGTCTGGCTCCCTAACGGCAGCGGCCGCAGCTGCGACGGGGGCGGCGTCATCTCCACCACCGTGCGCCTGTCGGACGGCCGCCGGGCAGTGAACGTGGTGGTATCCAGCCTGGGGCGTGTGAGGCTGGAGGCTGCGCCATGAACGGCCGGGGCTGCAGGGCGGTGACGCTCGTGGAGGTGCTGGTGGCGCTCACGGTGCTGGCCCTGGCCGGCGCGGCTCTGGCTTCCGTTCAGCTGGGCGCGCTCCGCTCCGGGCGCACCGCTCAGGTGCGGCAGACCGCGGCAGCCGCGTTGGCGCAGGAGCTGCTTTTCCAGCGCATCGGCCCGGGCGCCGCCACCGGAGATTGCAGCGCCGCCCACCTGGAGTACGGCTGGACCTGCCAGGTCGCGACCGCCTGCCCGGACCACCGCTTCGGGTGCCAAGTGCAGCTGGTGCGCGTGGTGGTGACGCCCCCGGACGGCGGCTCCCTAGAAGGCACGACCGTACGCTTCGGTCCGCTGGTGGAGCGGCCATGAGGCGGCACGGTTTCGGCCTGGTCGAGGTGCTGGTGGCGCTGGCACTGACGGGCGTGTTGCTCGTAGCCCTGCTGGCGTACGTGCGCTCGGCCCGCAACGCCCAGGTGGCGGGGGAGAGCGCCGGCGAGGCAACCCAGACCCTGCAACTGGCCGCCGAGCTCCTGCGCGAAGAGCTGCTCCGGGCCGGTTCAGGACCTTGGCCCCTGCCGATCAGCTCCCAGGAGGTGGAGGGCCTCGGTCACGACCTCACACCGGCTCAGTTCCTGGGGCGCGGCGTGCAGGTACGTTCCGTACCGGGTGGCCAAGCGGTGCGCATCGTGTACATCGACGACAGCCTGGCCGGTGGGCCCGTCGCTCGAGACTTCACGTTCGAGGCCGGGTCGGACGGCCAGGGCCAACCGCAGCTCTACCGCCGCAGCGGTACCGGCAGCAGGCAGCCGTGGGTGGCGGGCGTCGAGAGCCTGCGCATCGCGGGCGTGATAGATGGAGACGGCTCCAGCCTCGGCTGGCAGCAGGCCGCAGGCGGCGAGCTACGCGCGCTCTGGCTGGAGTTGCAGGCGGCCGGCGAAGAGCGCAGGGTGCTGCTGGAGCTGCCGCATAGGCCGCGGCTGGCAGCGCCGTGACAAGGCCGCAGTCCACCGGGGCCCGCCGCGGCTTCGTGCTGCTAGCCGTGCTGGGCGGAATACTCATCGTGGCTGCTGCCACCTTCGCGCTCCTGTTCACCGCCTCCCTCGACGCCATGGCGGCCAGAGCCCAGCAACTGGCCGTACTGCAGCGGGAGGAACTGGAGGGTGCGCTGGCTCTGGCGGCGGCCGAACTGTGGCTGGAGCAGGCGCAAGGGGGCGCCCCGCCCGTGGCGGCAACGGCCCTCGGTCCCTGGCCGCACATGGGCGTGAGCGCGGTGGTCCGCGTGACGAACCTTCCGAGCGACGAGGGCGCCGTCGTGCTGCAGCTGACGGCGAGCCTACCCGCCGAGCCGGCACGGGCGGAGGAGAGGCTCACCTTGCAGTTACGGCCGGACCTGCAGGTACTGCGGCGTTAGGCCCGCAGGAGCATCGCGAAGGTAAGGTACTAGGTCGGGGCGCCAAGACGCCGAACTACGCCGACCTAGGAGAAGCGAACACGATGGATACCGGAACCCAGGACAGAAGGAACACGAACCCCGGAACGGCCGAAGCCGCGACCGTCCGGAACGCCAAGCGTGCCCGGCCGAACGCGGCCGGCATCGCTCCGCTGGGCTACGCCTACCTGGCGGTGGCCCTGGCCGAGGCGGTCACCTGGGCGGGGCTGCTCGTGGGCATGTACCAGAAGCACGTGCTCGGTCTCGAAGACAACCTGGTACCGCTCTTCGGCAGCCTGCACGGTCTGGTTTTCATGCTCTACCAAGTCGTGGCGTTCGTGGCCGCGCGTTCGTTCGGCTGGTCCCTGCGTACCACCCTGGTAACCATGGCGGCGGGTGTGCCGCCCTTCCTGACCATCCCGGTAGAGATCTGGCTCAGGCGCACGGGGCGGTTGGCGCCGCGTCTTGACACTCCCGCCGGCGCCTGAAACGATACGGCGTGTCCAGCACCCACGGTTCCCGCGCACTGCTCTGCGCGGCGCTTCTGGCCCACGACGGGCCTGTGCCACTGCGCGACCTCATGACCCTGCTCGGCGTGAGCGAGGAAGCCGTAAGGCGCGAGGTGGCCGAACTGCAGGATGCGCTCCACGCCGCGGACCTAGGCATACAGGTGGATCACGTGGCCGGCGGCTACCGCCTGGTGGTGGCGCCCGCGCTGCTGCCGGCGCTCTCGGCCATCATGTCGCCGCCACCGCTGCCGCCCCTCAGCCAAGCGGCGCTGGAGACCCTGGCGCTGGTGGCCTACCACCAGCCCGTCACCCGGGGTGAACTGGAGGCCGCCCGCGGCGCCTCCTGCTC
>CAYXUE010000116.1:0-5179 GCA_964467885.1 uncultured bacterium | reverse complement strand
AGGTTCCAGTTGGCCGACACCAGGAAGATGGCCGCGCTGATGGCGGTCATGGCCCGCACGAAAGCGTAGACGAGGGCGGAGAAGAAGGCCGGCGCGATGAGCGGCAGGGTGACCTTGCGGAAGGTGGTGACGCTATCCGCCCCCAGGTTCTGCGCCGCCTCCTCTATGGAGGGGTCGACCTGGTTGAGGACGGCGATGCCGTTCTGTATGCCCACGGACATGTAGCGGAACACGAAGGCGGCCACGAGGATGGCCAGCGTGCCGGTGAGGATGATCGGTGGGCCGTTGAAGGCCAGGATGTAACCGATGCCCACCACGGTGCCGGGCACGGCGAAGTTGAGGATGCTGGTGAACTCCATGAGCCGGCGCCCGGGGAAGCGGCGCCGCACCACCAGGAAGGCGATCATCATGCCCAGCAGCCCGCTGAGGGGCGTGACGAAGGCCGCAACCACCAGCGTGTCCTTGACGGACTCGAAGCCCACATCGAAGACGTAGCGGAAGTGTTGCAGCGTGAGCGTGTAATCGAAGCCCCACACGCGCGTGAAGGCGCCGATGAGGATGACGAGGTAGAAGGCCGCCACCAGCAGGCCGAAGAGCCAGGAGATGCCCACGAGCAGGACCTTGACCGGCCCGCTAACGAGCTTGGAGGTGGAGGCCGTGGGCTTACCGGTGACCGTGACGTACTGCCGGCGCGAGATCCAGTAGCGCTGGATGGCGAACGCCGTGAGGCTGGGTATCAGCAGCACGGCTGCCAGGGCGGCACCGCGCGGCAGGTTGAAGGAGCCCGTGATCTCCAGGTAGGCCTGCGGCGCCAGCATGGGGAAGGTGGCGCCCGCCAGCACCAGCGGGTTGCCGAAGTCGGCCAGCGACTCGATGAACACGATGAGCAGCGCGCTGGCGATGCCGGGCAGTGAAAGGGGAAGCGTGACCCGGCGGAAGGCCTGCCACTTGCTGGCGCCGACGTTGAGGGCCGCGTCCTCCAGCGTGGGGTTTATGGACTGCAGCACGCCCCGCAGCGAGAGGTAGGCGATGGGCGTGAAGGTGAAGACCTGGCTGAGCACCACGCCGCCGAAGCCGTAGATGCTGAAGTCCGTGAGGTTGAGTAGGCCGCGGGTGATGAGCCCGTTGAAGCCGAACAGGAAGAGGATGGACACGGCGCTGACGAACGGCGGCGAGATGATGGGCAGCATGGTGACCATGTGCAGAGCGCCGCCACCGGGGGTGCGCAGTCGCGTGGTCACGAAGGCCAGCACGTAACCCAGCGCCACGCTGATCAGGGCCACCACGGCGCCCACCAGCAGGCTGTTCTTGAGGGCGTTCTGATAGAGGCGCCGGTTGAGGAACAGCTGATAGTTCTCGAGCGTGAGCTCGCCCGAGCGCGTCTGGAAGCTGGTGAGGATGACCTTCACCAGCGGATAGACCACGAACACCCCGAGGGCGGCGAGGATAACGATGATGAGGACCAGCAGCAGTGGATCGCGCGCCAGCCGCTTCAGTTGGTTCACTGTCTCAAGATATGGGTTGGCGGGCCGGAGGCCGGAGCCGTCCGAGCCCGCCTAGAGGCTTACTGTCCGAGGACCTGTTCCAGCCAGCGGTCCACCAGCTCCTGCCTTCGCTCGGCGGCCACCGCCGGGTCGTAGGAGACGAGCTCGATGCTGTCCAGCGTGGGGATGCCTTCACCCGCGCTGACGTCCGCCCGGACGGGCAGGAAGTAGGTCTTGTTGGTCACCAGCTCCTGCTGACCCGCTGCCGAGGTGATCCACTCGATCAGCGCCTCGGCTTCTTCCTGGTTGTTGGCGCCCTTGATGATGGAAGCGGCGGCTACCTCGTAACCCACGCCCTCGCTGGGGAACACCACCTGGACGGGGAAGCCCTCGTCCGCCAGCTTGAGGAAGCCGGGGGTGAACTGCAGCGCCATGGCGGTCTCACCCACGGCCAACGCGCCCGAGGGGGCGGTGCCGCTCTGGGTGTAGGTCTGCACCGTGGGGTGCAACGCCTCGAGGTACTCGAAGGCGGCCTCCTCGCCCATGAGCTCGATCAGGGTCATGACCACGGCGTAACCGGTACCGCTGGATTGGGGCGAGGGCATCTGCAGCAGGCCGCGGTAGGCCTCGTCCGTCAGGTCGGCCCAGCTGGTGGGCACGGGCACGCCGCGGCTCTCGAGGGTGTCGGTGCGCACGCCGATGGCGAGGGGGTTGGTGTAGATGCCGTACCAGGCGCCGTTAGCGTCCTTGAAGTTGTCGGCCAGGGCGTCGGCGTTGGGGTTGTCGAAGGGCTGGGTCAGGCCGCGCTCCGCCGCCAGCACGTGGTTCTCGCTGGGGGCGCCGAACCAGACGTCCGCCTGCGGGCGGTTGGCCTCGGCCTCGATGCGGCTGAGCGCCGGGCCGGACGAGAGGAACACGAAGTTCACTTCGATGCCCGTATCCCGGGTGAAGGCCGCGAACAGGTTGGCGGCGTTCTCCTCATCCACGCTGGTGTAGACGGTGACGCTCTGCGCGAGCGCGCCGCCTAGGAGAGCCAAAGAGAGTAATGCAGCTGCGAATCTTCTCATTTCATCCTCCGTTGCCGAGTACCCGTCGCCCATCGGTGCGGGTACGCGGTTGATCCGGCTCCGATGCTACCGCGAGCCTCGGTAGCGCGGCTCTGAACGGTTCGAATGTTCCTTAATCCTCGGCCGGTGGAGGCGGCTCGAACAGCAGCGTGTCCGGCCGCAGGAACGGTTTGGCGCCGGTGTTGTCGTGGTCGCCCAGCACCACGCCGTTGACCTCTTGGCCGTACATGGTCAGGCTGTGGAAGTTGCTGTGCTTCTCGCGGGTCTCGGCCACGTCTCCCGTGTAGCGCGGGTCCTGCGGGCGTTCGTGGCTGTTCATGAACAGCGCCACGTCCCACGCCTCCTGCTGGCTGAGGAAGTGCGGCTGGCCTAGCGGCATGTTGTTGTAGATGAACGCGGCCGCAGTGGGTATGCGCGTCATGCCTGCGCCCCAGTTGTAGGAGCCGTCGCCCCACAGGGGCGGGAACACCACCTCTTCACCCACCCGTTGCCCTTGACCGTCAGCGCCGTGGCAAACGGCGCAGTTGTTCTCGAACACCGTCTGGCCCCGCGCGTAGTCCGGCTCGAGTTCCGCCTCGGGCAGGGTGCCGTAACCGCGGCCGTAGATGTTTCCTTCGCCCATGGGCGCGCCCTGCGCCATCCAGGTGTGATACGCCACCAGGGCCGTCATGTCATCCGAACCCATGGCGGGCGCCACGCCGTTCATGGAGTAGGCGAAGCAGTCGGAGATGCGGTCCTCCAGCGAGTTCACGCGCCAGTTCTTGCCCCGGTAAGCGGGCAGGGTGGTAGCGGCGGGCCACACGGGCGCGGCGAACTCCACCGCGCCTTCGCCCATGTGGCAGCTGGCGCAGGTCATGTCGGAGTAGGTGTAGACGCCCTTGAACTTCTGCGTCTCGTTGAAGATCTCCCAGCCGCGCAGGATGGAGTCGGCCAGTGGGCCTTCAGGCAGTTCGTCCAGCGTGGGCGGCGTATGGCGGTACTGCCCCTCCGTGGGCGGAGGGAAGCTCGGGGTGGCGGGCGCCTCCTGCTGCGCACCGTCCTGGGCGGACGCGATCAGCGCCACGCCGATGATCAACGCGGCGGCGAGGATAAGGAGGGCGCCTTGGAATCTGGCCTGTGCTCTCACCGTTACTCACTCCCCGTTCCGGCTGCGCCGAGGCTCTGGTAGTAGGCGGCTACGGCGGCTATCTGCTCGTCGTTCATGCGGTCGACCACGGCCTGCATCATGCCCAGCGCATCGTTATGGCGCGCGTCTGTACGCCAGTTCTCGAACTGCTTGACGGTGTAGGCCGCGTTCTGCCCCGCCAGCGCCGGGAACGTGTGGCCCACCCCGGCCCCTGCGGGACCGTGACAGCTGGAGCAGGCGGGCACGTACATGCCCCAGATGCCACGCTCGGCTATGAGGCGCCCGGCCGCCACTTGCGCGGCGTCCTGCTCGGTAGGCAGCGGCGGCGGTGACTGCTGGCTGAAGTAGGCGGCCACAGCCTCCACCTCGTTGGGCTGCAACCCCATGGCCATGGGCGTCATGGTGGGATCCGTGCGGTTGCCCTCTTGGAAGTCCCGCAGTTGCTTGACGATGTACTGGAAGTCCAGGCCAGCCAGGCGCGGGAAGGGCGTGCCCTGGATGCCGGCTCCCTCCGCCCCGTGGCAGGCCATGCAGGGGGCGGCGCCCCCCGGCGTTCCCTGCTGCGCGATCTGGGCGCCCAGTTCGGCGCCCTCCGCGGGCCCGCCGGAACCCTCCTGCGCCAAGCCCCAGGTCAGGGCCAGCGCGAACAGCAAGCCGGCGACCAACGCGAAGTACTGGTGATGTTTCATGGACCTCACCTTCCACGGACAAGGGTGCACGGACCACCCGCGCACCAGCAATATTGCCTCGAGGGTAGCCCGGACCCCGGACCAGCGTTCGGGCCGATAGTCCCTCAGGCACTTCCAACACCAGTTCCGAACCCGGAACGTGATCCCGAACCACCCATGCCTCAAGTGCTCATCTTCCGTTGAGAATCGGCATTTTCGGTGACGCGTAACCTTGCTATTAAGGGCTCATCTGTGATTAGATGGGTAGCTGTCAGTGCAAGACTACTTAGGAGGAACCCCTTTACATGGATGAGAAAGTAAACCCCGCCTCGGGGAGCCCTGCCCCGGGCACCGTCCCAGCCCCGGAAGAAGCCACCGATCCGGCCCCAGCTGCGAACGCCGAACAGGGAGTAGGCTCGCAAGCTGCTAACGAGAATAACGACGTGCAACAAGATCAGGCTTCCTCCGAACCAGCTGAAGAAACCGCGTCCCAGGACGCTGAAACCACCGCCGCGGAACCTGCCGCGACGGAACCTACGCCTGCCGCCACCCAGCAGGCCGAACCGGCCGCCTCCCAGGCGGACGACGCCGAGATCACCATGGAGGACGTGCTGGCCGCCAGCGATGAACAGCTGGCTCGCAAGCCCATCCACCGCGGCATGATCACCAACGGCGAGGTCATCATGCTGGCACAGGACGGCATCGTCCTCGACGTCGGCACCAAGATCGAAGGCATCCTGCCGTACAACCAGCTCTTCGAACACGAGAGCAACGCCGAAGAGGCCGCCAAGTACTTCAAGCCCGGCGACCAGATCCAGGTGTACGTCATCCGTG
>CAYXUE010000115.1:0-5277 GCA_964467885.1 uncultured bacterium | reverse complement strand
CTGCCCACGCACCAGGGCCGCGCGGCCGAGCGCATACTGGCCGGCGTGGCGCTGAAGGCCGGCGACGTGGTGCCCAGCAACACCCACTTCGACACCACCCGCGCCAACGTGGAGGCGGTGGGCGCCACGGCGCTCGACCTGCCCACCGAGGAGGGGCGCCAGCCGGCCACCATCCACCCCTTCAAGGGCAACATGGACGTGGAAGCGCTGCGTCAAGTGCTCAAGGAGCAGGGCGACAGGGTGCCCCTGGTGATGCTCACCGTGACGAACAACTCGGGGGGCGGCCAGCCCGTGTCCATGGCCAACATCCGCGCGGTGAGCGAGGTGTGCCGCGAGTTCGGCGTACCGCTCTTCATGGACGCCTGCCGCTACGCGGAGAACGCCTACTTCATCAAACTGCGCGAGGAGGGCTACGCCGACAGGACTCCCAGAGAGATAGCACAGGAGATGTTCTCCTACGTGGACGGCGCCACCATGAGCGCCAAGAAGGACGGCATGGCCAACATCGGCGGCTTCCTGGCGCTGAACGACGACGCGCTGGCCGAGAAGGCGCGCTCCATGCTCATCCTCACCGAGGGGTTCCCGACCTACGGCGGCTTGGCGGGCTACGACCTCGAGGCGCTGGCCGTGGGCTTCGAGGAAGCGCTGGAGGAGCCGTACCTGCGCTACCGCCTGCGCTCCATCGAGTACCTGGGCGAGAGACTGTTGGCTGCGGGCATACCCATCATCCAGCCCACCGGCGGGCACGCCGTCTACATAGACGCCGGCAAGTTGCTGCCCCACATCCCCCAGAGCGAATACCCGGCCTGGGCGCTATCCGCCGCGCTGTACCTGGTGGGTGGAGTGAGGTCGGTGGAGATCGGCTCGGTGATGTTCGGCCGCCAACCGGACGGCAGCGAGAAGCCCGCGGCGCTGGAACTGGTGCGCCTGGCCTTCCCGCGCCGCATGTACACGCAGAGCCACGTGGATTACCTGGCGGAGGTGCTGGCGCATGTGGCCGAGATCAAGGAGAGCATCCGCGGCGTGCGCATCGTGGAGGCACCGGAGGTACTGCGGCACTTCAGCGCGCGCTTCGAGCCGGTGGGCGGAGCGCTGTTTGGCTGAGTCCGGTTCGTTGACGGCGCACGGCTCGGCGGCCGCGCGGCGGGGCTCACCAGCGCCCCACCGCGCGGCCGCGGCCTATCAGCCAGAAGAAGAGGGGCCCGCCCAGCACCGTCATGAGCACGCCCAGGGGCAGCTCCATGGGGGCTATCAGGTTGCGCGCGGCGGCGTCGCCGAAGGTTATGAGCGCGGCGCCGCCCAGTAGCGCGGCCGGCAGGAGCAGCCGGTGGTCGTCGCCCACCAGCAGGCGCAGGAAGAACGGCACTACCAGGCCCACGAAGGCCACGGTGCCGCTGTAGCTCACCACCACACCCGTGACCACGGCCGCTAGCACCCCGAGCACGATCTGCAGGCGGCCGACTTCCACGCCTAGCGCCTGGGCGGTGCCCGAGTCCAGGAGCAGCATGTTCATCACGGGTGCCAGCCGCCACAGCACCAGCGCCACGAGTAGCACCAGCGGGGCAGTCAGCGCCACGTCGCGCCAGAATATGCCCGTCAGCCCGCCGATGGTCAGGGCGGTGGCGTCGGGCATGCCGGGACGGCGGAAAGCGTTGACGAGCAACGTGACCACGCCCGCCAGGAACAGCTGCAGCGCCACCCCGGACAGGATGAGCGTGAGGCGGTCGGAGCGGCCATGTCGCCGGGCGAAGGCTAGCAACCAGACCACGGCGCTGACCGCGCCCAGCACCCCGAACAGAGGCAGAGCCCAGCGGCCCATGGACACGGCACCGAAGACGTAGGCCAGCACCACGCCCACGGTGGCGGCGCCGCTGATGCCCAGCAGCGTCGGGTCCGCCAGCTGGTTGCGGAAGGCCACCTGCATGGCGGCGCCGGCTAGCGCCAGGGCGGCACCCACCAGTGCGCCCATCAGAACGCGCGGCAGACGGATGCTCCACAGCACAGCGCTCTGCTGTTGGCTGAAGTCGATGCCGCTCCCTACACCCGCACGGTCGAGCAGGATGCCGACGATCTGGTCGGGGCGGATACTGACCGAGCCCCAGCCGAGGGAAACGACGAGCCCGACCAACGTGAGTGTCGCCAGAACCACCAGGACGGCACGACCGCGCACCGCGGCCGAACGTTCGGCCGCGGTGCGGGAGGCTGAATCACTGTCCACGCTCCGGGCGGCGGGCTGATGGCCGTCGCCGGAGCGGCCTGCCTCGCTGGTCACTGCAACGAGTGCAGGTAATCGACCAGTTCGGTGAGCGAGTCGCCGGATCTCAGGCCCAGCCCGAGGAAGTAGAGGTCCTCGAACACGATCACGTTGCCGTTCTGAGCGGCGGGCGTCTGTGCGATGCCCGGGATCTCGAGCACCGCCTCCACGCTGCCCATGACGTTCATGCCGCGCTCGGTGACGATGATCACCTCGGGCGCGGCAGCCACGATGGCCTCAGGGGTGAACGGCACGTTGCCCACGAAGCCGACCTCCTTGCCCACGTCGACGCCGCCCGCGGCCTCGATCATCACGTTCGACGCGGTCTCGTCGCCGCCGGCGAACTGCATGGTGGTGGAGCCCAGGTAGAGGAAGAGCACGCGCGGCGCCGGGTCGAGTTCCGCACCGCGAGCCTTGGCGGCTTCGAGCTTGCCCTGCAGTTCGGCGGCCAGGGCCTCGCCATTCTCGGGCTGACCAACCAGATCCGCCACGAGTCGGATGTTCTCCACGGGCGTGTCGAGCGAGAGGTCGCTGCCGATGTACACCACTTCCACGCCGGCGGCCTCCAACTGGGCGAGGACCTCAGGCGGGCCGGCCTGGTTGCTGGCGATGACCAAGGTGGGCTCGTGGGCCATGAGCGCCTCGGCGGAGAGGCGGCCGTAGTAGCCCACGTTGGGCAACTCGTTGGCGGCGGCCGGGTAGTTGGAGGTCGCGTCCACGGCCACGAGCAGATCCTCGGCACCAAGGGCGTAGACGATCTCCGTGACCTCACCGGCCAGGGATATGATGCGCTGGGCGGAAGCCTGCGGCAGCAGCAGTAGCGCTGCGGTTACGAGAGCGAACGTGAGGGTGCGGAACTTCATGTGGTCTCCTTCCGAAGGGACGGCTAGTTCTGTCGCGAGGTGGGAGCCCCGAAAGTTGCCGGGCGATCGCCCTAGGCTGCCGGATCTCCGCGATACGCGTAGGCCGCCCCTTCGTGCTCGGAGCATTATCCGTTCGTGGCGCGCGCGAATTGTCACAGAACGGTAACGGCGCGTTCGCCGACGCGGCGGGGGCGGCCGTAGGGCCACACACGCTCGGAGCCGTCCGGAGGAGGGCGATATGATTACGCATGGAGAACGATAGAGAGACACTCGAACACCAGGCCGCCGAGACGCTAGGCGAGCAGGTCAGCGTCAGCACGGCAGCCTCGGCGGAGGCGGAAGTTCACGATCACGAAGAGCGACCGGTGAACCGCAACCTCATCTACAACAACCCTGAGAAATGGGCCATCGGGCGCGAGATCCTCGAGCGTTACACAGGCGCGGCGCCCGAGGAGATGCAGAAGCAGATCCTGCTTACCAACTTCCAGTACTACCTCGACCGCTTCGAGGGCATGTCCGACGACGTGATCACCACGCGCGGCTCGGCCATGATGGCGCGCCACAGCGAGAAGCTCGGCGTTTCGATCATCAACTTCTCGGTGGGCTCTCCCGTGGCGGCGCTCATAATCGAGGTGCTTGCCACGGCGGACCCGAAGGCCACGCTCTTCCTTGGCATGTGCGGCGGCCTGCACCGCTCGCTACAGATCGGCGACTTCGTGCTGCCTACAGCCGCCATCCGCGACGAGGGCGCCTCAAAGCACTTCATGCCGCCGCAGGTGCCGGCGCTGCCCACGTTCAAGGTGCAGAAGTTCGTCTCACAGATCATCGTGGAGCACGGACTGGACTACCGCACGGGCGTGGTGCACAGCACCGACTACCGTTTCTGGGAGTTCGACGAGCGCTTCAAGCAGCAGCTATACGAGGAGCGCGCGCTGGGCATAGACATGGAGACGGCCACCCTCTTCTCCGTGGGCTTCGCCAGCAAGGTGCCTATCGGCGCGCTACTGCTCGTCTCCGACCTGCCCTTACGCCCCGGCGGCATAAAGACCAAGGCCTCAGCCCGCGCCGTGTTCAAGGACCACACCGACAAGCACATAGAGATCGGCATACAGGCCATGAGCGAGATCGCGGAGCGGGGGGAGCATATTCGGCATTACCGCTGGTGAAGCCACCGGCGGGGAATCGTTTCCGGGGTGGATCCTCTTGCGCCACCGCATTGCCTGGTGGGCGCTACGGTTCGCTGCTTCCCACCTCCTATACTGAGCGTAGGAGGGCGCTGAACATGGACCGCAGTCAGGTTCTCGATCGACTACGCGATCATCGTGCGGAGCTGGCTGCGATGGGCGTCGAGTCGCTTGCGTTGTTCGGGTCCGTGGCCCGCGGCGAGGCGACGGCGGGTAGTGACGTGGACCTGCTGGTTGAGTTCGGTGTGCCGGTGGGATTGTTCGAGTACTTCGCGGTCAAGGAGCGCTTGGAGGGGATCCTCGGCGTCCGGGTGGACCTGGTGACGCCTGGGGGTTTGAAGCCTGGCATCCGGGAGCGTGTGCTAAGCGAGGCGATCAGTGCCGCCTAGGGAGTGGCTCGTGCGCCTCGAGGACATCCTCGAGGCGATCTCGAAGGTCGCTTCATACACTTCAGATCTCGATCTAGCTGCTTTCAAGGGGGATGAGCGCACGCGGGATGCGGTGGTGTGGAACTTCGCCGTGATCGGCGAGGCGGCCCGGCTCGTTCCCAGCGAGATCGAGGCGAGGTTTCCGGATGTGCCCTGGGCTTCGATGCGGGGGATGCGCAACATCGTCATCCATGAGTACTTCGGCATCGATCTGGAGATCGTTTGGGTGACCGCGACTCGCGATCTACCGGAGCTGGAGCCGCGGTTGCGTGAGATCGTGGAGGAGTTGCGACGAGAGAATCCAGATGCGAGCGTCTAACGGCGGGGTTGCGGCGGAGAACTGGGGTCCGGGCAGCAAGGTCCATAGAACGGAAAACAATTCTCGATGTTGGCGGCAAACAGGTGGAAGTGGCGCTCAAAGTAATGCTGTCCCCAACGCAAATCAACCGGAAAACAATGTTTAGCTACTACCGCTGGTAAAACGTTTCTGCCAGCGATATCAGTATCCAAGGTCTTCTGGTGTGCTTGCAGGGTCTGATGGCTTCCTG
>CAYXUE010000114.1:0-5314 GCA_964467885.1 uncultured bacterium | reverse complement strand
CGCCGCCGGCTCTCGGTATCGGCGCGTTCCAGCGTAGCAGCGGCGCCAGCGGCGGCCGCCTGAAGCCAGGGGTATTACGTTCGTTATAACTCGTGCTATCGTCGCCTTATGAGCGAGTCCGTGCAGGTCCGGAAGATCGGCAACTCCTACGGTGTCATCCTCAGTAAGGCGCTGCTGCAGGAACTCGAGGTTACGGAGGGTGATTCCCTGTTCGTGGTCAGAACACCGGACGGGATCAGGCTTACCAGTTACGACCCAGATTTCGCGGAGGCGGTGAAGATCGGCCGGGCATATATGGACGAGCACCGGGACGCCCTGCGTGAGCTCGCGAAGTAAGTCCATCCGATGGCTTTCGAAGGCGATCGTGCTGGCGCTACACGACGAATCCGTTGCAAGGTTCGGCGGTAGCGCTGGCCTCCGCGATGAAGGTTCGCTTGAAAGCGCCCCGGAGAGGCCACGGAACCTTCATGCTTACGGAAACGAGGTGCGCCTAAGCGCACTGGCCGCGGGCTACGGCTTCGGAATTGCGCGGAATCATCCGTTCGTGGACGGCAACAAGCGCACGGCGCTCCTCTCCGTAGCGGTCTTCTGCCGACTCAACGGCCAGCATTTCTCCCCGACCCAAGAGGATGAGGTCAGGTTCATCACCGCGCTTGCTGCTGGGGAGTTGACGGAAGACAAGCTTGCAGACTGGATCGAAGCCAACTCTGCACCGGCTCCGCTGGAGTAGTTTCACGCCCCTGATGCGGCTCCGCTTCGCGTGTCCACGGACCTGAACCAGAAAAGTGAACCGTAAGCCACCCCTGAGACCCACCTCGCACCGTCACTCCAGGAGTGCAGCTAGAGGGATCCACGAGCCGGCGGCCGGTCGCTCAGTCCACCAGATCCGGGTGCGGCACCACCGCCACCAGCAGCTCCTCAGCGTCGGCGCTTGCGGCTACTCGCACGAAGCCAGCCATGGGCCCAAGGTCCGTGTAGCCGTAACCGGTGCTGGGGGCGCCGCGCGCCACGATGGACGACTGCCCGTAGAAGGCGATGTCCCACAAGGGTCCCGTCATCATCGGGTTGATGGCGTACGCGAAGCGCTCGTCCACCGCGACCTTCTCGAGGCTGCTGCGCAGCCAGTCCTCCTGCTGCCAGGTGTTCCACGGTCCGGGGTTTGCCGAGGGCTGCACGAGGATCTGCGCCCCCTGCTCGACCAGGCTGTCGATGACCTCCGGGATGAAGGCGTCCAGGCAGATGGCGATGCCGATCTTGCCGATGGGCGTGTCGAAGACCTGCATGTCCTCGAGCCGTCCGGGGTTGAGGTTGAGGGCGGCCTCCGCCTCCAGTTCGATGAGCCGGACCTTGTCCTGCTTGCCTATGACCAGCCCGTCGGGGCCGAAGAGGTACGAGGTGTTGTGCACTTGGCTGCGCGTGGGACCGCGCTGCCACTGCACCACGCCATCCTCGATGCGGTAGGGCGGCAGCACCACGGAGCCGGCCACCAGGTAGACGCCGTAGTCGCGCGCCGCGGCCGAGAAGACCTCGAAGTAGGTCTCGGCTATCAGCTTGTTCTTGTTCAGCAGCAGGGCGGGCACCCAGCCCTTCCAGCGGACGAGGCGCGTCCAGAGGAGCGGCACGGTGTGCGCGCGGATGACGGCCTCGATGGCCTCGCCGATGGAGTCGATGCCCGCTAGGCGCTCCTCCATGCCCTGCACCACCAGCATGAGGCCCACGTCCTCCGGGAAGACCACCAGGGTGGGGATGTCGGGGTCAGTGGCCGCGGTCACCGCGTCCAACTGCTGGCGGATCTTGCGCTCGAACGCCTCGCGCGTCCAGTAGTCGTTCAGGTCGAGGGTCATCTGAACGGCCACCAACTGGACCTCCGCCGGTTCAGCCTGCGTGCCCTGCCCGCGCACAGCGCCCGAAGCAGCTAGCAGCACCGTGCAAAGAAGGACGGCAAGGAACCTCGGGGCCGCCAACGAGCGGAAACGCGCGTTCTCGGTAGTCATCATCGGGGCAATGTTACCCAGCGGCGCCACCGCTTCGGCGCCCGCTGCGTCGACCGACCGCCACCTTCGCCAGATGAGCATGCTACTGTGTTCATATGGATATGCAGCCCGGAACCTCGCCCGCCGCGGCCTTCGAGATGCTCGGCGTGCAGGCTGCCGATCAGCGTGAAGCCATAGCGGTGCTGATGCGCGGCCTGCCGGCCAGCGGCTGGCAGCACGTCACCCACGCGCTGCGGGTCTCGGATCAGCAGCTGGCGGAGGCGGTGAACATCAGCATCTCCACGCTCACGCGCCGCAAACGAGAAGGCCGGTTCACCCAGGAGGAGAGCGAGCGACTCCTGCGGCTCAGCAGCCTGGTCGCCAAGGCCGGCGCCGTGTTCACGTCGCCCGAGCGGCTCCACGCGTGGTTCACCTCCCCCAACCAGCAGTTGAGCGGCGAGACGCCGCTGTCCTACTCCCGGACCTCCATCGGAGCCGCGGAGGTGGACCGCGTTCTCGAGCGCATCCTGGACGGTGCGCCGGCGTGATCTCCGGCTGGCGGCTGGTCAGCGCCGCCAGGCTGGCCACCGCGTTCGACGGGGAGGGCAGCTACCGGTACGGCAACCGCTGGAACGAGCCGGGCACCCGCGTCGTCTACCTAGCCTCCACCACCAGTCTGGCGGCGCTGGAGGTGCTGGCGCACGCCGGAACCCCGGACCACCTGACGGAGTTCATGGCCGTGCCGGTAGCCATCCCCCAGCAACTCGTGAACGACCTGGACGGACTGCCAGCGGACTGGCGCCAGAGCCCGGCACCTCTTAGCACCAGGCGGACCGGTACGGCCTGGGCCAACTCGGGTGCAAGTGCGGTGCTGCGGGTACCCAGCGTGATCGTCCCCTGGGAGTTCAACTTCGTGGTGAACGTCATCCACCCCGGGTTCGCTGAGTTGGAGCTGGGTGAAGCGCGGCCGTTCCGCTTCGACCGCAGGCTCTGACCCACGCCCAATCAGGGCGACCCTTGAGTTCTAGAACGGGTAGAAGATCGGCACCAGAAGCAGCACCACAACTGTCAGCAGCAGCAGTAGCCCGGTGCCGACCCGCGGCAGGTCGCTGAAGCGGTAGCGCCCCGGCCCCAGAACCAGCGTGGTCACGGGCGAGGACACCGGGTTGATCAGCGTGCACGACGCACCCAGGGCCACCACCACCAGCAGCGGCACGGGCGAGACGCCCAGGCCCTGCGCCGCCTGCAGCGCCACGGGCGCCATGAGCACGGCCGAGGTGGTGTTGGTCAGGAACTGCGTGACGAGCACGGTGAGGAGGAACACCCCGGCTATCAGCGCCACCGGCCCGGCGTCGCCCAGCGATAACGTTATGGCGCGCGCCGCCAGGTCCACGCCGCCCGTCTCGGTCAGCGCCGTGGCCAGCGGCAGCATGCCAGCTATGAGGATGACCGTGGGCCACTGAACGCTGCGGTAGGCCGACTCGGCCGTTATGCAGCGTGTGGCCACCAGCGCCAGTACGGCCACCAGCACGACCATCACCAGGGGCAGCGACGTGAGGGTCATGGTCGCCATCATGGCCAGGATGATGGCCGCGGCCACCGGCGCGCGGTTGGCGTTGGGGGCGGGCGGATCGCCCTCGCTGGCTTCGCTGAGTATCACGGCGTCGTTGCGCTCACGCTTCAGAAGCTCCACCGCCTCCGGGAAGCCGCGCACGAGTAGCACGTCCCCGAAGCGCAACCGCTCGTGGGCCAGGCCGGCGGTTAGGCGTTCGCTGCCGCGCTGGATAGCGAGCACCACCGTCCGGTACCTGTCGCGGAAGCGGAGCTCCGCCAGGGTCTTGTCCTGCCAACTGGACCTGGGGGTGAGCAGAAGCTCAGCGAACACCAGGTTCGAAGGCATCACCTGCCCGGCGTCGGCCGAGACCATCTCGGCCGCCACGCCGTACTCCTCCATCAGGCTCGTTAGCCCCTCTACCGAGCCCTGCAGCAGGACGCGGTCGCCCGGGCTCATCACCGTGGAGGGAAGGATCGGCTTCGACACGCCTACGTCGCGGCGCGACCGTGTCCCACGCCGCACGGCCTCGGGGTCGGCGTCGATGGCCACCACCCGCACGTCGAACCGCTCGGGCCAGGCTAGGCCCTTGAGCGTCTGCCCTACCAGGCTCGAACCCGTGGGCACCACGAAGCGGCGCAAGCTACCCTCGATGCCGTAGCGCTGGGCGTACTCCCTGAGGTCTCCCCCGCCCTCGTCCTCGCCTTCCGGCCTGGCGGGCGCCCGCGCCGGTGTGAGCCAGCGGCCCACGGTCAACATGTAGGCGATGGTCACCGCGATCATCGCCAACCCCACCGGCGCGAGCGCGAAGAACCCCAGCGGGCCGTAGCCGGCGTCCGCCAGCGTCTGTGAAGCCACCAGGTTCGGTGGGGTGGCGATGATGGTGAGGGTGCCGCCCATGAGCGCCGCGAACGCCACGGGCATGAGCAGGCGGCTGGGGCTGATGCCGTTGCGCCAGGCCAAACGCATGGTTATGGGCAGCATGATGGCCACCGTTCCCGTGGAGCTCATGAAGGCCGATAGCAACGTGGTGGCCAGCATGAGCATGGTGATGAGCCGTACCTCGCCGCCGCCGGCCACGCGGGCTATCCAGTTGCCTACGCGGTTGGCGAGGCCGGTATCGACCAGCGCTCCGGACACCACGAACAACGCTGCGATCATCACCACCAGCGGGTCGGCGAAGCCCGCCAACGCCTGCTGCGGGCTGAGTACGCCGGAGAGCGCCAGCGCGGCCACCACCATCAGCGCCACCAGGTCGAGCCGCACGCGGTCGGAGACGAACAGGGCCAACGCTACGCCCAGGATGACCAGCACGGTGAGGAGGTCGGTGCCTATGGGGTCCACGAGGGACAAGGTTACATCCGGGCGGTGAGGGTCGCCACGGGCATACGTCTCCCCTTCCCCGGAGGTGTGGCCAGGCCCACTATCGTGGACGTTCCCGGACCCTGGAAGGTGGGTCAGGTCGTTCCGCGACGTTCCGGCTCTTGGTGGCCGTCAGGAGAGGGTTGCGGTCCCTAGGCTTCGGGCAGTACGTCGAACGTGATCTGGTCCACGTAGCAGTACCCCCACGACTCGCCCGGCTCGAACGACTCGATGATCGGGTGCTGGGTGGTGTGGAAGTGCTGCGTGGCGTGCTTGTTCTTGGATGAGTCGCAGCAACCGACGTGGCCGCAGATGCGGCACAGCCTGAGATGCACCCAGGTGTCGCCCATCTCGATGCACTCCTGGCAGCCGTCGGAGCTGGGCGTCACGTTCCTGATCTCGCCTAGATGAGGGCATCTGGTGGTGT
>CAYXUE010000113.1:0-5356 GCA_964467885.1 uncultured bacterium | reverse complement strand
GCCATCAGAGGACCTCCGGCGCCAGCGAGACGATGCGCATGAAGCGCTTCTCGCGGAGTTCGCGCGCCACGGGCCCGAAGACGCGCGTGCCGCGCGGTTCGTTCTGGGGGTTGAGGATGACGGCGGCGTTGCTGTCGAAGCGGATCGAGGAGCCATCCTTGCGGCTGACTTCCTTCTTGGTCCTCACGATCACGGCCTTCACGACGTCGCCCTTCTTGACGGCGGCGTGCGGGATGGCGTCCTTGACGGAAGCAACGATGACGTCACCTACGCTGCCGACCCACTGCTGCCCGGTGCCGAGCACCCGGATGCACTGGATGCGGCGAGCGCCGGAGTTGTCGGCGACATCGAGGTACGTTTCCTGCTGGATCATCTCTGTTGTCTCCCGGCCTCAGGCGCGCGCCTTCTCGATCAGCCTGGTCACGCGGAAGCGCTTCCGGCGGCTTATCGGACGTGCGGCGGAGATCTCCACGATGTCTCCGACTTGGTAGGTGTTCTCCTCGTCATGCGCGAGGTACCGCTTGGACACCGTAACGACCTTGCCGTAGAGCGGGTGCTTGAAGCGACGCTCGACGTTGACGGTCACGGTCTTGTCGGCCTTGTCGGAGATGACGCGGCCCTGCATGGTCCTGGTTACGTTCACCGTTTCTCACCGGCCTTCTCTTTGGCGATGGTCAGAAGGCGAGCGATCTCGCGTTTGGCGGCGCGAGCACGGCGCGGGTTGGACGTGTGTCCGACTGCGGCCTGGATGCGCAGGTCGAAAAGCTCTTGGCGACGCTTGTCGACTTCGGCGAGGATCTCGCCCTCCGACATGTTCCTTACCTCATTGGGCTTCATCGTAGATCTCCCGCTTGACCATCTTGGTCTTGATGGGCAGCTTGTGGCCCGCCAGGCGGAAAGCCTCCTTGGCCTGCTCCTCGGTGACGTTGGCCACCTCGAAGAGCACGCGGCCGGGCTTCACGACGCTCACCCAGTACTCCACGGCACCCTTGCCCTTACCCATGCGGACCTCGAGAGGCTTCTTGGTGATGGGCTTGTCGGGGAAGATGCGAACGTAGATCTTGCCGCCACGACGGAAGTAGCGGCTCATGGTCACGCGGCACGCCTCGATCTGGTTGGACTTGATCCAGGCGGGCTCCATGGCCACGAGGCCGTAGTCACCGAAGGCGACGTAGTCGCCACCTTTGGTCTCGCCCCGCATCTTGCCGCGCATCTGCTTGCGGTACTTGACGCGCTTGGGAAGAAGCATGCTCAACGCTCCTTACGGGCGCGCGGACGCGAGTCACGGGCGCCGGGCTTGGCACCGTCGCGGCGACGGGCCTGCGGGCGGCGGCGACGGCTCTTCTTGTCGTCGTCCTGCTTGGGACGGGGCAGCACGGCAGCCTTGCGCTGCTTGTCGCCCACGATCTCGCCGTGGAAGACCCAGACCTTAACGCCGATGACACCGTAGGTGGTGCTGGCGCGGTAGGTGCCGTAGTCGATGTCCGCACGGAGGGTCTGCAGCGGCACGCGGCCGTCGGAGTACCACTCGGGGCGCGCCTGTTCGGCGCCGCCGAGCCTGCCGGAGCAGCGGATCTTGACGCCCTGGGCGCCCGATTCCATGGTGCGCTGCACGGCCTGCTTCATGGCGCGGCGGAAGGCGAAGCGGCGTTCGAGCTGCTCGGCGATGCGCTGCGCGATGAGCGGGGCGTTGGTGTTCGGGTTGCTGACCTCTTGCACGTTGACGGCGATGGTGCCTTCGATGGCGTTGCTCAGCTTGGCGCGGAGGGCCTTGATGGCCTCGCCGCCCCTGCCGATGACCACGCCGGGCTTGGCGGTGTGGATGGTGATGTTGATGTTGTGCGCCGCACGCTCGATGTCGATACGCGCGATGCCCGAGTGACCCACGTCCTTGGTGACGACCTCACGGATGAGCTCGTCCTCCTGCAGGAGGCGTGGGTAATCGGCCGGCGAGGCGTACCAGTGCGCCGAAGGCACTTTGTTGACTCCGAGCCTGAAGCCGATGGGGTTGATCTTATTTCCCACTACGTTCCTCCAGGGTTATCGCGATGTTGCAGGTGCGCTTGCGCATGAGGTCCGCGCGGCCGCGGGCCCTCGGCAGGTAGCGCTTGAGGGTGGGGCCCTCGCCTACTTCGATCGCCTTGACGAAGAGCGCGTCTTCGAACATGTCGTGGTTGTTCACGGCGTTCGCTTTGGCACTCTGCAGCAGTTTCAGCATCGGCTTGGCCGAGCGCTTATCGGTGAAGCGCAGGATGTTCTCGGCTTGCTCGACATCCTTGCCGCGGATGAGGTCGGCCACCAGGCGCGTCTTCTGCGGGGTGACCCGCAGCATGCGCAGAGAGGCCTTAGCTTGCGTAGCCATGCTCAACCCTTCCCGGAGTGCGAGCGGAAGCTACGGGTGGGCGAGAACTCGCCCAGCTTGTGTCCGACCATGGTTTCCTGGACGAACACGGGGACGTGCTGGCGGCCGTTGTAGACACCGATGGTGTGACCGACCATCTCGGGCACCACGGTGCTCCTGCGGCTCCAGGTCTTGATGACGCGCCGGTCGCCGGAGGCGTTGGCGGCGTCGATCTTGGCGAGGAGGTGGCCGTCCACGAACGGCCCCTTCTTCAGGCTTCGCGCCATACTTACTTCTCCTTCCGACGCCGCACGATGAAGCGACTCGAGACCTTGCGCTTGTTGCGCGTCTTGAGGCCCTTGGCCTGCTGACCCCAGGGGCTCACGGGCGGACGACCGCCGGTGGAGCGACCTTCACCACCACCGTGGGGGTGGTCGACGGGGTTCATGGCGCGGCCGCGCTGGTGCGGCTTGCGGCCGAGCCAGCGGGAGCGGCCGGCCTTGCCGAGGACGATGTTCTTGTGATCCGAGTTGCCCACGGAGCCGACGGTGGCGTAGCACTCGCCATGCAGGCGGCGCAGCTCACCGGAGGGCATGCGCACGGTGACGTAGGAGCCGTCGCGACCCTGGATCTGGATGCTGGTGCCGGCCGAGCGGGCCAGCTGGGCGCCTTTGCCGGGCACCATCTCCACGGCGTGCACGACGGCACCCACGGGGATGAAGCGGAGCGGCATGGCGTTGCCGGTCTCGGGCTCGGACTCGGGTCCGCTGACGATGGTGGTGCCGACGGTGAGCTTGTCCGGGGCCAGGATGTAGCGCTTCTCGCCGTCCGCGTAGTGCAGCAGGGCGATGCGGGCGCTGCGGTTGGGGTCGTACTCGACCGTGGCGACCTTGGCGGGTACGCCTTCCTTGTCACGCCTGCGGAAGTCGATGACGCGGTAGCGGCGCTTGTGACCGCCCCCACGGAAGCGCGACGTGATGCGACCGTGGTGGTTGCGTCCGCCGGTGCGCTTGATGGGGCGTACGAGCGACTTCTCGGGCTGCGTGCGCGTGACTTCTTCGAAGTCGGCGGTGGTCATCTCCCTGCGGGAGGGGGTGTACGGACGATAATGTTTAGCCATTCTGTTTCCCTCCCTCCTTAGGAGAGGCCTTCGAGCTGCTCGATGCGCTGCCCGGCCTTGAGAGTGACGATCGCCTTCTTGCGCTCGGGGCGCCTGCCTTCGAAGCGGCCCTGGCGGATGACCTTGCCTTCGCGGTTCTGGAGGTTGATCTTGGTGACCTCCACCTTGAAGACGAGTTCGATGGCGTCCTTGATCTGCGTGCGGTTGGCTTCGGGGTGCACGTAGAAGGCGTACTTGCCGAGTTCCATCTCCCCTACCGCCTTCTCGCTGAGCACCGGCGCGAGGATCACGTCATGAGGGTTCATGCGTCCTCCTCACGGTCGAACAGCCGCGCGTCGGCGATGACACGGTCGGCGCGCAGGATGTCGTAGACGTTCAGGCCGGCGCCGGCGATGACGTCCACCCAGGGCAGGTTCCTAGCGGCGCGGCGCGCGAGTTCGTCGTCGGTGACGAGTAGCACGCGCTCCTTGCCGTCGAAGCCGTTCTGCTTGGCCCAGGCCACGAACTCGCGGGTCTTGCCGTTGACGCCGAAGCTGTCGACCAGCGTGAGGCGGCCGTCGTTGGCGCGGGTGGCGAGGGCCATCTGCAGGCCGAGCCGGCGCACGCGCTTGGGCAGCGTGTAGGCGTAGGAGCGGGGCCGGGGGCCGAAGCTGGCGCCGCCGCCCACGAAGATGTTGGGCTTGCGGGAGCCGTGGCGCGCGCGGCCGGTACCCTTCTGCGGGTAGATCTTGGCGGTGGAACCGGTGACCTCGGCGCGGGTCTGCGTGGAGGCGGTGCCGCGGCGGCGCTTGGAGAGCTGCCAGGCGACCACTTCGTGCAGGACCGATTCCTTCGGTTCGGGCAGGTCGAGCGTGACCTTACGGTCGCTACCGACAACGTCTATCGTGACCGTCATCAGCTCACCTTCCTCTTGGACTGCTTCACGACGACCACACCGCCGTTGGGGCCCGGGACGGCGCCCTTCACCAGCAGCAGGTTGTCGTCCGGGCGGACCTCGATGACCTCGAGGGCGAGCGAGGTGACCGCCTCGCCGCCGTAGCGGCCGGCCATGCGCTTGCCCTTGTAGACGCGGCCAGGGAACTTGCGCTGACCGATGGAGCCGGGCGAGCGGTGCTTCTTCTTCACACCGTGGCTGGCCATGAGGCCGCTGAAGTTCCAGCGCTTCATGACGCCGGCGGTACCGCGGCCCTTGGAGGTGCCGGTGACGTCGACCTTCTCGCCGGGCTCGAAGATCTCTACGTTGACTACGTCCTCTTCGGGGGCGTAGTCGCGGAACTCGACCAGGTGACGCTGGGGCGCCACACCGGCACGCTTGAAGTGCCCGAGCGTCGGCTGGTTCACCCGCTTCTCCTGGAGCTCATGCCAGCCGAGCTGGACGGCGCTGTAGCCGTCCGTGGCTGGTTCTTTGCGTTGCACCACGGGGCAGGGCCCGGCGAGGAGGACGGTCACCGGCACGAGCCGGTCGTCTTTCCACACCTGGGTCATGCCCACCTTGGTGCCGAGGATGCCTTTCACTCTTACCGGCCTCCGACCGTCTTGATCTCGATGTCCACCCCGGTCGGAAGGTCGAGGTGCATCAGAGAGTCGATAGTGCTCTTGGTTGGCGACTTGATGTCGATGAGCCGGTTATGCGTGCGGATCTCGAAGTGTTCGCGGCTGTCCTTGTCCGTGAAGGGGCTGCGAAGCACGCAGAAGCGGCGTATGCGGGTGGGTAGCGGGACGGGCCCGGCTACGGTGGCGCCCGTGCGCCGGACGGTCTCCACGATCTTCGTGGCGGAGCTGTCCAGGCTGCGGTGGTCGAACGCCTTGAGTTTGATGCGGATCTTCGGTGCTGCCATGGTTACTTGGTCACGGCGGTCACGACACCCGCACCCACCGTACGACCACCCTCACGG
>CAYXUE010000112.1:0-5460 GCA_964467885.1 uncultured bacterium | reverse complement strand
TTCAACCACTGGTAGGTTGTGCCGATGAGATACGTAACGGAAGAGCAGTCGGCGACGCTCGTGACACACGAGCTGGCCTACAACGCCATGCACCAGGCGCTCATCGCCGCCTTGGCGGAGGACGCCGCCTCCTTCCCCGTGGTGCATGGGCACGGCAGCGACAAGGAGAACCGCTTCACCGTCAAGTCCGCGGCCGATGGACAGCACGCCGGCCTCAAGGTCGGCTCCTACTTCCCCAGCAACGACGCCGCCGGTCTGCCGCGTCACAGCTCGATCATCTTCCTCTTCGATCAGACCAAGGGGCGCATCGGCGCGGTCATCGAGGGCAGCCGCCTGAACGGCTACCGCACCGCCGCGGCCGACGCGGTGGCCACTGACGCCCTGGCCCGGCCGGACGCCGCCACCCTGGCCCTCTTCGGCACCGGTCACCAGGCGGAGTTCGAGGTGGCGGCCGTGGCGCAGGTGCGCGACCTGCAGCGCATCCTGGTCGTGGGGCGCTCGAGGGAGCGGGCCGAGGAGTTCGCCGAAAGACTGAAGGGTGAGGGGCTAGAGTGCCAGCTGAGCAGCGCCGAGGAGGCGGTTCGGGCGGCCGACATCATCGTCACCGCCACCACCAGCCGCGCGCCCCTGTTCCAGGCCGACTGGGTCAAGCCCGGCACGCACGTCTCCAGCATGGGCTCCGACGCTCCCGGCAAGCAGGAGTTGCCGCCGGAGCTCCTGAGCCGCGCCCGACTCTTCTGCGACCTGCCGGAGCAGTCGCGCCGCATAGGCGAGTTCCAGCACGCCCCGGAAGGCGCGCAACTCACCGCCATCGGCGCGGTGCTCAAGGGCGACGCGGCCGGGCGGGAAACGCCCGACGACGTGACCATCTTCGACAGCTCGGGAATCTCCCTCCAGGACCTCTACATCGGGCACGCCATCCTGGAGGCGTCGGAGCCCGAGGCGGATAGTGGCTAGTTCCGGGCCCGCCCGGGTAGCTCGTGGGTGACCGGCCCGCCACTGTGCACGAGGAGCTCGAGGAGTTGACCTGGTACATCTGGCGGGAGTAGGGCCGCTGGCGACGCAACCACCACGCCTGACGCGAGAAACGCGTGCTACCTTCGCAGCAGAGCCATCTGCTATTCGGCCCTGGTGAGGCAAGGGCCAGGCAGAGGGCCGCCCATACAGCACCGAAGTAGATAAGCGGTTCAGGAAGGTGGAGAGTATGCCCAGCGAGTTGGTCGTGTTCACGTACGAGCATCCCGACAAGGCCAGTGAGGTCCTGGCGCACGTGGCCCAACTGAAGCGCGAGAACATCCAGAAGCCGCTGATCGGCGTGGAGGACGCCGCGGTGGCCAAGAAGGACGAGAACGGCAACCTGCGCGTAGTGCAGACCCTCGAGAGCGCCATGAAGACCGGCAACGTGGCCACCGGCGGCCTGTGGGGCGTGCTGGTGGGCTTCCTCTTCGGTGGGCCGCTGATCGGCGGCCTGGTGGGCGCGGGCATCACCTGGCTGCTGGGTCGGCGCGTGGACATAGGCATAAGCAACGACTTCATCGACGAGGTCAGCCAGGGTCTCGGCCCCGGCAAGTCCGCGTTGCTGCTGCTGGTCAAGGACACCCCGCCGGACGTCCTGGCGGAGACCCTCAACGCGCAGGGCGGTCGCCTGCACACGACCACCCTCTCGGACGAGGCTGCCGCCGCGTTCACCCAAGCCGCCGAGTCGCCGGAAGTGAAGGCCATGGGCGCAGGCACCGGCGCCGACTGATCGAGGGGGCGGAACACCCAGAGAAGAAGGCCGTGGCTCGCACGGTCCTGCGCGTCGGCTCCTCGCGGTTCTGCCAGCTGGAGACCGCGGGCACCTACGCTAAGCGCGGCGGACACGATGTGACTTTTGGCCGCGATGACCATGGGGCCACGGTCCTGATGCTGGCTCCGGGGAGGCTCGCTGTTGTCGTTGAGAAGTGAAGAGGAGAAGAACCACGTAGAGCAGAGGGTGGACGCTGAGGCGGATTCCGCCACGCACGGTCAACACGGGCGTGTCCATCACGAGCACCACGGCCCTCAGGATCCTCAAGGCCATCACGATCATCACGGCCCTCTAGAACATCACGACCACGGGAGCCCGCAAGGCCAGGTTCACTCTGGCCGCGACAACTCGCGCCACGGCCACGACGGCCAGGACCACGCGAGCCACGACCACGCGAGCCACGCCGGCCACGACGCCCACGACGCCCACGCCCACCACTCGCCGGAGATGTTCCGCGACAGGTTCTGGTTCTCCCTGCTGCTCAGCCTGCCCATCCTCTACTTCAGCGAGCAGATCCAGGCGTGGTTCGGCTACCGGGCCGTAGAGTTCGCGGGCTCCCAGTGGGTGAATCCGGTGCTGGGCACCGTGCTCTTCCTCTACGGCGGCCTCGTCTTCCTGCAGGGGGCGCGACACGAGCTGGCTGACCGTCGGCCCGGCATGATGACGCTCATCAGCCTGGCCATCACCGTGGCTTACGTGTACAGCCTGGCGGTGGTGTTCGGGGCGCCGGGCATGCCGCTCTTCTGGGAGCTGGCCACCCTGATCGTGGTCATGCTGCTGGGTCACTGGCTCGAGATGGCCAGCGTGGAGGGCGCCTCGAAGGCGCTGGACGAACTGGCCTCGCTGGTTCCCAACGTGGCAGACCGGATAGTGGACGGCCGCACCGAGGAGGTGCCGGTAAGCCAGCTGCGCGCGGGGGACCTGATCCTGGTGCGCCCCGGGCAGCAGCTGGCCGCGGACGGCGAGGTGGTGGAGGGGCGCAGCAGCGTGAACGAGGCGTTCCTGACCGGCGAGTCCAGGCCCGTCACCAAGGAAGTGGGCAGCGAGGTGGTGGCTGGCGCCGTCAACGGCGAGGGCGCTCTCACGGTGAGGGTGGACCGCATCGGCGACCAGACAACCCTGTCGCAGATCCAGCGTTTGGTGGAGGAGTCGCGCTCCTCGCGCAGCCGCTTCCAGAACCTGGCCGACAAGTTCGCAGGTTGGCTCTTCTACATCGCCGTGGGCGCGGGCGCCCTCACCTTCATCGCCTGGCTGCTCTTCACCCAGGACATGGAGCAGGCCATCATCCGGACCGTGACCGTGCTGGTCATCGCCTGCCCGCACGCCCTAGGCCTGGCAATCCCGCTGGTCATCGTCAACGCCACCGGCATGAGCGCGCGCCACGGCATCCTGGTGCGGAACCGCGAGGCGTTCGAGAGGGCCAAGGACATCGGCATCGTGGCCTTCGACAAGACCGGCACCCTCACCGAGGGCGCCTTCGCCGTGCGCGAGGTGTACGTGACCGACCTGGAGGAGGACGAGGCCCTCAGGATCGCCGCCGCCCTGGAACTGCGCAGCGAGCACCCGCTGGCCGCCGCCATCCTCAGCGCGGCCGAGGAGCGCCGGATCATGTTCGACGTGGCGGATGCCTTCGAGGTGGTGGCCGGCATGGGTGTGAAGGGCCTTGTGCACGGCCGGGCGTACAGCATCGGCCGGCCCGAATGGATAGGCGAACGCGGGTTGCGCCTGCCCGAGTCGCTGCGGCAGGGCCTCGAGCAGGCGGAGGCGCGCGGCGAGAGCGTCATCGCTCTGATGGACGACGAAGAGGCCGTGGCGCTCTTCGCGCTGGCCGACCGCGTGCGGCCGAGCGCCGAGCGGGCCGTG
This sequence comes from uncultured bacterium, assembly GCA_964467885.1. Classification (GTDB taxonomy): domain Bacteria; phylum Deinococcota; class Deinococci; order Deinococcales; family Trueperaceae; genus JAAYYF01. The sequence goes on along the minus strand of CAYXUE010000112.1, from coordinate 1,808 downwards.
GCCGGCCTCAGGGAGATGGGCGTGGAGTCCGTGATGATCACGGGCGACGCCGAGGCTGTGGCGCGCACGGTGGCCGCGGAGCTCGGCGTAGAGAGGTACTACGCCCGGGTGCTGCCGCAGGAGAAGGCTGCCAAGGTGCAGCAGCTGCGCGAGGACCAGCCCACGGCGTTCGTGGGCGACGGCATAAACGACGCCCCGGCGCTGCTGGAGGCGGATCTGGGTGTGGCCATCGGTGCGGGCACCAACGTGGCCATCGAGTCCGCCGACCTGGTGCTGCTGGACGACGACCCGGAGGACGTGCTGGTGGCGCTGCGCCTCTCCCGGGCCACCTACCGCAAGATGTGGCAGAACCTGGCCTGGGCCACGGGTTACAACGCGGTTGCGTTGCCGCTGGCGGCGGGGGTGCTGGCGTGGGCGGGCTTCGTCATCTCGCCGGCTGTGGGCGCCGTTCTCATGAGCGCGTCTACCATCGTGGTGGCCGTCAACGCCACGCTGCTGCGGCTCACGGATCTCAATCCAGCCTGACGGTGTCGCCCTCCAGCACCAGGTAGACCATGGCGCTGTTGTTCTCGGTGGTGGCCTCCACGATCACGCCGGTCGGGTTCACGGTGTTGATCAGCGCGTAGCGGCCGTCGGGCACGTCGGTTATCACCAGGTCCTGCTCGAAGAGTTGCGCCACGTAGATGTCGCCGTAGCCAGGCGAGATGCCCTGCACGTCGCCGCTGCACTCGAGGGGATACTTGGGCTCGCCGTCGCCAACGGTGAGCTCCTTGTCGACGAGCACGTTGTCCATGAGGCAGAAGCCTACGTTGTCGTTGAGGGCCACCAGTTCGAGCAGGCTGCCGTCCTCCGCCACCGACCACAGTTCGTAGCGCGCGAACTCGCTCAGGTGCAGGTGTCCGTGCCGGTGCTCGAAGTTGAACCGCCCGACGGTGCCGCCGGGGACCTGCAGGCCGCCGTCGCCGTAAAGCACCTGCTGCACGGAGATCTGACCCGTCTCGGGGTCCTCGCGCCCATGCACCTCCAGCACGCCCGGCCCCGCGTTCCACATGACCGTGGCGAACTTCAGACGCTTCTCCTCGTCATCCGTGGCGGCCACGATGTAGAGCGACGACGGCTCCAGCACCTGCAGGTCAGGGAGGAGCGGCTCCAGAGCGGCCGGCGCCTGCGCAGCCTGAGCGTGGGCCACGCCGAGCAGCGCCGCGGGCGTGGCGAGAGCGGTCACCACGCCCCCTGCGGCGTGCCGATCGGGTGACCGTAGTGCGCCGTGGGGATGCAGAGGGCGTTGCACTCTTCTATGGGTTTGCCGAGCATATCGACGAGCGCGCGGTGGATGCTGGGATTCTTGACGCCGGCGGAGGTCAGCAGCAGCTTCATCCGGTTCCTTCCCGCGGCCAGGGCGGTAGTTGCACGCGATCGCGAGTGGATTCTGGTGGACCGGGATCAGTTTACGGCATGCTCGTTCCCGGCGCACTTCCTTGGCGGGGGGCCTTAGCACGCGCCGCCGGGGGACGCTCGGCGGTGGACTGAGGTGAGGGTTACTCCTCCCCCGCAACCCTCGGGTTTGCAGCAGCCACACGTGCAAAAAACGCGATAAGTGCACGTATGGACCTGGAAATCCCGAGGGTGTTGGAGGAGCATGTCCGCGCCGCTCCCCGCGGATGCCGAGGGCGGATCACTACGTGGGGATGCCGAGCACGGTCCACTCCCCGCGGATGCAGGGTGCGGACCGAACATGGACGGTTTAGAAGTGCAGCTCCGTCAGCGCGCGCGGGCTGCGCCGGCTGCCGCCAGCTCCCTGGGGCGTT
>CAYXUE010000111.1:0-5465 GCA_964467885.1 uncultured bacterium | reverse complement strand
ACCCGGTAGAGCTGAGGCTGGCCCTCCACCTGGAAGCGGTAGAAGTCGGTGTCCTGCGGGTGAAGCACGCCGCGGGCCTCGGCTTGGAGGCCCAGATCGGTGGCGCTAGCCACCGTGTCGTTGGGCTCCACCTCGTTCACGTTGGCGGGCGCCGCCGCCGCCCGAGCCCAGGTGAGGCGGTAGTCGGCCTCTTCCCTCACGCGTCGCACGGTCACGTAGTACGAGCCCGGTAGGAGGTTGAGCCGTTGCACCGCGCCCTCCGTGAACCTGCGGGAGAGCAGCTGGTGGCCATCAGGGTGCTGCAGTAGCACGTCGATCTCGGCTGAGGCTTCCACCTGCAGGTCCCAAGCCTGCGCGGCGTCCTGTTCGCTGACTTCGGTACGGAACCAGTCCTGGTCGCCGCTGCGGCCCCGCATGTCGCTCGCTAGCGGGAACAGCGTGGCGTCCTGTTGGCTGTTGTTGGGTTCGACCTCCTGGCCGTCGCCCTGGCGCCCCTGCTTGCTGAGGCTCACGATCGCGGTCCCGGTGCTGCCCACCACGCGCACGGTGTAGGTGCCAGGGGCCAGCGCGTAACCGTCGTAGCGGGCTACGCCGTCGGTCACGGTCGTCGGCTCGCCGATGGGGCCGTCGGGCCCTTCGAGCTCCAGGCGCGGCGAGGTACCGATAGCGGAGCGCAGTTCCAGGCCCCAGGTGAAGCCGGCATCGTCCGCGGAGACCTCGAACGTGAGCTCCCGCACGTCCTCGACGCTGCCGTAGACCCGGAACTCGCCGCGGTAGGTGGAGCGCGCGAAGCTGTTGGCCCGGCGGCTGTTCGACTCCGGGGTGAGGTTCACCACGTAGGGGCCTTCGGCCCCCGCCACGGAGAGGCCGACGAGGTAACGACCCGGCTCGATCAGGAAGGTCTTGCTTACGTGCGGCGAGCCGTTGGGCGTCGCGAATCGCATGAGTTCGTCGGCTGCCGTCACGTCCACGCCGTTCTCAGCGAACTCGATACGGTAGAGCGACATCTGGTTCAGGCCCCGCACGCCGTCGATGCTCACGGTCCAGTTGTGCTCCGCGGCGAGCTCGTCCACGTCCCACCAGAAGGCGTCCTGGTTGCTGCCCGAGATCTCGCCCGCCAAGCAGATGATGGGCATCCTGGCACCGTCGGCGTTGAAAGTGCCCGAACTGTCCGGCGGCCTTATTAGGGTGGCCTCAGCGGGGGTCTCGTTGGGCTCTATCTCGTAGGTGCACTGCTGGGCGGCGGCGAGCGTGGCGAGCAGCATGAGCGCCGTGGTGATGAAGGCTCGTATGCAGGTTGCTGGGCCGAAGCGCATCTTCATCGGCGGAGTCCTTTCCGACTCAGGCCCTCGGGAGGCCTGAGACGCGGGGTCTGTGACGAGCGCGCACAGGTGAGCGACCAAGGCGCCTCCTGTTGAGGTGTCGGTCGCCAGCATGACGCTGATCTGAGGTTCGATTCTATGCGAACGCCGTCAAAGCCCCGTCAACCTTGACGGGGCCGGCAGTTCCACGCTTCGCGCGCGGCCTAGCTGTCCTGGGGCCTACCTGCTCTGCTTGTAGGCGATCACGAACGCAACGATGCCGCCAAGGTACATGAAGGCCGCCACGGCGAGGATGGTCCACTGGGCCGGGGACGGCTCGAAGGTCAGCGCGGTGAGGGTGAACAGCACGCCCATGAGCGTGAGGAAGGCCGCCACGAGGACCCGTCCGTTGGTCAGTCTCAGCCGCTTCTCGGGTTTCATGCTCTGAGTGTACGGCGCGCTGGCCGCCTAAGCAACGCGCTCAGGTACGGAGCCGGCGCGGCTCCGAGGGTCGCCTCGCTGCTCCGGCGCGCGCCCTCGGAGCCCTCCTTCGACCGTAGGTCTTCAGTCGTGGGGAACCTGGTCGAGCTCGCGGCCGAGGCTCTCGAGCAGCTGTTCCGTACCCTCCCGGCGCAATTCGAGCCCGTCGGCGCCCTCCAGGAAGGTCACTTGCTCCATCAGGGTGAGGAGCGTACCGCCGTCATCGGGCTGGAGGGTGATGGTCTGCAGCGAGGCGGAGAACGGCACGCCCACGTTGGACATGGAGTAGGCGCTAACTATCCGTTCGTTCTCCACGATGTCCAGGAAGAAGGTGTGGTTGCTTATCTCCTCGCTGCGGAACTCGGGTGTGTCCACCCGGAAGGCGCTCGTCTCGCTGCCGTTCACCCGGAAGTCGAGTTCGTAGCTGTCGACGATGAACCCCTCACCCTCCGCGAACCAGCGGCGCCGCTTACGAGCGTCCGCGAACGCGGCGAAAACCTCCTTGGGGGCGTGGTCGTACCGGCGGGTGATGATGAAGCTGTCGTGCACCAGGTCTGACATACGTCTCCTCCTTCACTCTTCCTTCGCGGCGTCCGCATCTTCATCGAGTAGGCGGCCAAGGTTGTCGAGCCGGCTCTCCCAGCGGCTCTTGTGCCAGTCGAGCCAGCTAGCAGCAGCCTCCAGTCCGGCGGGTTCGAGCCTGCAGACGCGCACCCTGCCCTCTTTGCGACTGGATACCAGCCCGCTCTCCTCCAGCACCGTCAGGTGTTGCAGCACCGCGGAGCGGCTTATCTCCAGGGGTTCGGCTAGTTGCGTCACGCTGGCGGGGCCCGCGCTGAGCTGGTGGATCATGGCGCGGCGCGTGGCGTCGCCCAGCGCGTTCAGTGCCGCATCCGCACGTGCCCCTGCCGGATGGTTAAGCATGGACTTCAGCATGCACACTGAAGCCCCGATAGTCAAGTAGCTACTTAACTGTTCGTGGGTAGCGCGACTCAAGCTCACCCGCTTCCCTTTCCGAGCCGGTTCCGGCGGAAGCCCGCGCGCGGTAAAGTCGGATGTTCACGCGGTTAGCGCCGCTCCCCGAACAGACATAAGCGCGGAATCACGCGCCCCGCATCACCCATGCAGTGCGCTGGTGCGCAACCAGGGTCTGGCGTCAGGTTGGGCCTGCAGGGAAAGACAGGAGCAAGTAGATGGACGAGTTCGAAGTACTCACGTCGCGCAACCGGCTGCGCACCAGCAGCGGCCAGCGCCGGCTGATCGTTATCGGCATCCTGGTCGTCCTGGCCGTGATCGTGGCCTTCAACGGCTTCTTCACGGTGGACCAGGGCTACCGGGGCGTACACCTGCGCCTGGGCGCCGTGGTCGGAATAGCCGAACCGGGCCTGGGTTTCAAGATCCCCTTCATCGACCGGGTGGTCATGCTGCGCACGCAGACGAACTCCAAGGTCTACGACCAGATGGAGGCGTACTCACGCGACCAGCAGCTGGCCGAGCTGCGCATCTCCGTCACCTACCGCCTGGCCCCCAACGCAGTGGACCAGGTCTACGCCACCTTCGGCAGTGAGGAGGGCTTGGTTACCCGCCTCATCGACCGCCGCGTCAACGAGCTGGCGCGCACCGTGTTCGGCCAGTTCAACGCGGTGGAGGCCATCCAGCAGCGCGGGTCGCTCAACCAGCAGATCTTCGACTCGGTGCTGGAGGCCATCGACACGCCCAGCGTCATCATCGAGTCCGTACAGGTGGAGGACGTGGCCTTCAGCGTGGCCTACGAGCAGTCGGTCGAGGCCCGCATGATGGCCGAGGTGGAGGTGCAGCGCCGCAGCCAGGAACTGGAGCAGGAGCTCATCCAGGCGCAGATCGTGGTCACGCAGGCCCAGGCCCGCGCCGACGCCCGCCTGGCGGAAGCCACCGCACAGGCCGAAGCCACGCGCCTGGCCGGCGACGCCGAGGCCAGCGCCATCCTCGCCAAGGGCGAGGCCCTACGCAACGCCCCCGAGGTCATCGCCCTGACGACGGCCGAGAACTGGGACGGCGTGCTGCCCACCACAATGGTGCCCGGAGCGACGGTGCCGTTCCTGGGGTTGGGGCAGTAGGAGCGGACCCCGGAACTCGCCAGCCGGCACCCGCCCTGCTCGCCTTCGCCGCGGAACGGCTCGGACCCTGCCTGCCGGTACGGGAGCTGTCGTGGGACCACGGCGAGTCGTCGGTCTGGGAGGTCAGCGGTCCTGGCGGTCGCGCCGTGCTCAAGGCACACCGCCAGGGCCGTAAGTTCCAGCAGGAGCTGAGCGCCAACCGGGAGTGGGTGCCCCAGCTCGCAAGCCAGCCGCTGCCCGCCCGCGCCCCCGAACCGCTCGCATGGCGCGAGGAGGCGCCGCGCGCACTGCTGTTCGCGTTCGAACCGGGCCGCCTGGTGCAGGACCTGACACTCGAACCAGCTGCTGAACGGGACGTGCACCGGCGGGCAGGCGCATACCTGGCCGCGCTGCATGAACTGGAGATAACCGACGACGATCCGCTGACGCTAAGCGCGGCGTTCCGCAAGCGCCTCGAGTCCTGGTCCGGTCGCGCCCGCGGCATCCTGGCGTCAACCGTGATCGCCGATGTCGCGGCGCGCGCCGCCGAGGCACTGCCCGCTCTCGAACGGGAGGCGCGCCGCGCCTGCCACCGCGATTACACGCCACGCAACTGGCTGCTGAGTCCGGCGGGCGAACTGCTGATCATCGACTTCGAGCACGCCCGGCCCGACCTCTACCTCAACGATTTCGAGCGGCTGTACGTAGGCCTGTGGCGGAACCGCCCCGACCTGCGGGAGGCGTTCCTCGAGGGCTACGGGCGCACGCTGACCGAGCACGAGTTGGAACTGCTGAGCCGCACCGCCGCGCTGGGCGCGCTGTCCACGGTTGTGTGGGCGCGCGAGCACGGAGACGAGGAGTTCGAGGCCCATGGGTGGCGCACGCTGGAGTGGCTGGGCTTGACGCGCTGAGGCGCGGAGGCGGGGGCTACCGCACTATCCGGTAGCGGGACTGCACGAACACGTCGCCGTAGCTGCGCGACTCGAGGAACCGCAACCGCGGGTGCACGAGTTGGCGCGGGAAGAGGGGCGCCCCGGCGCCAAGCAGGGCGGGCGCGTACGTCACGTTGATCTCGTCGAGCAGTCCGGCGTCGAAGAACTGCGCCGCCAGCTCTCCTCCGCCCACGATCCAAACGTCCTTGCCCGCCGCGGCGGCCAGCATCTCGGCGTGCGCGGGTAGGACGGCGCCCGAGGCGAAGCGGAGTCGCGCTCCGGGCACCTCCTGTGGCGCCCTGCTGGTGAAGACCCAGGTGGGCTGCTCGTAAGGCCACGGCTTGGCCTCGCCGTTAGGAGGCATGACCTCGTGCTCCAGCAGCCAGCGGTAGGTGTTGCCGCCCATGGCCACAGCCCCGACGTTGGCGATGAACTCGGGGTAGTCGCCGCCCGGCACGTTGCCGAACTGCAGCAGCCACTCTAGCGAGTGATCCGGGGTGGCGAGGAAGCCGTCCAGGCTCGAGGCCGTGTAGTACACGACGCGGGAGCCGCTGGCGGCTGGGGCGGATGCGCCTGATTCGCTCATGCTCATGAACCTCCGAGAACGCTCATATTAGGCGGGTAGTGTTACGTCCATCAGCCCCATGGAACGGAGGAAGACATGAAGCGTTTACCAC
>CAYXUE010000110.1:0-5540 GCA_964467885.1 uncultured bacterium | reverse complement strand
AAGATCTACCTCTCGCTACTGGTCGGCAGCGCCGCCAACGGCAACCAGGTGGCGCGCCTGGCGCGTGTGCCTAGCGCCAAGGTGTACGAGAACCTCGAGCGACTCACGGCCCAGGGTCTAGTGGCCCAGCTGGAGGACGGGCGATACGTGCCCCTCGACCTGGACGAGTTCCTGGCGCAGAAGAGCTCCCGCCTGAGCGAGGTGGCGGCCCTGCTGAAGGAGAACGTCAAGCGCAGGCCGCACGACGTGTTCGGCGAGATCCTCTGGCACGGCTCCGGTTACCAGGCGCTGCTCGACGGGGCCGCGCGCTTGGTCGAGTCCGCCAACGAAGAGGTGCTGATGAGCGCCTGGCCCAGCGAGATCGTGCAGCTGCGCGGCAGCGTCGAGGCCGCGCTGCAGCGCGGGGTGCGGGTAGCGGTGCTCACCTTCACCTCGCACGCCGACGCGGCCGAGCTGTTCGGCGACCTGGTGGATCATCCGCAGTTGAACGTTCACGGGCACGCCATCCTGCCCACGGTGCATGCGCGCCACGGCAACCACGCCGCCTTCGTGGCCGACGAGCTTGACACGCTGCTCATGAACGGCGCCACGCCGACCGAGTGGCTGGGTGTGCGCACCACCAACCCCGCCGTCGTGCAGACGGTGGCCAACTTCATCAGGCACGACATCTACATCAACAAGGTCTACGACCGGTACCGCCCCATGCTCGAGGCCGATTACGGCGCCGACCTCGGGCGGTTACTCGACCCCCACCGCGGCGGCGTGCAACGTAACCCGGCCAACGACGAGGGCGCTGGGTCACGAACCGCCGCCCGCTCCACCCCCGAGGAGGTAAAGAGTTGAGCAAGCTCGAAGACGCCTACGGCGTCACCATCGGCCCGCCGTACCACGAGGAGGGGCGCAGCGTCTCGCCCCTCAACTTCCTGCCCGAGGTGCAGGAGAAGCTGCACCACCCCAGCAGCGTCAAGGTCCACGACGTGACCCTGCGCGACGGCGAGCAGACGGCCCGCATAGCCTTCACGCCCGAGGAGAAGGTGTTCATCGCCGAGCAGCTGAACGCGCTGGGGGTGCACTCCATCGAGCCCTGCCTGCCCGTCACCGCCGAGGACAAGGAGGTGCTCCAGGAGCTGGCCGGCAAGGGCTTCAAGTCCAAGATCGTGCCGCTGGTGCGGCTCAAGGAGGAGGACGTCGAGGCCACGCTGGAGGCCAAGGCCGACGGCATGCTCCTCGAGTTCGGCATCAACCCCTACCTGCTCAAGTACGTCTACCAGATCACGCCCGAGACGCTGATCGACATGGTCTCCACCTTCGCCAAGGCGGGCCGTGAGGCCGGACTCTACGTGGAGTTCATGGGCTGGGACGCCTTCCGCATACCCGACCAGGACTACGTGCTGCGCATCTTCGGCGAGATCGCCGAGAGGGGCGGCGCCGACCGCGTGACCATCTCCGACACGTTCGGCATGGGCCACCCCTTCGCCACCTACGAGATGGTGCGCAAGCTCAAGCAGCACGTGGGCGTAGACGTGGGCTTCCACATCCACAACGACTACGGGTTGGCCACCGCGGGCGCCCTCATGGCCGTGGCCGCCGGGGCGGACATGGTGCACACCTCCGTCAACGGCATCGGGGAGCGCGCCGGCAACGTGGCCACCGAGGAGGTGGCCATCACGCTGCAACACCTCATGGGCGTGGACACCGGGATGGACCTCACCCGCCTGAAGATGGTCTCCGACGTGGTGGCCGAGATAAGCCGCGCCGAACCGGCCCGCAACAAGCCGGTGGTGGGCGACGGCCTCTTCGAGACCGAATCGGGCATCGTGGTGCACATCCTGAACGGCATGGCCCGCACCCCGCTGGGCACCAACTACGTCTTCCCCTTCCCGCCCGAGGCGGTGGGGCAGCCCGAGAACAGCGTGGTCTACGGCCGCGGCTCCGGCCGCCACGGCGTGGGCGCCATGCTGCGCCAGCGGGGTTACGAGCCCACGGACGAGCAGGTGGGCGAGGTCACCGAGGCCATCAAGCAGGCGGGCCTGATGCTCAAGACGGGCTTGCCCGCCACCGTGCTGGACGCCATCGTGGCGCGGGTCATGGAAGGGAGTAACGGGTGAGCGACACCTTCACCTTCATGGGCCGGCGCGTGCGCCTGGTGGACCTCTCCAGCACGCTCAGCAACGACACGCGGGAGTTCGAGCCCAACGCCCACGACATCAAGTACGTGGACCACAAGCAGGGCATGGAGCTGGGCGCCAAGATCATGGGCTGGGACGACGACATGAAGAACCGCGTGTTCGAGCGCGGTTACGTCTGGGCGGTGGAGGAGGCCACGCTCTCCACCCACTCCGGCACGCACGTGGACGCGCCCTACCACTACGGTCCCACCATGGCGGACGGCTCGCCCGCCCCCACCATCGATCAGGTGCCGCTGCGCTGGTGCTTCGGCAACGGCGTGGTGCTCGACATGCGCCACGTGGACCGCGAGGCCGGCATCACCGTGGCCGACGTGGAGGCGCAGCTGGCGGCCATCGACTACGAGCTGCAGCCTCTGGACATCGTCCTAATCCGCACCGACACCGACAAGCACTTCGATCAGCCCCGCTACGACTTCCGGCACGCCGGACTGCGCAAGGAGGCCACCAAGTTCATCCTCGACCAGGGCGTCCGCATGATCGGCATCGACGCCTGGGGCTTGGACCGCGCCTTCGACGTTCTGGTGAAGGACGTGCTGGCCGGCAAGGCCGAGTTCTGGGAGTCGCACTTCCTGGGGCTCGAGCAGCCGTACCTGCAGATCGAGAAGCTCGCCAACCTGGACCAGTTGCCCAAGCCGCACGGTTTCACCGTGATGGCCTTCCCCTACAAGATCCGCGGAGCCAGCGCCGGCTGGACGCGGGTCGTCGCCCTCGTGGAAGTCGACGACTGAGCGTCGTGGACGCAAGTACAACCGCTGCAGGGAACCTGCAGGATAAGGAGCCAGTCATGCACAAGAGAGTCGCCCGTTCCATCCTCGTGCTCGCCCTCGTGGCAACGCTAGGCGCCGTCAGCGCCCAGCGCACCATCACCGTGAACCTCCTCAACGGCCACGCCCCCGTCTTCCTCTGGGTGGACCAGCTGATAAACACCTACATGCCCGCCGTGGACGAAGCGCTGGAGGGCACCGACTACAGCATCAACTGGAACACCTACTTCGGCGGCACGCTGGCGCCCGTGGGCGGCGAGCTGGAAGCGCTGGAAGCCGGCCTGGCCGACGTGGGCATCGTGCCCACCGTCTTCGAGCCCACCGCGCTACCGCTGCAGAACGTGACCTACTACCTGCCGTTCGGCGCCACCGACCCGTTCGTGGTGGCCGACGTCATGATGGAGATGCACGACCAGATCCCCGAACTGGTGGAGGCGTGGGAGCAGTACGACCTGACGTACCTGGGCTCGGGCTTCTCGCTCGACAACTACATGCTGATGACCACCTTCCCGGTGAACTCTCTGGCTGACCTGCAGGGCCGCCGCATCGGCGCCCCGGGCGCCGCCGTCAACTGGCTCAACGGCACCGGTGCAGTGGGCGTGTCCGGCGACCTGGCCACCTACTACAACGACATCCAGACCGGAGTGTACGACGGCGTCATCACCTTCCCCAGCGCCGCCGCCCCCGCCCGCCTGCAGGAAGTGGCGCCCTACCTCACCCTCATGAACTTCGGGGCGCAGTACGCGGGCGCCCTGGCCGCCAACACCCCCTGGTTCGAGTCGCAGCCGCAGGAAGTGCAGGACGCCCTGCGCCACGGCGCCCTCGTCTACGGCGAGGCCTACTCCGCCGCGCTGCGCGACCGCATCGAGGCCAGCCTGGCTTCCATGGAGGAGGGCGGCGCTACCATCACCCAGGCCAGCCCCGAACTGGTGGCCGAATGGGCCAACTCCCTGCCGAACGTGCCCATGGAGTGGGCCGCGCTGCTGGACAGCGAGGGCGAGGCCGGCTCCGCGGTGCTGGAGGCCTACCTCGAAGGCATCCGCGCCCGGGGCGTCGACCTCCCCCGCGAGTGGGACGAGGAGTAAGCAGCAGGCCATAGCAACCTCGGACTGGGGCTCCTAGGAGCCCCAGTCGCGTTGACGGAGGACCCAACCAGTGACATCCCCCTCGGGAGTGCCGTTCCTCGACGGCCTCAACCGCGTCTACGGCTACCTGACCGAGAGCTTCAACGTCCTCGGCACGGTGTGGATCCTGGCGCTCATGCTGCTCATCAACGCCGACGCCGTGGGCCGTAGCTTCTTCCAGAGTCCCATCACGGGCGTGCCGGAGATCGTGAGCCTCTCCATCGTGGGCATCGTCTTCCTGCAGCTGGCCAGCGCGCTGCGCAACGGCTCGCTCACCCGCTCGGACATGCTGCTGAGCGTGCTCATGCGCCGCTGGCCGCGCGTGGCTGAGGCGCTCGACGGACTCTTCCACGTGGCGGGCGCCGTGACGCTCTGGTTCCTGCTGCAGGCCTCGTGGCCGCGCTTCCAGACGGCGCTGGAGCGGGGCGAGAGCGTGGGCGTGGTCGGCCGCTTCCTCATCCCCACCTGGCCCATCAAGCTGATCCTCGTGGTCGGCGCCGTGGTCATGCTCATCCAGTTCCTCATCTTCGCGGCCATGGCCTTCGCGCGCATGATCAGGCCGGTGCCCGCTGCCGACGAAGCCGGCGCGAGCGGGGACGCCGCCTGATGGGTCCACTCGAGATCGGCGTCCTGGCCCTGGTGGCCATGGTGGTGCTCATCTACGCGGGCGTGCACGTGGCCATCGCCCTGGCCGCCACCTCTTACATAGGCGTGTGGCTCGTGCGTGACTCGCAGTTGCTGGCCGGCCGGTTGCTGGCCATCGCCGCCGAGGAGTCCATCAACAGCTACATCTTCGGCGTGGTCCCCCTCTTCGTGCTGATGGGCATGGTGGTCTCCGAAGCGGAGTTGGGCAAGGACGCCTTCGACGTGGCCGCACGGGCGTTCAAGCGCGTGGCCGGCGGCTTAGGGATCGCCACCGTGGCCGCCAACGCCGTCTTCGCCGCCATCACGGGCATCTCCATCGCCTCGGCCGCCGTCTTCACGCGCATAGCCGTGCCGGAGATGCGGCGCGCCGGCTACACGGCCCGCTTCTCCGTGGGCGTGGTGGCCGGTAGCTCGGTGCTGGGCATGCTCATCCCGCCGAGCCTGCTGCTCATCCTCTACGCCGTGCTGGCCGAGGAGTCCATCGGCCGCCTCTTCGTGGCCGGCATCATGCCGGGCATCCTGCTGGCGGTTGTGTACTCGCTCTTCATAGCCTTCATGGCCGTCTACAACAAACGGTGGGTGGGCGACGTGGCCAAGGTCGACCTGCCGCCCCTGAAACCGCGCGAGGTGCTGGTCAAGCTGCTACCCACCGCTGTGCTCGTGTTCATCGTCTTAGGCGGCATATACGGCGGCATCTTCACACCCACGGAAGCGGGCGCGGTCGGGGCGCTGGGCGCCATCATCATCGCCGCCCTCCGCGGGCGCCTCTCCTGGCGCAAGCTGTGGAAGGTCACGGTGGAGACGGGCCAGATCTCCGC
>CAYXUE010000109.1:0-5621 GCA_964467885.1 uncultured bacterium | reverse complement strand
ATTGGGACCCTCCTCGGGGTGTGTAGGTTTTTGCCTGCAGGGATACCGTACCAGCCTCGGGGCGGGCACCGCCATCACAGGTGATGGTCAGTGGCGTACAACCCCAGTAACTCACCCAATTTCCGCAGGTCGCTCACGCTAAGCGTGGGTTCGGGCGGAGGTGTCAGGGCCGAGAAGGTGCTGCCGCCCACGTGTACCGTTCGCAGCGAGGCTGCGCCGCCGCCTGCGATATCGGAATCGAGGTTGTCGCCCACCATGACCGTAGTGGCGCGCTCCATGCCGAAGCGCTCCAGGGCCACGTCGAAGTAGAACGGCGACGGTTTGCCCACGGAGAGAGGCGTCACGCCCGAAGTGGCCGTCAGAGCCGCGGCGATGGCGCCGGTACCAGGGACGATACGCCCGCCGGTGACGGGGACGCGCCCGTCCAGGTTGAGCGCCAGGAACGCGCCGCCCTGCACCAGCACCTGCCCTGCTGCGGCCAGGTCGTCGTAGGTCATCTCCGGATCGCGGCTGATGACGAGCAGGCTCGCGCTCGCCGGATCGGTGGTTACGGGGGTGATAGCCGCGACCGCTTCGAAGACGTCGGGCCGCCCCAGCACGAAGGTCACCGGTTCGCCCCGCAGGAGGGGATGGCGCGCTAGCGCGTCGATGGGCATCAGGACCGTCTCTTCGGTCGCGGGGATGCCCAGCCGGGTCAGCTTGGCTGCGAGGCCCGCGCTGGTGCCGCTGGAAGTGTTGGTGAGGAAGCCGACCTTGAGCCCCGCCGCGCGGGCGCCCGCCACGAACTCCGCGGCGCCGTCCGCCAGCTCGTCGCCGAACCAGACGCAGCCGTCGAGGTCGAGCAGAAGCGAGCGTACCCCCGCCAGTGCCGGGTCGGCTGACGCGGTGCCGGCGGCGCGCCCCTGGCTTGGAGCGCTCATAAGGTAGGCCGCCTCACCGGATGGCCTCCCGCACCTTGGCCGACACCCACTCGCTGATGACGACCAGAGCGAGGATCATGACGAAGATCACGGTGGCCCGCGACCATTGCAGCGAGGCGATGCTGGCGTCCAGTGGCAGGCCGATGCCACCAGCGCCCACCAGCCCGACTACCGTTGATTCGCGGATGTTGATGTCCCAGCGGTAGACGCTGATGCCGGCGAAGGCCGGTGCCACCTGGGGCACGATGCCGTAGGTGACCACCTGGCTGCCGCTGGCGCCGGTGGAGTCGAGCGCCTCGATGGGGCGGAAGTCGATCTCTTCGATGGCCTCCGAGAGGAGCTTGGCGCAGAAGCCGATGGAGCGCAAGCCTACGGCGATTATGCCGGCCAGCACACCGGGTCCGATGATGCTCACAAGCAGCAGTGCCCAGATGAGCGCGTTGACCGAGCGGGAGGTGACGATGATGATCAGTGCCAACTGCCTGAAGAGCGGATGCGGCGTGGTGTTGCGCGCCGCAAGGAACGCGATGGGGACGCTCACGAGCAGCGCGAACAGCGTGCCTATGGTGGCGATGTTGAGGGTGTCCCAGAGCGGACGCCACAGCCGGTTGGCGTAACCCCAGTCGGGCGGGAACATGCGTCCCACCAGGTCGGCGGCCTGCTCGGGAGCGTCCCACACGAAGAACCACAGGGTCTGGCCGCTGATGAACCTGAAGGCGGCCAGCAGCGCCAGGACGCCCAGGATGTAGAGGAGGTAGGCGACGAAGGTCTGGCGCGGGGTCCGCTTGCGCCAGGTGCGCGAACCGCCGAGCGTGTAGGTGGGCACTTTACTGCACTCGCTTCCGGATGACGGCCGAGGCGTACTCGGTCAGCAGGACGATGGCGATTATCACGATGAGGATGGCGGCGGTAGTCGAGTACTCGTAGCGGGAGATGGATGTGTTGAGGGCGCCGCCGATGCCGCCCGCGCCGACGATGCCGATGACGGACGATTCGCGGAAGTTTATGTCCAGCCGGTAGACGGAGAGGCCGACGAAGCGCGGGAAGATCTGCGGCACGACCCCGTACGTCATCTGCTGCAGCCAGCTGCCGCCCGTGGCGCGCACGGCTTCCAGCGGTCGCGGGTCGATCTCCTCGATGGCCTCCGCGAGCAGCTTGCCCAGGAAGCCGATGGTGGCGAACGCGAGCGTCAACGCTCCCGCCAACGGCCCGAAGCCCACCATCACCACGAAGAAGAGGGCGATGACTATCTCCTGGAAGCTGCGGCCGGCAGCGATCACGGCGCGGCAGGCCAGGTAGACGGGCAGGGGTGCGATGTTGCGCGCCGCGCCGAACGCGAACGGCACCGACAGCAGGATCCCCAGCGCCGTGGCGACCACCGTCATGGTGAGGCTCTCGAGGATGCCGATCTGGATGAACTCCCAGCGAGACATGAAGTCGGGCGTGAGGAAGCCGCTGAAGAGGGTGCGGGCGCGGTCGACACCGCGTACGACGCGGTCCCAGTCGACGTCGATGCTGAGGAACGCCAGCAGCAGGTAGGTGAGGCCCGCTAGAGGCAGGCCGTACCTTAGGAACGGGTTGGCGATGAGGGGCCGGGGGCGCCAGGGGCGTCCCTTCAGTTCGCTGGCAGTACGACCCGCGAGGGTGCTCACGGCAACTCTCCCGCCCCTTGCAGTGCCTCCGGCTGCGTCGGTCGCAGGGGGTGCGCCGCATCGTCCGCGCCTGCTGCTTCCGCGTCGGTGGTGGCGCCTCCTGGGGGGGCGGTCCAATCCTCCGCCCCGTAGATCTCCGTCAGCATGGCGTCGTCCAGCTGGTCCGGGGAACCGTCGAACACTATCTCGCCGGCCCGCAGACCCACGATGCGCGGCACGAAGAGCTTGGCCAGGGCCACGTCGTGGATGTTGATGATGGCCGACAGGTCGTGCTCGGCCGCCAGCTCCATCAGCAGGCGCATGACCTGCCGGGAGGTCTTGGGGTCGAGGCTGGCCGTTGGCTCGTCCACCAGCAGTATTGCGGGGTCCTGAAGCAGCGCCCGGGCGATGCCGACGCGCTGGCGCTGGCCGCCGGAGAGTTGGTCGGCCCGTTTGTCGATGTGGTCGAAGATGCCGACGCGCTCCAGCAGAAGGTAGGCCCGGTCGACCGTCGCCTGGGGGAAGCGCCGGAACCAGGAGCGCCAGAAGCCGACGTAGCCTAGCTGGCCCGAGAGCACGTTCTCCATGACCGTGAGGCGGTCGACCAGGGCATGCTCCTGGAAGATCATGCCTATGTCGCGGCGCGCCCTCCTGAGCGCGCCGCGACCCAGCGCGGTGAGTTCGGTGCCGGCCAGTTTGACGCTGCCGGCGGTGGGCTCGACGAGCCGGTTGATGCAGCGGATAAGTGTGCTCTTGCCCGCCCCGCTGGGGCCTATCAGCGCGATCACCTGACCGCGGGGCACGGAGAGGTCGACGTGTCTCACGGCCGTCTCGTGCCGGCCGTAGCGCTTAACCAGCCCCTCGATCTCAAGTAGGTCAGGTGTGCCCGCGCCGCGCCGCGGCGCGTCCCTCACCGGGGCGGTACCGCTTGCCCTCACTCCAGCTCGGCGCTGGCAGCGGCGATTTTGCGCAGCACGTCCCAGTCCGTTTGGTAGTCGATGGCGAGGAACTTGTCGGAGTCGGCGAACTCGGCGGCGAGGGCCGTGCCCTCCCAGTCGAAGGTCAGGAAGGCATCGCGCACCTTCTCCGCCAGGCCCGGTTCCAGGTCGTAGACGTAGCCGTAGGCGGTGGACGGGAAGGTCTGCGAGGTGTAGATGATCTCGAGGTCCTCCTCCTTGAGGACGTCGCGAGCGATCATCCGGTCGAGCACGGACGAAGCGATGGCGGCGGCCTCGTAGTCGCCGTTCACCACCCCGAGGATGGAGTTGTCGTGCCCGCCCGAGAACGCCGTCTGGTAATCCACGTCCGGCTTCCAGCCCAGTTCGGCGTAGAGCAAGGCGGAGGGCGCCTTGAAGCCGGAGTTCGAGGTGGGCGAGACGAACGCCAGCTGGCGGCCGCCCAGGTCTTCGAGCGAGGCGATGGGGGAGCCTGCGGCAACGATTATCTCCATCTCGTAACCGAACGTGCCGTCGTCGGCGGCCATGACTGCCACGGGGATGAAGCCGGCGCTGTTGACGCCCTCTTCGACCGAGCCGGCCGCGAAGCCCGCCACGTGCAGGCGGCCGGCGCGCATGGCCTCGATCTGGGCCGCGTATGACCGCACCGGGAAGTAGACGACCTGCTTACCCGTCAACTCCGAGAGGTAGGCGATGAACTCACCGAAGGCGTCCTGGTAGACGGCCGGATCCTCGGTGGGCGCGTAGGTGAACACGAGCGTGGACGGGTCCGAGTATCTGCCGTCCGCCGGGGCGTCGGCCAACAGGTCCCCGTCCGCATCGCAGTAGCGGGCGTCGAGGGCGCCGCGAGCGCAATCCTGGGCCAGGGCGCTGCCGGCCAGCAGGGTGAGGACGAGGGTCAGGGCGAGCGTCAGGGCGCGCCTGAGGGGTTGGGCGGGGTGAGTCGTGAGCATCTTCTTCCTCCTGTGGGTTGCGGCCTGTCGGCCGAGTACTGCCTTGTGGGGAACCGGCAACTAGGGGTTAGGGCCTCAGGGCGGACGAGGTTCGCCCCGTTCCAGCTGGAGCGAGAGGAAGTAGCGGTCGCCGCGGTACAGGGTGCGGGTCAGCCCGAGGGTGCGGCCGTCCTCCAGGTAGGTGGCGCGCGTCACGCGCAGCAGCGCGGCGCCGCTTTGCACCTCGAGGATGGCCGCGGTGGGGGCGTCGGCCACCACCGCCTCGACGGTCTGGGCTGCGCCCGCCACCTCGGTGCCCAGCGCCGCGGCAACAGCCTCGTAAAGGGAGCCTGAGAAGTCGAGCTCGCGAAGCAGGGTGGCGAACGGCGGTACCAGCACGACGGTATTGAGACCGATGGCTTCCCCGTCGGTGCTGCGCCGGCGCCCTATGCGGAGGACGCGGGTGGTGGGAGGTAGGTCGAGTATGGCGCCGTCCTCCGCGCCGAGCGCTTCCGTCGTGGTGCTGAGCACCTCGGTTGTTGGAGTAAGGCCGTGCGCCAGGGCGTCCTCGCGGAAACCCAGTAGACGGCTGGCCACGCGCTCGGTCTTCGTGCGGCTGACGAAGGTACCCACGCCTCGGCGGCGCTTCAGCAGGCCTGCGGCTACCAGGCCGTCGACCGCGTGACGCACGGTCATGCGGGAGACCCCGTACCGTTCGCAGAGAGCGGCCTCGGGCGGCAGGCGGTCGCCCAGCGCCAACGTGCCGGCAGCGATCTCGCCGCGGATGTCGGCCATTATGCGTGCGTACATCGGCGTATTGCGGTCTGGCACCTGGCACCCTCCCTCGGTGAGGCGCTCGCGGGGGGCCGGCGGGGTGTTGCCGGCGGTCGGAGGAAGCTGTAGTTGTATAGACAACTATACTTCTCGATAGCACGTATGCGAGGGGAGGTTAGCTCAGCGGTTGGTACAACGGCCGCTGCGTCGCAAGGCGTAGACTGTTCAATCACTTCAGCCGGCCGTAGGCCCCCGCGCCAACGCCGCAGAGATGACCCGATGAACGTGAGTGTCCTGCTTCCATCCCACTACCAGCCCGTTAGCTCGAGGGGCGCGCCGCGATGCTACTGACGGCCGTGGGCGGGCTGGCCCTCTTCCTCCTCGGCATCCACAAGATCGCCGATTCGC
>CAYXUE010000108.1:0-5637 GCA_964467885.1 uncultured bacterium | reverse complement strand
CCTACGCCTTTCTTATGTGCCATTTCCTAACCCTTCCTCGTCGTCTCAGCCGACGCTCTTGACGCGAACTTCGGTGAAGTCCTGGCGATGGCCGATCTTGCGGCGGTAGTTGGCTTTCGCCTTGTACTTGTAGACGTCCAGCTTGGGACCGCGGCCGTGGCCGATGACCTCGACCGTGACCTTGGTCTTGGCGGCGTCCTCGCCGACCTTGACGTCGTCGCCACTGACCAGCAGGACAGGGAGCTCGACTTCGGTACCGGCGTCCGCGTTCAGCTTCTCCACCTTGAGGACATCGCCCTCGGCAACGCGGTACTGCTTGCCGCCCGTCTTCACGATTGCGAACATCTTTCGACCTCCAGGGCCTTCCGCCCGGAGGCGGCCCTAAACACATTGCTCTGACAGCAACGGAATGATTGGTACTGCTCTAGAACCGAGCCGGGCGCCGCCACACAGGCCTCACCCACCTACCAGAGGGAAGATTGTAGCAGAACGGGGCGCTCCCGCGCAACTTAGCCCGAGCCGACCCAAGGCGAGAACGGGTGAGGCTAGTTTTGCCCATTCCCAGCGTACCTATCCACGTTAATCGCGTCCACGATGCTCTATACTCCGAGCGAGTTTCGCGAAAGGAGCTCGCGCATGGCCAGATCCAAGACCGTCAGTAAAGCAGAGTTGGTCACCGAGGTCGCCGACAGCACCGGACTCTCCAAGAAGTCCGTCAAGGAGACGCTGGACGCGCTGCTCGGCACGATGACCGACAACATCGCCAAGGGCAACAAGGTCACGTTGACCGGGTTCGGCACGTTCGAGGTCCGGAAGCGTAAGGCCCGCACGGGTGTCAAACCGGGCACCACCGAGAAGATCAAGATCCCGGCCAGCCAGTACCCCGCCTTCAAGGCCGGCAAGAGCCTGAAGGACACCGTCTCCGGCAAGAAGAACGGCTCGACCTCCCGCAGATCCGCGAAGCGCTGACCTTCGAACGCTGAAGGCTTCGGCGCCGAGCCGCCGCGGCGTGACCGCACGGGTGACGCTAACGGCCGGCCCGGACACTGAAGCAGCCGCCACCTAAGTTGCTGGCGGCTGCTTCCTTCGTTAAGCGTGAGGGGCGATGCGGGTGCAGCGGGGTTTAGCATCGAACCGTGACGCCGCCCCTCCCGCACCCTGACGAAGACGCCTCCGGACCCAGGCCCATAGTGCTGTACGCCACCATGTTCGGCGCTACCGAGCTCGTGGCCGAGCAGGTGGCCGGCGCCCTCTACCGGGAGCTGGGCACCGAGGTCCCCTGCCGCGACCTGGCTTACTACGACCTCGGCGCCCTGGCCGAGCACGACCTGATAGTCCTCGGGCTCTCCACCTGGAACATCGGCCAGCTGCCTTCCGATCTGGAGTTGCGCCTGCCCGAACTGGCGGGCCTCGACCTGCACGGCAAGCTGCTGGCGCTCTTCGGCACCGGCGACGCCGTGGGCTACCCGGACACCTACCTGGACGCCCTGGCGCTGGTGGACGACGCCCTCACCACCACTGGCGTGGAGCGCATCGGCGATTGGCCCACCGCCGGCTACTCCTTCGTGGAGTCCCTCGCCCGGCGGGGCGACCACTTCATCGGTCTCGGCGTGGACGAGGACAACGAGCCGGAACTCACCGACGAGCGCGTGGCGGGCTGGGTGAAGAAGGTCCTGGCCGACTACGCGGAGGTGGCGCCCAAGCTACGCCTGCTCCCGGCCGGGTAGAATGTCAGGTACATGCAACCAGAACTGGCTCGCGCGCCCAGCGTACCGGCGCTGCTGCGCGCACGCCGCAACGATGACGGCCTAGCGCTCCGCGTCAAGCGCTTGGGGCTGTGGACCGGTATCAGCTGGCGCGAGTACTCCGCCCGCGTCGACGGCCTGGCGCGCGAGATGATCGAACTGGGCCACGAGCCCGGGGACCGCGTGGCCATACTGTGCGAGAACCGGCCGGAATGGCTCATCGCCGACCTGGCCATCCAGACGGCCGGGGGCGCCACGGTGGGGGTGTACACCACCTCCAGCCCGGAGCAGCTGGCGTACCACGTCAACCACTCGGGCGCCGTGGGCCTCGTGCTGGAGGACGCCGAGCAGCTCGAGAAGTGGCTGAACACCAGGCACCTCTGCCCCAGCGTCAGGTGGGTCCTGGTGGTGGAGCCCGAGGACGTGGAGGGCACGCTGGCGTGGGAGGACGTGGTGGCCCGCGGGCGGCAGCGCTACGCCGAGGACCCCGGTCCCGTGGACGAGCGCCTGGCGGCCATCGGTCCGGACGACACCGCTCTGTTCATCTACACGTCCGGCACGACCGGCGACCCCAAGGGCGCCATGCTCACCCACGCCAACCTGCTGTGGGCCATCGACTCCCTCTCGGACGCGGTGCCCATGAACGAGAAGGACGAGCTGCTCTCGTTCCTGCCCCTGTCGCACATCGTCGAGCGGCTCATCAGCGTCACCGCGCCACTGAAGTTCGGTTACAAGGTGTCGTTCACCGAGAACCTGGACACGGTGCTCACCAACCTGCAGGAGATCCGCCCCACCGTCTTCTTCGCGGTGCCGCGCATCTGGGAGAAGATGTACTCCCTGGTCGAGTTGCACATGAAGGACGCCAACGCCATCAAGCGCTGGGCCTACGGCGCCGCCATGCGCGCGGTGCGCGGCAACGGCGGCCGTAGGGGCGCCGCCACCGCCGTGGCGCACCTGGCCGTCCTGCGCCTGCTGCGCCTGCGGCTGGGCTTGGACCGCGTGCGGGTGGCCATCTCGGGCGCCGCCCCCATCTCCGCCGATATCCTCTCCTACTTCCGCGCCATCGGCGTGGACGTGCGTGAGGGGTACGGCCTGACGGAGTCCACCGGCATCATCGCCATCCACCGGAGTAAGGTGCGTCTTGGCACGGTGGGCCCCGCCTTCAAGGGTGTCGAGATCCGCATCGCCGACGACGGTGAGATCCTCAGCCGGAGCCCAGGAAACTTCAAGGGCTACCACAGCGACCCCGAGGCCACCGCGGAGGCGCTGGAGGACGGCTGGCTGCACACCGGCGACATCGGCGAGCTGGACGCCGACGGCAACCTCAGCATCACGGACCGCAAGAAGGACATCCTCATCACGGCGGGAGGCAAGAACATCGCGCCGCAGAAGATCGAGAACAAGCTCAAGTCGAGCATCTACATCAACGACGCCGTGGTGATAGGCGACAAGCAGCGCTACCTGGTGGCGCTACTGGTGCTGGACGAGGACAACATCACCCACTGGGCCATGGAGCGCCAGCTCTCGTACTCCACCTACACCGACCTGGCGCAGAACCCGGAGGTGCGGGAGCTGATCGAGGGCGAGGTGGAGCGCGTGAACGGCACACTGGCGCGGGTGGAGACCATCAAGAAGTTCGCCATCCTGCCCAAGCGCCTCTACCACGAGGACGGCGAGGTCACGGCCACCCTCAAGGTCAAACGCTCCAGCCTGGCCGCCAAGTACCAGCACCTGATCGAGGAGCTCTATGCCTGAACCGCGTCTTCCCTCCAATGTTCCCTGCGTGACGGTGCACCGTGCTCTTCCGTGAGCGTTACGAACACGACCTGTGGCTCATCCGCGGCACGCAGGCGTGGGTGGCGGCGGGCCTAACCGGCGCCTTCCTCCTCGCCCTGCCCTTCCTCTTCAAGGGCTACATCGTCTACAACGTGTCGCTCTTCTTCGTGTACGCCCTCGTGGCGCTCTCGCTCTCCGTGCTTGTGGGCCTCACCGGGCAGGTCTCGCTGGGCCACGCCGGCTTCCTGGCGGCGGGAGCGTACGCCCAGGGGGCACTGGTGGACGCCGGCCTGCACTTCCTCCTGGCGCTGCCGCTGACCATCCTCATAGTGGCCGTGCTGGGCCTGATAATCGGCCTGCCGGCCCTGCGGCTGGAGGGGCCCTACCTGGCCATCGCCACGCTCGGCTTCGGGCTGGCCATCCAGCAGATCCTCAACAACTGGCGCTTCGTGGGCGCCTCCACCGGCATGTTCATGTGGCGGCCCGAGTTCTTCGGCATGGACTTCAACTCGGACCGCAACTACTACTACCTGGTGCTGGTGATCGCCGGTCTGGCCACCTGGATGCTCTTCAACTTAGAGCGCTCGCACATCGGCCGCGCCTTCCGCGCCGTGCGCGACGCCGACTTGGCGGCGCAGATGAGCGGCATCGGCCTGGCGCGCTACAAGACGCTGGCCTTCATCATCTCGGCCGCGGTGGCGGGCCTGGCCGGCGCGCTCTTCGGACCGCTGGTGGGCTACATCACGCCCGAGAGCTTCAACCTGCTGCTCTCCATCAAGTTCCTGCTCATGACCATCGTGGGCGGGCTGGGGTTCCTGCCCGGCGCTCTGCTCGGCGCGGGCTTCATCACCGGCCTGGACGCCTACCTGGCTAGCTTCCGCAACTGGTCGCAGCTGGTGTTCGGTGTGGTGGTCATCGCCATCATGATGCTGGAGCCCGCCGGCCTCTACGGCCGCTGGCTCAAGATCAAGCGCTTCTGGAAGTCGTGGCCCCTATGACCAGCTTCGCGGAGGTCCTGCAGGTGGTGGTCAGCGGGCTGAGCGTGGGCAGCATCTACGCCCTCGTGGCCCTGGGCCTGGTTCTGCTGTACCGCACCACGCGCATCCTCAACTTCGCGCACGGCGACATCGGCGTGGTGGGCACCTTCATCGCCTACGCCCTCCTGCGGCAGCTGAACCTGCCGTTCAGCGTGTCGTTCGCCCTGGCGCTGGTGGCGGCCGCCATCATCGGGGGGCTCATCTACCTGCTGCTGGTGCGGCCCGCCAAGAACCAGAGCGAACTGGGCCTGCTCATCCTCACCCTGGGCCTGGCGCTGGCCCTGGGCGGGCTAGACGCCCTGCTCTTCGGCACGGACAACAAGGTCGTGCCCACCCTCGTGGCCGACCGCATCATCCACGTGGGCGGCGCGGCGCTCAGCCTCGTGTCGCTGGTGACGGCCGCGTTCGGGGTGTTGCTCATGCTGGCGCTCTGGGCACTGCTCACCTTCACGAAGCTGGGTGTGGCCATGCGCGCCGTGGCGCAGCGCGAGGACGTGGCGGAGGCCATGGGTCTGCCCGTTCGCAAGGTGCTGGTGGCCACCTGGGCCGCCTCGGCCGTCATGGCCACCGCCGCCGCCCTGCTGTTCGCCCCCACCACGCTGCTGAACCCCACCATGATGCTCGATCCCCTGTCCAAGGGGTTCGTGGCGGCCGTCATCGGCGGCATGAACTCGCTGCCGGGCGCCGTGCTGGGCGGCTACCTCCTTGGCGTGCTGGAGCTGCTGGTCGGCATCTACCTCTCGCTGGAGTTCAAGGCCTCGTTCGCCTTCCTGGCCGTCATCCTGGTGCTCGTGCTCAGGCCCCACGGCATCCTCGGCAAACCCGAGGTGAAACGTGTGTGACGGGAACTCCGTTCGCCTGGCACGCCACCAGGACCCACTTCCGCCCCTCTCCCGCGTGGTACTTTGAGGGAGTCAGACAATACAGGAAAGTCCCGTTAGCGGGGAAAGGAGCAACATGAAGCGGCTTCTCGCGCTCATCGCTATCACTGCATCGCTGGCAGTGGGTCAGGCCCAGACACCGGGTGTGACCGACGACCAGATAGTCATAGGCAACTGGGGTCCGCAGTCCGGTCCCGC
>CAYXUE010000107.1:0-5855 GCA_964467885.1 uncultured bacterium | reverse complement strand
TCGTAGATGGGCATGATGGCGCCGCCCGGGTGGCCGAACACCACCTCCACCCCGTGCCGCTCCAACATCTTCATCACTACTTCCGAACCTGTCATCCCGACCTCCGACCCGCCTCGGCTCCCACGCTGAGGCGCTTGTTGATCCCTCGTCCCGCCTAAAAGAAGAACCCCGCCGAGTTTGGCTCTCGGCGGGGTTCGCAGGCTTCAGTAAGGTACAGCTCAGCCAGCACGACCCCTGGTGGTTACTAGAATCGTGGTGGCGATGCTGACCTGCGGAATCATCGTCGGCGACTATACGGGTGTGGGTTCCCCCTGTCAACCGTGGTGCGTTGCGTCCCCGGCGCCGCAGAGGCGCCTCGCTCACCGCACAGGGTAGGTACGCCCGCCACTACTACACGCCCGCGTAGCCAGACGTGACGAACGAGCCTCGCCCACCCGTGGGAACGGACCACAATCAGTACAGCCTTTGCACTGTCTGGAGGTCGGCCATCGAAATCTTACGCGTCTCAGGATCATCGCGACCAAACTCTGTCGCCGGGGCAATAGCCGCACTACTCCGCAGCGCGGGCGAAGTGGAGGTGCAGGCCATCGGCCCGCACGCGGTCAATCAGGCCGTCAAGGCCATAGCCATCGCGCGCTCGTACATCGAGGCGGAAGGCCTAGGGCTTCACACGGTGCCCTCGTTCGTCAAACTGGAGTTGCACGACGAGGAGCGCACCGCCGTACGCTTCCTGATAGAGTCGTTCTCCGTGCCCGGTGGAACCTCGAACCAACTCAACGCCCACGCCTGAGAGGCTCGGGTCTTGGGTCTTGCGCACGACGGGTCGGGGCACTAGTGCCAGAAGCGTAGCTCTCAGCGTGATGGAGCGCGTGCTGCACGGTTCTTACCTCGCGCCCACACTCAGCACCGCCCTCGACGCCTCGGGCCTGGCAGGCCACGACCGCTCCTTCGTTACGGAACTCTCCTACGGGGCCATGCGGCGGCTCAGTCAGCTGGATCACGCCCTGGCTCCCCTACTCAAGGCGCCGGACAAGCTGCCGCCGCGGGTGCGCGGCGCGCTCCGCTTGGGCGCCTACGAGATCCTCTTCCGCGAGACTCCCCCGTACGCCGCGGTCAGCGCCTGGGTGGCCCAGGTCAAGCGCGAGACGCCCAGGTTAGCGGGACTCATCAACGCCGTCCTGCGACGCGTGCGGAAGCCCACCGAAGCGCCGCCCTGCGTTCAGCTCAACCTGCCTGACTGGTTGCTCAGCGAGTTCGAGCGAGCGCTGGGCCGGGAGCGGGCGGTAGAGGCAGCCGAGGGCATGCTGGAGCCCGAGCCCCTCTGGCTCACCCTGTTCGGGCCGGAGGCCGAGGAGCTCCTGCAGCGCGACGGTGCGCGGGTGGAGCCGCTGGCTCCGGGCGTCGGCTTCCCCGCTTCCTACCGGGTGCGGGCGGCGTTGCCCTTGGCACAGTTAGCGGCGTACCGGCTGGGACAGGCGCAACCGCAGAACCCCAGCTCGCTGCAGGCCGCGGTGGCGTTGGGTGTCGGAGCGGGCGACCGTGTACTGGACCTGGCTGCCGGCCGTGGCGTCAAGACCGCCGTGTTCGCCGCGCTGGGTGCCGAAGTGACCGCGCTCGAGCTCAGCGCCGACCGGTCAGCGGCGGCGCGGGAGAACCTCAGCCGGCTGGGCTTCGAGGCCGAGCACCTGGTGGCGGATCTCACTGATCCGCCGGACCTGGAGCCGGCGCCCTTCGTCATGCTGGACGCTCCCTGCTCCGGCACGGGCACCCTGCGCGGCAACCCCGAGATCAAGCTGCGATTGACGCAGGAGTCGCTCGCGGAGCTGGCCGCGCTTCAGCGGCGTATGATCCTCCGAGCCAGCGAACTAGTGGCGCCGGGCGGTGTGCTCCTCTACGCCGTCTGCGCCCTGACGGAGGTGGAGGGTCCCGGGGTGGCTCGCTACCTGCTGGAGCGGCGACCCGAGTTCAGCCTCGAACCGCCGGAGACCGCGGAGGACCTGCTGCCGCCTGCCACCGCGGAGGGCCCAGCTGCCGACACGGTGGAGGGTCCTGGGGTAGGCGCAACGGATGGCGCAACGGAGGGCCCAGCGAACGGAGGGGCGAAGGGAGCAGCGCAACCTGGCGGCTACATCCTGCCGCTGCACGGCAGGGATGGCTTCTACCTGGCGCGCTTCAGGCGTTCCTAGAAGCGGCCGTAGCGGCGATGGCGCCGGCTCGAGCGCGGAGAACTGCCGTAAGGCCTGGGCCCATGGAACACGCCCGGGATGATGCGCCGCGCGTGCTTCACTGGTACCCTGCCCCATGCTTCTTCAGCTATCGGAACGCGTGCATGCCTTCCTGGGCGGCGTTAACTGCGCCATCGTCCAGCTGGAAGATTCGCGGGCCCTGTTGGTGGATTCGGGGCAGGACAAGGAGCATGGCCGCAAGATCCGCAAGGCCCTGAACGAGCTGGAGCTCGAGCCGAGCGTCATCCTCTCCACCCACTCGCACGCCGACCATTACGGCGGCAACGCCTACCTGCTACGCCAGTTCCCGCAGGCGCAGGTGTGGGCGCCCGAGGTCGAGGCGGAGATCATCCGCGCCCCCGCGCTGGAGCCCATCTACCTGTTCCACGGCGCCAAGCCACTGCCGGAGCTGACCAGCAAGTGGCTGCAGGCCGAGGCCTCCCCCGTTCACCGCGTGGTGGGGGCGGGCGAGTACGAGCTAGGTGGTGTCGGCTTCGACCTCCTCGACGTGCGCGGCCACGCGCACCGGCAGTTGGCCGTGCTGGTGGACGACGTGCTGCTGGCTACCGACTCGCTCTTCGGCGCGGCCACGCTGGACAAGTACCCCTTCCCCTTCTCGCAGGACGTGGGTGGGCAGCTGGACAGCATCGAGACGCTGCTCGGTCTCGTGGAGAAGGGGCACGTGCGCACGGCCCTGCCAGGCCACGGCGAGCCCACCGAAGCGGTGGGCGAGCTGGCGGAACTCAACCGCCGGGCGCTCCACGACGCTGCCAGCGTGGTGGAGGCGGCCTGCCAGGGGGTGGGCACCGAGGACGTGCTGGCCGCCGCCACGCGGGAGATGGGCGCCATCATGACCGACCTTGCCCGTTACCACCTGAACCTGACCACCATCACCGCCTACCTCGGCTGGCTACGCCACGAGGCGCGCGTGACCTGCTCCCTGGAAGAGGGCAGGCTTCTCTGGAGGCGAACATGAGACTCACCAGCGCGGGCGGCGCCCGTACGGTCACCGGCAGCAGCCATCACCTGCAGATCGACGACGTCAACTTCCTCGTGGACTGCGGCCTGTTCCAGGGCGGCTCCGATATGGACGCGCTCAACCGCGAGCCCCTGCCGTTCGAAGCCGCGGCGGTGGACGCGGTGCTGGTGACTCACGGACACCTGGATCACGTGGGGCGGCTGCCCCTCCTCATCAAGCAGGGTTACGGCGGCTCCATCCACTGCACGGAGGCCACGGCCGAGATAGCCAAGGTCATCCTGCGCGACTCGGCGCGCATCCAGGAGGAGGACTACGAGCGCTCGCTGCGCAAGGCGCGGCGGGCGGGCAAGGAGCACGAGGTGCCCCCGCCGCTCTACTCCAGCGAGGACGCGGAGGAGGTCATCAGCCGCTTCCGCGCGGTCGAACTCGAGCGGCCGCACAGGCTGTCGGACAAGGTCAAGGCGGTCTTCCGCTCGGCCGGCCACATCCTGGGCTCCGCCTACATAGAGGTGACCGGCGCCAACGAACGGATCACCTTCTCGGGCGATCTGGGCAACCGCGAGAGCGCCCTGCACGCCACGGCCGTCAAGCCGCACGAGACGGACGTGTTGGTCATCGAGACCACCTACGCCGACCGCACCCACCCCAGCCGCGCGGACACCGAGGAGGCGTTCGAAGAGGTGCTGGTGCGCTCCTTCGCTCGCGGCGGCAACGTGCTCATACCCTCCTTCGCCCTGGAGCGCACCCAGCAGGTGCTCTACCTGATAAAGCGTGAGATGGATTCCGGTTCCGTGGCCCAGCGGCCCGTGTACCTGGATTCGCCCATGGCCACGCGTATGACGCGGCTCTACCAGCGCTGCCAGAACGAGTTCCTGCCCGAGGTGGCAGCCGAGCTGGCGCAGGGTCGCGATCCGTTCGAGCCCGAGCAACTGAGCTACACGGTCAGCACCGACGAGTCGAAGAAGCTGAACGATATCGAGGGCGGCGCGGTCATCGTGGCCGGCTCCGGCATGATGACGGGCGGGCGCATCCTGCATCATCTGAAGCACAACCTCTGGCGCGGCGAAGCCAGCGTCATCATCGTCGGTTACCAGGCGCCCGGCACGTTCGGCCGCCTGCTGCAGGACGGAGCGCAGCGCGTGCGCATCTACGGCGACGAGATCGTGGTTCGGGCCAAGATCCACACCATCTCCGGCCTCTCGGCGCACGCAGATCACGACGACCTCATGGCCTTCATCCAGCCGGCCAACCCGAAGAAGGTGGTGATGGTGCACGGCGAGCCCGAGGTTATGGACGGCTTCGCCCCGCAGTTGAGGGACTTGGGCATGGAGCCGCTGGCCCCTGAACTTGGCGCCACTACCGAACTCTGATACCGGCTTGGCAGTCAGCCACCTTACGGTACTGACACCACTCCTCGGGGTTTACTTGGTTCATGGATTGGGAACTACCCGTAATTGCACTCAGGACGCAAGTCGTCCTTCCCCGCACTCTGGAGAACGTCGACGTCGGTCGGCCCAAGTCCAAGCGCGCGCTGGAAGAGGCGCAGGCGGGAGATAACCGGGTCCTCCTGGTGGTGCAGCGCGATTCGCGTGTGGACGATCCCGGCGAGAACGAACTCTACGAAGTGGGCACCCTGGCCCTGGTCAAGCAGGTCATCCGCCTTCCCAACGACACCCTCCAGGTCCTCGTGGAGGGCCGCGACCGCGCCCGTATCGAGGAGTACCTCCCCGGTGCCAGCCTGCGCGCTCGCGTCACCACCATCGCCGAGGTCGCCGCTGACAGGCAGGACGACGAAGTCACGGCGCTCATGGAGCAGGTCAAGGCCGCCTTCAGCGAGTACGCCACTCAGAACAAGAACCTGAGGCTGGACTCGTTCCACCTCGAGAACCTGCGCTCCATGAAGGAGCCGGGCTCGTTGGCCGACGTGGTGGCCAAGTACGCCACTTGGGATGTGCCGGACAAGCAGGCCACCCTGGAGGAGCCCTCGGCCCTCAAGCGCCTGGAACTGGTCTACGGTTTCCTCACCCGCGACCTGGAGTGGTACGAGACCGAGAAGCAGATAAGCGCCCGCGTCAAGCAGCAGATGGACTCCAACCAGCGCGAGTACTTCCTGCGCGAGCAGATGAAGGCCATACAGAAGGAGCTCGGCTCGGACGAGGGTTCGGAGACCGAGGAGCTGCGTAAGAAGATCGAAGAGAAGAACATGCCGGAGCACGCGGAAGAGCGCGCGCTCAAGGAGATAGAACGGCTGGAGAAGATGGCGGGCGGCTCCCCCGAAGCCACGGTGGTGCGCACGTACCTCGATACGCTCATAGACCTCCCCTGGTCGGAGATCGACGAGGAGAAGCTCGAGATCCAGCACTCGCAGGAGGTCCTCGACGAGGACCATTACGCCCTGGAGGAGCCCAAGGAGCGCATCATCGAGTTCCTGGCGGTGCGGCAGCTCACCAAGGACATCGAGGACTCCGACTACAAGGCGCCCATCCTCTGCCTGGTCGGTCCGCCGGGCGTGGGCAAGACCAGCCTGGGCAAGTCCATAGCTCGCAGCCTCAACCGCAAGTTCGTGCGCATGAGCCTGGGCGGCGTGCGCGACGAAGCCGAGATCCGCGGCCACCGGCGCACCTACATAGGTTCGCTGCCGGGGCGCATCA
>CAYXUE010000106.1:0-5912 GCA_964467885.1 uncultured bacterium | reverse complement strand
GCCACCACCTCGCCGCCGTGCACGCCGGCGCCCGGACCCAGGTCCACGATGTAGTCGGCGGAACGCATGGTCTCCTCGTCGTGCTCCACCACTATCAGCGTGTTGCCCAGGTCGCGCAGGTGCAGCAGGGTCTTGAGCAGCCGCGCGTTGTCGCGCGGGTGCAGCCCGATGGACGGCTCGTCCAGCACGTAGAGCACACCGGTGAGGCCGCTGCCGACCTGGGTGGCCAGGCGGATGCGCTGCGCCTCGCCGCCCGAGAGGGTGTTGGCGCTGCGGTCCAGGCTGAGGTAATCCAGGCCCACGTCCTCCAGGAAGCCCAAGCGGGCGTTGACCTCACGCAGGATGGGTTGCGCCACCTGCCCGGCGGCGCCCTCCAGCTCCAGCTCGGCGAACAGCTTGCGGCCGTCGAGGACCGTCATGTTGCTGACCTCGGCGATGTTGCGGCCGTCGACCGTGACAGCCAGGACCTCGGGCTTGTAGCGGGTACCGCCGCAGTCGGGGCAGGCCACCAGCGACATGTACTCCTCGAGTCGCTCGCGCACGGACTCGGAGACGGCCTCCTTGAGGCGCCGCTCCAGGTTGGGGATGACGCCGTCGAACTCGGCTCGGAAGCGCATGGTCTCCCGGCCGCCGCGGGCGTAGACGACCTCGATGGGCTCATCGGAGCCGCGCAGCACCAGGTTGCGCACCTCCTCGGGCAGCTCGCGCCAGGGCGTCGAGAGATCGAAGTCGGCGTACTCGGAGAGCGCCTTGAGACGGTCCCAGTAGAAGACCTTGCCGGAGTCGCCGCGGCCACCCGTCCAGGGGGCGATGGCGCCCTGCGAGATGGAGAGGTCGGGGTCCGGCACGATGAGCTCGGGATCGAACTGCTGCAGGTAGCCCAGTCCGGCGCAGCGGCTGCAGGCGCCGTAAGGGGCGTTGAACGAGAAGGTGCGCGGCTCCATCTCCTCGAGGAACGTGCCGTGCTCCGGGCAGGCGAAGTTCTCGGAGAAGAGCTCGTCCAGCTCGTCGTCGGGCAGGAAGGCACGCATGAGGCCCTCGCCCTTGGCCAGCGCCAGCTCCACCGACTCGGCTATGCGCGAGCGGTCGTCCTCGCTGAGGACCACGCGGTCTATCACGATGTCGATGTCGTGCTTCTCGAAGCGCTCGAGGTCCGCCTCCAGCGCTTGGTCCACGGTCTGCACCAGCCCGTCCACCCGCACGCGGGTGAAGCCTTCCTTCTTAATCTCGGTGAAGAGCTTGCGGTACTCGCCCTTCCGGCCGCGCACCACCGGAGCCAGCAGCAGGGCGCGCTTGTCCAGGAAGCGGTTGAGGAGCTGGTCCACGATCTCCGAGCTCGACTGGCGCTCGATGACGCGTCCGCAGACGGGGCAGTGCGGCACACCGACCCGGGCGAAGAGCAGTCGCAGGTAGTCGTGGATCTCGGTGACCGTGCCCACCGTGGAGCGCGGGTTGTGGCTCGTGGTCTTCTGGTCGATGCTGATGGCCGGGCTGAGGCCCTCGATGGAGTCGACGTCCGGCTTGTCCATGATGCCGAGGAACTGCCGGGCGTAGGCGGAGAGGCTCTCGACGTAGCGCCGCTGCCCTTCCGCGTAGACGGTATCGAAAGCTAGTGTTGACTTGCCTGAACCGGAGACTCCGGTGAATACGATGAACTTGTTACGGGGGAGCTCTAAGTCGACGTTCTTCAGGTTGTGCGCGCGTGCCCCGCGAATGATGAGGTCCTGCAAGGTTCCTCCCCTACACGCTAGGTTAGTTAGCGGACGATCAGGTACGGGCGCCGTCTCCGGCGCGGTAGCGCGGCAGTATACCAGAGGGTCATGGAAGAGCGCCTACCAGGGCCGACACGGCGCGCCTGCGGTAAAGTAGCGTCAGCACAAGGAGGCACCCTAGTGAACAGCACTGCCACTTCCAGCATGAGGTTCGCCAGACCGCTGGAGATCGACCTAGAGCGGCTCCTGGGCCTGTTCGGGCTCATCTTCGGTTTCCTGGCCACGTTCATGGTCAGCATCTTCTGGTCCATGGGAGCGATGATCCTGCTCACGGGCGAGGGCGGCACCATCCAGCAACTCGACCTGCAGGGCGCCTGGAGCTTCCTCTTCTGGGCCTACCCCTTCGTGGCAGCGGGCTCCGTGTTGCTGGCCCTTGGCGCCTACGCCTTCGGCCGCGCCAAGGAAGCCGCCGGCATCGCCATGCTGCCCGCCATCGGCGTCGCGCTCTACTACTTCGCGCTGGTACAGCTACGTTGACGGGGGAGAGCAAGGAACCCACGCGGCGCCGGGGGGAGGGCGCCGGATGAGGCTCACCTTCCTCGGTCACGCCGGCATAGGTCTCGATTTCGAGGCTGGCGGCGAGCGGTACTCCCTGGTGATCGACCCCTTCATCACGGGCAACCCCACCACGCCGGTCGAGCTGGACGGCCTGAACCCCGACTACGTGCTGGTGACCCACGCGCACGGCGACCACTGGGGCGATGTGCCGGAACTGGCCGGGCGCACGGGCGCCACCGTCATCGGCACCGCCGAGGTAGCCACGTACGCGGAGCGGCTCGAGCTGAAGGCCCACGGCATGAACGTGGGCGGTACGCACCGGTTCCCGTTCGGCAAGGTGCGTCTCACGCCCGCCTGGCACTCCAGCTCCTTCCCGGACGGCACCTACGGCGGCATGCCCACGGGGCTGGTTCTCGATATCGGCGGGTTCCGCATCTACCACGCGGGCGACACCGCGCTCTTCTCGGACATGCGCCTGGTGGGCGACCTGGGCATAGACCTGGCCCTGCTCCCCATCGGCGACAACTACACCATGGGTCCGACGGACGCCCTGGAAGCGGTCAAGCTGATCAGGCCCAGGTACGTCATGCCCGTCCACTTCGGAACCTTCCCCCTGCTCGAGCAGGATCCGGCCGCGTTCAAGCGGCGGGTCGAGGCGGAGACCTCGGCCAAGGGTCTGGTCCTCGAGCCGGGTGAGGACATGCAGCTCGAGTCGTTGTTCGCTAGGGCGCGCTAGCGCTGCCAAGCGGCGGAGGGGGATCAAGGAGCGGGATGCCAAAGGCCGGGGACGACCCTAACTTCGTGCCATCTGGTTACAGGATCGTTTCCAAGCTGGGGTCGGGTCAGACGTCGCACGTCTACCTGGCCGAGCACTCGGTGTTCGGCCAGGTGGCGCTGAAGCTGCCGCGGCCGGAGCTCTCCGTCAGGCCGGTCCTCAAGCGGATGTTCGAGAACGAGGTCGCCATAACGGTCAAGCTCGGGCACCCCAACGTGGTGGCAGCCTTCGACGGCTACCCCACGGGCGAGGGCGCCTTCCTGGCTCTGGAGTACTGCGGAGGCGGCACGCTGGACCAGCACCTGCTGGAGCGCGGCCGCCTGCCGTTGCAGCGCTGCTACGAGCTGGTGGTGCAGGTGGCGGACGGGCTGACCCACGCTCACTCGCGCCAGGTTCTGCACCGCGACGTGAAGCCGGCCAACGTCTTCCTGACGGACCAGGGCCAGGCCAAGCTGGGCGACTTCGGCACTGGCGTCTTCATGGGTGAGGACAGCGAGGCCCGGGTGGGCACCGCTTTCTACATGGCGCCCGAGGTCTTCGAGGGTCGCTCGGCCGGCGCGCTATCGGACATCTACAGCCTGGGCATCCTGGCTTACGAGGCCATCGCAGGTGAGCGACCGTTCGTGGGCACCTCCTACGACGCCCTCATGGTGGCGCACCACACCGAGGTCCCCCGCGACATCCGTCGCCTGCGACCCGACATATCCACCCAGGTGGTGCGGATCGTCTCGAAGGCCATGGCCCGCGATCCCCAGAAGCGCTTCACCACGGCCGGCGAGTTCGCCCAAGCGCTACGGGAGGCCGCCGGCATGACGGAGGAGGCCACCCCCGAGGCGGAACCGCCACCCGCTACCGGCCGCTCCAGCCGCACCGGCCCGATGAGCGAGGAGCGCGAGGAGAACGGCGGGAAGCGCCGCGGCCTCTTCGGCTGGTTGAGGAAGCGCTGAGCTAGCGGCCGCACATGGCGACGGCGCTACCGGAGGGAGCGCTGTGGCACTTGGATTGCATGGCGGCTGACGCGCCACTGATACCCTTATTCCTGAGTCAACCGCTCGGTTAGAAGCGGGCGGCCCATCGGGTATACTCAAACTCGGAATGAGTCCTAATAACGAGCTGGGCCCGTCTGGGACGCCGTTACGGACACGAACACGCGGAAACAACCGGTGCAGTCAGCTGCCCACGAGAGGTGCATAGATGAGTGACAAGACGCTCGAGATCAGGAACCTTCACGCCCGCATCGTAGACGGCGAGCCGATCCTCAAGGGGGTCGATCTGGTGGTGCCGCGCGGCGAGGTGCACGCGCTGATGGGGCCCAACGGCTCCGGCAAGTCCACGCTGGCCAAGGTCATCGCCGGCGACCCGCAGTACGAGATCACCGACGGCGACATCCTCCTGGAGGGCCAGTCCATCCTCGAGATGGAGCCCGACGAGCGGGCCCGCGAGGGTCTCTACCTCGCCTTCCAGTACCCCGTTGAAGTCCCCGGCGTTAGCATCGCCAACTTCCTGCGCCTGGCGCTGAACGCCCGCCGCGAGGAGGGCGACGAGATCGGCGTCATGGAGTTCTACCAGAAGCTCCAGGCGGCCGTGAAGGAGCTCAACTGGGACGACAGCATCATCGAGCGCAACCTGCACGAGGGCTTCTCGGGCGGTGAGAAGAAGCGCTCCGAGATCCTGCAGCTGCTGGTGCTCGAGCCGCGCTACGCCATCCTCGACGAGACCGACTCCGGCCTCGACGTCGACGCACTGAAGGTCGTCTCGCAGGGCGTGAACGCCGCGCGCGGCCCCGAGTTCGGTGCGCTCGTCATCACCCACTACCAGCGCCTGCTCAACTACATCGTCCCCGACAAGGTGCACGTGATGCTGGACGGCCGCATCACCCGCACGGGCGAGAAGGAGCTGGCCATGGAGCTCGACGAGAAGGGCTACGAGTGGGTCCGCGAATCGGCCGCCTGAGCACGCTTCACCCGCCCCTGACCGGGGTTACGGACGGAGGGACGCATGTCCGACATTAACGAACTACATCCCGATGCAGCCAAGCTGGAAGGGATGCGCCACACGGAGCAGTACGACTTCAAGCTCGCCGAGGAGTACTTCTTCAGGTCCGAGAAGGGCCTGACCAAGCGCGTCGTCGAGCAGATCAGCTACTACAAGGGCGAGCCGCAGTGGATGCTCGACTTCCGCCTGCGCGCCCTGGAGATCGCCGAGAAGAAGGGCCGTCCCAAGTGGGGTCCCGACCTTAGTGACCTCGACTTCGACGACATCTACTTCTACATCCGCCCGAACGAGCAGCAGCAGACGGCGGGCAGCTGGGATGACATCCCCGAGGAAGTGCGCCGCACCTACGAACGCCTCGGCGTGCCCCAGGCCGAGCAGCGCGCGCTGGCCGGCGTGGGCGCCCAGTACGAGTCCGAGATGGTCTACCACAACCTCAAGGAGGAGTGGGAGAAGCTCGGCGTCATCTTCCTCGACACCGACACGGGCCTGAAGGAGCACCCCGAGATCTTCAAGGAGTACTTCGCCACGGTCGTGCCGCCCGAGGACAACTACTTCGCCGCGGTGAACTCGGCCGTGTGGTCGGGCGGCTCGTTCGTGTACGTGCCCGAGGGCGTGCACGTGGACGTGCCGCTGCAGGCGTACTTCCTGCTGAACGCCCAGAACATCGGGCAGTTCGAGCGCACGCTCATCATCGGCGCGCCCGGCTCCAAGTTCCACTACATCGAGGGCTGCACGGCGCCCGCCTACACCACCAACTCGTTCCACTCCGGCGTCATCGAGATCATCGCGCAGGAGGGCTCGAACGTCCGCTACTCGACCATCCAGAACTGGTCGCACAACGTGTACAACCTCGTCACGCAGCGCGCCATCGT
>CAYXUE010000105.1:3371-6002 GCA_964467885.1 uncultured bacterium | reverse complement strand
CTGTCGGCCTCGTTCCTCTCGCAGGTGGAGCGCGACGAGACGAGCCCCTCCATAGCCTCGCTGGAGAAGATAGCGCAAGCGCTCGGAGTGAGCTTGGCGGACCTCTTCGCGCAGGCGCCCGTGGACCCCGTGGTGCGCGCGGATCAGCGCAGCGTACTGCCAAGCCCCAGCGACGGCACGCGCCTGGCCAGCCTCAGCCGCTCGGGCGGGTCATTGGCGCCGCGCATGCTGACCCTGCTGCCGGGCGCCAGCGTGAGCCTGCTGCCAGCCGAGTCCACGGAGGTGTTCGTGACCGTGCTACAGGGCAGCGTCGTCACGCGCCTCGCCACCGGCGAGGCCGAGCTGTCGGAAGGGGACGCTTTGCACGCCCTTCCCGAGCATCAGCTCCTCGAACTCGTCAACCGCACGGAGGATCGGGCGCACCTGCTGGTGGTGAGCCTACGCGCGGTGCCGCTGCGGCGCCTCCCCGACACCAGCAGCTGAACCACCCGGCAAAACCGCCGGCCATGTTCACTAGGGCTGGACACAGCGTCAAGCGGTGTCGTACGCTCATCCTTTGGAACCGCCGGCGTCCGGACAGCGGACCAACGCCGTTCCAGGAGACCCCCAAGTGTTCGAACGCATCCTCGTACCCACCGATTTCTCGCCCAGCGCCGGCGAGGCCCTGCGCATCGCCCGCGAAGGTTTCCCGGGCGCCGAGATCTACCTGCTGCACGTGCTGGAGCCCAAACAGCTGGCCGGAGCTCTGAAGTCTCCGGTGCACTCGGCCGAAGAGAGCCGGGCGCTGGTGGCCGAGACCTTGCAGCGCCTGACGGCGTTGGCGAGGCCGAGCGAACTCTGCGACGTGGCCATCGGCACACCTTATGAGAAGACCCTGGCCCGCGCGGACGAGTGGGGCGCGGACCTCATAGTCATGGGCACGCACGGCCGCACCGGCCTGGCACACCTGCTGGTCGGCAGCGTGGCCGAAGCGGTTGTGCGTCACGCCCGCCTGCCCGTCCTCATCGCCCACGAGCCCGAAGCCGACTAGTAGAACACCAAGACCCGAACGACCCCCGTTAACGCGGCGGACAGCGCCGCATGTGTGGACCGCCGCCAGAGCGCGGCGCGCCCGCTAAGGAGATGTGATGCTGATAACCCCACGCCTGAAGCGCTTGCAACACGAGTGGTTCGGCAACGTCCGCGGCGACCTGCTCTCAGGACTGGTCGTGGCCCTCGCCCTCATCCCCGAAGCGATAGCCTTCAGCATCATCGCCGGCGTCGACCCCAAGGTCGGCCTCTACGCCAGCTTCACCATGGCCGTCATCACCGCAATCGCCGGCGGCCGCCCCGGCATGATCAGCGCCGCCACCGGCGCCATGGCGCTCGTGATAGTGACCCTCGTCAAGGACCACGGAGTGGAGTACCTCTTCGCCGCCACCATCCTGGCCGGCCTACTCCAGCTCGTCTTCGGCTGGCTGAAGCTGGGCCGCTACATGCGTTTCGTGCCCCAGCCCGTGATGCTCGGCTTCGTCAACGCGCTGGCCATCATGATCTTCCTGGCCCAGCTCGAGCACTTCGTGGGCGCGCACCCGCTCATCTACCTGGTGGTGCTGGCGGGGCTGGGCGTCATCTACCTGCTGCCGCGCCTGACCAAGGCCGTGCCAGCACCGCTGGTGGCCATCGTTGGCCTCACGCTGTTCGCCGTGTTCACCGGCAGCCCGCTCTCCACGGTGGGCGACATGGGCGAGCTGCCCACGGTGCTGCCCGTGTTCGGCATCCCCGCCGTGCCGCTCAACCTCGAGACGCTGATGATCATCCTGCCCTTCTCCATCTCGCTGGCGCTGGTCGGCCTGGTCGAGTCGCTGCTCACCGCCAACATCGTCGACGACCTCACCGACACGCCCAGTGACAAGAACCGCGAGAGTACCGGCCAGGGCCTGGCCAACGTGGTCACGGGCTTCTTCGGTGGCATGGCCGGCTGCGCCATGATCGGTCAGTCCATCATCAACGTCACCAGCGGCGGCCGCGGGCGGCTCTCGTCGTTCCTGGCCGGCGTCTACCTGCTCATCCTCATCCTGGTGCTGGGCGACTTCGTGCGCGTCATCCCCATGGGCGCGCTGGTGGCCGTGATGATCATGGTCTCCATCAACACCTTCGACTGGCAGAGTCTCTTCGGCATCGTCCGCGCGCCCCTCAGCGACACCATCGTCATGGTCAGCACGGTGGCCGTGGTGCTCGCCACCAGCAACCTGGCCCTTGGTGTGCTCGTTGGGGTGCTGCTCAGCACCGTCTTCTTCGCCCGCAAGGTGGCCAAGGTGGTCACGGTCACCAGCGAGCTGGACCCCGTGGCCAGGCGCCGCACTTACCGCGTGGCCGGACAGCTCTTCTTCGTGAGCACCGAGACCTTCCTCGAGAGCTTCGACCTGGAGGAGGAACTCACGGAGGTGGTGATAGACCTGACGCACGCCCACGTGTGGGACGTGACCGCCGTGGAGGCGGTAGAGAAGCTGGCGCAGCGGTTCCGCTACCGAGGCGTCCGCGTCACCGTCAGGGGACTCAACCCGGACAGCGCCGCCCTGGTAGAGCGTCTGACGTCCAGCGAGAGGCGCGGCGCTCAGGCCGGCTGAGAAATCGGATCACGGCAGCGCC
>CAYXUE010000105.1:0-3271 GCA_964467885.1 uncultured bacterium | reverse complement strand
TGCCCGCCACCGAGATGGTGCTGGCCAGGCCCTTGATGGCGCCGATGTGCTTGCGGCCGAAGTAGTAGGCGTTGACGCTCGACTTGATGGCGCCGTTGAAACCCTGCGTGATGCCGAGCAGCGCGCCGTAAACGAGCATGGGGCCCGCACCCACCACGAACGCGGCTAGCACCAGGGTGATGACCTGTAGCAGCTGACTCCCGGCCAGCAGGAAGCGCGGCGCCACACGGTCCATGAGCGCGCCGCCCAACAGGTTGGCGCCGGCCGTGGTAATGGCCATGGGCATGAAGACGGTGGCCGCCTCGACGCGCGTAAGGCCGGACGCACCCATGATGCTGTAGTGGTGGAACACCAGGGCCGTGCTCAGCATGGCTATGAGGAAGTCACCAGCGACGAAGAGCCAGAAGGTGCGGGTACGGCGCGCCTGGCTCGGCGTGTAGTCGCGCTCCGGCGGAGCGTCCTCGGCGGCCGGCAAGCCGTCCGGCTGCAGGCCGAACCTCTCGGGCTGCACCCGGTAGAACAGCCCGCCCACCGGCAGCATGACCACCGCCACCAGCACCCCTAGCGCCACGTAGGCGCCGCGCCAGCCGAACGCCCCGATGAGTCCCTCGATGACGAGCGGGAAGAACGCGGTTGCGGCGGCCATGCCGAGCCCCAGCAGCCCCACCGCCAGGCCGCGGCGCCGCACGAACCAGATGTTCACGGCGTGGAGGCTCACCAGCGACAACGCGCCCTGCCCCAGGCCGCGGATCAGCACGAATCCGACGAGCAGCATGACCAGGCCGTTGACCAGGCCCATGAAGGCGCAGGCCAGCGCGAAGAGCGAGGCGATGACTATGACGCCCACCCGGGGCCCGCGCCGGTCGATGAAGCGCCCGATGAACGGCAGCGTCAGCGCCCCCGTCAGGGTGCCGATGGTGTACATCAGCGAAACGGTGGAGCGCGAGACGCGCAGGTCCTCGATGATGCGGTCGAGGAACACGGACACGCCGAGCGTCTGACCCGGCGCGGTCATCATCATTCCGACGATGGCGGCGCCTAGGAGGGTCCAGCCGTAATAGCCGCGCGCACCGCTCACCACACGACTCTTCAGTAGTTGGTCGTGACCAGTGGAGCCGTGGGACATGCGCCCGAGTGTACTCGATACGCCCTAGCCGCCAGGAACGCC
Organism: uncultured bacterium; assembly: GCA_964467885.1. Taxonomy (GTDB): domain Bacteria; phylum Deinococcota; class Deinococci; order Deinococcales; family Trueperaceae; genus JAAYYF01. The sequence goes on along the minus strand of CAYXUE010000105.1, from coordinate 2,103 downwards.
GGCGCCAGCGAAGTGGTCCCCGCGCTCCCTGGATGAGGGTTCGGCGGGCACTCCGAAGTGGGAACTGTGCACCAGCTCGTAATGAATCCCCCTCCCTAGCGGCTCCAACGCGATATTCTCCGCCTCGGAGGTTCTTGATGACTAAATCCGAACTGATCGACCAGGTAGCAGCACAGGCCGGCCTCAGCAAGAAGGACGCCGGCGCGGCCGTCAACGGCGTGTTCGACGCCATCCAGGGCGCTCTCGCCAAGGGCGACAGCGTGCAGGTGACGGGCTTCGGCACGTTCGAAGTGCGCAACCGCGCCGCCCGCCAGGGCGTCAAGCCCGGCACCAGCGAGAAGATCCAGATCCCCGCGAGCAAGGCGCCCGCCTTCAAGGCCGGCAAGACGCTCAAGGACGCCGTCAACAAGTAAACGAGTTAGAGGTAGATGACGCCGGCCGCACGCCTCAAGGGGTGCGGCCGGCGTTGTTCGGCACCCGGTCCCCTTGTGCCGATCCCTGCAGAGGTTACGCCCGACTCCAGATGGGTCCTCGAGTAGGGCCCAGGTATTCTTGCTGAGCCCTGGACGCGATCCCGCCCACATGCAGTAACCTTCTCGCCATGTCGAGCCTCAGAAGCCAAGACCGCGGGGAAGCCCTCCGCCAGATCCAATCCCGCATCGAGCACCGCAACCTAGGGGAGCGCGACTTCCTGCAGGCGGTGGACGAGATGCTCGGCAGCCTGGGGCCGCTGGTTGCCAAACACCCCGAGTACCTGCAGGACAGGCTCATCGAACGCATCTGCGAACCGGAGCGGCAGATCATCTTCCGCGTACCCTGGGTGGACGACCAGGGCGAGGTGCATGTGAACCGCGGCTTCCGAATCGAGTTCAGCAGCGCGCTGGGCCCCTACAAGGGCGGCCTGCGCTTCCACCCCAACGTCACGCTGGACACCGTCAAGTTCCTCTCCTTCGAGCAGATCTTCAAGAACGCCCTCACCGGCATGCCCATAGGCACTGGCAAGGGCGGCAGCGACTTCGACCCCAAGGGACGCAGCGAGCACGAGATCATGCGCTTCTGCCAGAGCTTCATGACCGAACTGCACAGGCACTTAGGCGAGTACACGGACGTGCCCGCCGGCGACGTGGGCGTGGGCGAGCGCGAGATCGGCTACCTCTTCGGCCAGTACAAGCGCATCACCAACCGCTACGAGGCCGGCGTGCTCACCGGTAAGGGCCTCGACTGGGGCGGCTCGCGCGTGCGCAAGGAGGCCACGGGCTACGGCTGCGTCTACTTCATGCAGGAGATGCTGGTCGCCCGGGGCGAGTCCCTGGAGGGCCGCACCTGCGTCGTAAGCGGAGCGGGCAACGTGGCCATCTACACCATGGAGAAGCTGCAGCAACTCGGCGCCAAAGTGGTGGCGTGCTCCGACTCCCAGGGTCGCGTCTACGACCCCGAAGGCATCGACCTGGGCGTAGTGAAGGAGTTGAAGGAGGTGCGGCGCCGGCCCCTCTCCGAGTACGTGCAGGTACGTTCCCACGCGGACTTCAAGGCGGGCGCCAGCGTGTGGGAGGTGCCCTGCCAACTGGCCTTCCCCAGCGCCACCCAGAACGAGCTGAACCTGGCGGACGCCCGGCAACTCATCGCCAACGGCGTGGTGGCCGTGGCCGAGGGCGCCAACATGCCGTGCACGCCGGACGCCGTGCGGGCCTTCCAGGCCGCCGGAGTGGCATTCGGGCCCGGCAAGGCGGCCAACGCCGGCGGGGTAGCCACCTCCGCGCTCGAGATGCAGCAGAACGCCAGCCGCGACCGCTGGAGCTTCGCCAAGACCGACGAGCGCCTGCAGGACATCATGAAGAACATCCACCGCCGCTGCCGCGAGTCCGCCGAGGAGCTAGGCGCGCCGGACGACTTCGTGCTGGGCGCCAACATCGCCGGCTTCCGCAAGGTGGCGCGCGCCACCCGGGCGCACGGGATAATCTAGGCGTCCACACCCTACTTAGGAATACCGGCCCCATTCGGGCGCCGGTCGGAAAGCCGCCTACCAGCAAGCGATGACCCGCGCGGAACGAACGCGCCCCGGCTACCAACGGCGTCCAACCGTACTGGAAAGAACTGCAACTA
>CAYXUE010000104.1:0-6055 GCA_964467885.1 uncultured bacterium | reverse complement strand
AGGGGCAGCGAACCATTAGGCTGGGCGACGGCCTGGTCTCCTACACTTTCGAGGACCTGCGCTAACCGGTCTGGGCCGAGGCGGCTATGAAGCGCGGGGTCGCCGATAGCCTCTTCGGCCTCACCCACCGCGTACCCACCCGTACTCGGCGCGTCCCCATCGGCTTCGGTTGGTGGGGACGCTGGCCAGGAGCGCAGGCGTAGGGAATCGTCGCCGAAGGAACCCTTGGCCAACGCGGTCATCGGTGCGCCCTGTGGGGCGCCCCTACTACCGCCCCCGCAACCGCGGATCCAGCAGGTCGCGCAGCCAGTCACCTAGGAACAGCAGACCCAACCCCAGTAGCGTGATGGTTACGCCGGGGAAAGTCGCGAGCCACCAGGCCGTGGCCAGGTAGTCTCGGCCATCGGCAAGCATGCGCCCCCAGGTCACCGTGGGCGCCTGCACACCGAACCCTAGGAAGGACAGCGACGCCTCGAGGATGATGATGGTGGCCACGTTAAGGGTGCCCACCACCATGATCGGTCCGCTGACGCTGGGTAGCACGTGCATGAGGATCACGCGCAGGGAGCGCGCGCCGTTGGCACGGGCGGCGTCCACGAACTCGCGCTCGCGTATGGCTATGACCTCGCCACGCACCACCCGTGCGAAGGTGGTCCAGTTAACCAGGCCGATGACGATTATCAGCATGGTCAGGCTCGGACCGAAGACACCCAGCGCCACCAGGTATAGCAGCACGTTGGGGATGGAGAGCAGTGTGTCTATGACCCGCGAGATGACGGAGTCCACACGACCGCGGAAGTAGCCAGCCAGCAGCCCGAGTGTGACGCCCACCAGCGAGGTCAACGCCACGCCCCCTAGGCCCACGATCAGCGCCACGCGCGTGCCGAAGATCAGGCGCGAGAGGATGTCGCGGCCGAGCTGGTCGGTTCCCAATAGGTTCTGGGCGCTGCCGCCATCTATCCATGCTGGCGGCACCTGCCGGGCGCGCAGGTTGGTGGCGTTGGGGTCGAACGGCGCCAGTTGCGGTGCGAATAACGCGGCCAACACGAACAGCGTTACCAAGACCATCCCGATGCTGCCGGTGGGGGAGCGCAGCAGGCTGCGCAGGGCGGGCGGCAGGCGGCGCCGGCTGTGCGAACGAGGGACCCGGTTGACTCTGGCGCTCATACGTACCTGATGCGCGGATCGATGAGCGCGTAGGTGAGGTCCACCGCCAGGTTGGCCACCATAACGATGACGGAGGCCAGGATGACCACCGCCTGCACGATGGCCATGTCCAGCGAGTTGATGGCCTGGATGGCCAGGCGGCCGATACCCGGCCAGGCGAATACCTGCTCGGTGATCACGGCGCCGGCCATGAGCCCGGCGATCTCGAGGCCCAGCACGGTCACGTAGGCGATAAGCGCGTTGCGCAGACCGTGCTTCACTACAACCGTGCGCCACGGCAGGCCCTTGGCCTTGGCAGTGCGCACGTAGTCCTGGCTCATGACCTCGAGCATGCCCGACCGCACCAGTCGCATGAGCAAGGCCGCCATGGAGGCGCCCAGGGTGACCGCGGGCAGCACCAGGCTGGCAAGCCCACTACGACCCGAAACGGGGAACCACTCCAGCCGGATGCCGAAGAAGAGGATGAGCATGATGCCCACCCAGAAGTTGGGCATGGCGCGGCCCAGCATGGCCACGGCGGACGACGCCAGGTCGGGCAGGCGGTTGCGATTCAGCGCTGCCAGGGTTCCCAAAGGCAAGGAGATGAGTATGGCCACCAGCAGCGACGCGCCCGCGAGTTCCAGCGTGGCCGGCAAGCGCTCTAGCACTATGGCGGCCACGTCCTGGTTGCGGTAGCGGATCGATTCTCCCAGGTCGCCCGTGGCCAGACGAGCGAGGTAGATGCCGTACTGAACATGGATGGGCCGGTCGAGGCCGAGAGAGGCTCGCATCTGCGCGATCTGCTGCTCGGAGGCGTCCTCCGGCAGGTAGAGACGCACCGGGTCGCCAGATAGGCGCAGGAGCACGAAGATTATCGTCACGACCCCGAACAGGATCGGAACCATCTGCAGAGCGCGGCGACCTAGATAGGCAAGCATGAAGATAGGGGTGGGGCCGCCGGGTAGCGGCGGCCCCCAAGCCTTACTTGGGCTGGATGTCGAAAGCCCAGATCATCTCGTCCGGGCGGGGCTGCCATTCGATGGCGTTGCTGACACCAACGAGGGCGTCGATCTGGAACAGGGCAATCATGGGGCGTTCCTCCGCCACGATGTCGTAGGCTGCCTCGATCTGGCGGGCGCGCTCATCCAGGTCGAGGTTGAACTCCGCGTCGGTCAGAAGTTGATCGAACTCGGGATTACACCAGTTGGTGCGCTTGGCGTACGAGCCGTCACACGGCAGCGCTCGAAGGGCGAACCAGCCGTCGAACAGCGAGTTGGCCAGGCCGATGAGGGCGATGTTCTCCACGTTGTCAGCGCCCCAGATGCGGCTGTTGTAAGCGCTCCACTCCAAGGACTCGAGGGTCGTGTTCACGCCGATGTCGTTGAGCATCACCTGCACTACCGCCAGCGTGTCGGCGTCGCCAGGGTAGCGGCCCGCGGGGCCCTGCAGCGCGATGGTCAGGTCGCCGGGGCCGTAGCCGGCTTCGGCCAGCAGCTCGACGGCGCGCTCGGGGTCGTAGGCGTTCTGGTCGTAATACTTCATGGGCGCCATGTCCACACCGGGCGAGACGCGGGCTGCGACTGGCACGCCGAAGCCGTCGGCCACGACCTCCACCAGCAGCTCCTTGTCGATGGCCAGCTCGATGGCCTCGCGGACGCGCGGGTCGGCGGTGGCCTTGCCGTCAGCAGTGTTGAAGAGCAGCATCATGATGCGCGTGGTCGGCTGCGAGATGACGTCGGCACCGTTCGCTGCGCGCACGCGCGCCACGTCCTGCGACGGGAAGTTGACGGCGATGTCGACGTTGCCGGTCAGCAGCTCGCCTACGCGGGTAGCGTCCTCGGGGACGGCGCGGAACACCAGTCGGTCCCAGACAGGGGCGCCGCGCCAGTGGTCGGGGAACGCCTCCAGCACCACGCGGTCGTCACGCACCCATTCCACGAAGCGGAACGGGCCGGTGCCGACGGGGTTGACCGAGAAGCCTTCCCAGCCCACCGCCTCGATGACGTGCGCCGGAACGATGTCCGCGCCCTTGCGACTGACGCGGTTGAGGAGCACCGGGTCGGGACCGGAGGTATGGATGAGCACCTCGTGGTCGTTGACGATCTCGACCTCGGCGATCTGCTGGAAGCTGTCGTGCTCGAACAGCGACTCGTCGCGCGCCACGCGCTCGAGGCTGAACTTGACGTCCGCAGCGGTGAACGGTTGGCCGTCGTGCCACAGCACGTCGTCGCGCAGCGTGAAGCGCCAGGTCAGGTCGTCGACCTGCTCGTAACCCGTGGCCAGGGCGGGTTGGATGTCGCCGTTGGCGTCGCGGAACAGTAGGTAATCGAAGACGTTGGTGATGACCGCCTCCACGGCAGTGAGGCCGTGGTTATGGGGGTCGAAGCCGGGGATGTCGACCGTCTGGGCGATGGTCAGGGTGCGCTGGGCGCCTGCGGAGGCCAGTAGTGCCAGGCCGAGCAGGAGCAGCGCTACCCTCTGCAGGACGGTGCGGCGTTGCGGTTGACGTACTTCGGACATACGGCCTCCTATTGACCCCGGCTATCAGCCTTGGGCTGCGGAACGGTGGTGGCGAAGTCGGCTTTGGTGCGCTTCAGAAGCTCGGGCTCCAGCGCCAGGTCGACGGCGGTAGCTGCCAATGCTTTGGCGGCGGAGATCATGCCGGCCAGCCCTTCCGGGCTGCCAGCGGCCTGGGCGAAGGCGGGGGTGTGGTTCGAGGTGCCCTCGGGCGCGATCTTCACGTAAGGGTGGATGGCAGGCAGCACATGGCTGAGGTTCCCGAAGTCGGAGGAGCCCACGCCGCCGACGGTGGGCGGCTCCTGCAGTTCGATGCCCTGCTCGACCAGGTAACGCGCGAAGCGCTGGGCTAGCGGGAAGTTACTGATGCGGTCGGCCAGCATCATCCCATCCTCTACCTCCAGGCGCGCCCCGACGGACAGGGCTGCGCCTTCCGCCGCGCGAACCACCCTTTCCTTGAGTTGGGCCACCTGCCCCAGGTGCCGGTGGCGTATCAGGAAGCGCGCCTCGGCGAAGTCAGGAACCACGTTTGGCGCCGTGCCGCCATGACTGATGATGCCGTGCACCCTGTACTCGTCAGGGAAGTGCTGCCGCAGAGCGTTGATGGCGTTGAAGGTTTGGATGCAGGCGTCCAGCGCGTTGATGCCCAAGTGCGGGTTCGTGGCGGCGTGGGACGCCTTGCCGTGGAACTTGAGGGTCAGCCGGGTGGCCGCTAGAGAGCTGCGCACGGGCATGGTGCGATGCGAGGGGTGGAACATCAGAGCCGCGTCCACGCCGTGGAAGACGCCGGCGTCGATGAGGAAGATCTTGCCGCCGCCGCCCTCCTCAGCCGGGCAACCCACTACCTCGAGGGTGAAGTTCACGTTCAGCTTCTCTAGATGCTCGGCGGCTGCGATGGCGGCGCCGACGGCGCCCGTGCCGATGAGATTGTGGCCGCAGGCGTGGCCGAGCTCCGGCAAGGCGTCGTACTCCGCCAGCAGCGCCACGCGAGGGCCGCCCTTTCCGAACGTACGGGTGGCGCGGAACGCGGTGTCGAGGCCACCGAGTGGGCGTTCGATCGTGAAGCCCGCGCGCTCCAGCGGCTCCAGTAGGCGCGCCACCGTGCGGTGCTCGCCGAACGCCAGTTCGGGTTCAGCGTGGATGCGAAGGGCTAGCGCCTCTAGGTCGGGTCGCAGTTCGTCGACCCGCCGGCTCAGCTGCTCGAAGCGGCTGGTCGCTGCCGCGTCAGGAGCGTCCGGCTGGAACGAGCTTAGGTCCCGCGGGTTTCGGCTGGCTATCTCGGAGATGCGGAGCCTCCTTACTGGGGCATAATGCGACCCGAAGAGCTTGGGTTCTGCTAGACAGAACGAGATTCTATTCTTGTACAATGCCATCATGCCAGGAGAAGGTGCCAAGTTGTCAACCTCCAAGGGGACCGTTAAGGACAAAGATGGTAGCGACGCCAAGGACGGAGGCGTGGCGGCCGTGGACCGCGCGTTGTCCATACTGGCTGCGTTCGAGGACGGCACCAGGCAGCTGGAGTTAGCTGAACTTGCGCGCCGTACCGGGCTCTACAAGAGCACGCTGTTACGTCTGGCGGTTTCCCTGGAGCGCGGTGGCATGCTGCGGCGCGGTGCCGACGGTGCCTTCCGCCTGGGCCCGGCGCTCTTCCGGCTTGGCACCCTTTACCGCGACTCCTTCGACCTACGCGACCTAGCCGTACCCGTCATGCAGCGCCTGGCCGACCGCACAGGTGAGAGCGTCTCGTTCTACGTGCGCGAGGGCGACAAGCGCGTCTGCCTCTTCAGGGTGCACGCCACCCAGCACCGCCTCCTTCACTACCTACTTCCAGGAACCGAGTTCCCCGCAACCACCGGCGCCGCCGGCAAGGTCATCACGGCCTGGTCGGAACCGTACGCCGAGGACGCCGAGGCTCGGCGCGAGCAGGTACTGATGCTTTCAATTGAAGGTAGAACCATCGCCGATTCCAACGCCATGTCCGTGCCGGTGCTGGACGCCGACGGAAGCCTGGTGGGTGCCATGAGTCTGGCGGGGCCAGCGCTGCGCTTCGGTGAGGTGGAACGGCCGGCGCTTGCCGTGGCTGTGCTGGAGGCGGGAGCCGAGCTGACGCGGTTGCTGGGGGGAGACGCTACTCCGCACGAACACCGACTAGCTGATCTCGATGGTGTACTAGCGAACTCTTAGGCACCCCCACGCCAGAATCCCCACGCCCGCTCCGCTGAGGCGCGCCTACAATCCCTACATATGGCCGACAGCACTCGCGGCCTGCGGGTAACGCTCGTGGGCTCCCCCAGCCTGGAGTGGCTGGGCACCACCGCGATAGAGCCGCCGACCCGCAAGGGCCTGGCGCTGGTGGCCTACCTCGCCGCGCGCGGCGAGGAGGTGGCGCGGT
>CAYXUE010000103.1:0-6090 GCA_964467885.1 uncultured bacterium | reverse complement strand
GCGCTGACCACCACGTGCTCCTCGATGCCGCCAAGGCGGCCGATCTCCGCCTCCACCGTCACGCCCGCCGCGTGAGCGGCCTCGACCACGCGGCGCGTCTCGCGCACGTTCGTCTCCTCGTCCTCGTGCGACATGTCGATCATCACGGACGTGAAGCCGAGCCTGATGGCGCGCATGCACGACTCGAAGCTGGAGCCGTGATCCAGGTGTATGGCAACGGGCACGCTGGCCGTTTCCGCCAGGTGCTTCACCACGGTCACGAGGGCGGAGCCGCCGTACTTCAGGCCGCCCTCCGACAACGCCACGAGGACGGGGCTACGCGTCTCCTCGGCCGCCTCGATGATGGCCTGGGTGATCTCCATGTTGTTGGTGTTGAAGGCGCCCACGCCGTACTGGCCGGCGCGCGCTGCGCTGAGGATCTCGAGTCCGGTTGCTAAAGACATGGAGCGAGTATACGCAGGTGAGGGCGTGCCCGACGGCAGGCGGGCGCCCCAGCCACGCGGCGGGGGGGAGACCGACGCTCAGGTCCGGTCGCTCGGCTCCGAGGCGGTACCTTCGTGGGCCTCTAAGGTGTCCACGTCATGCTCGTCAGCGGGGCCCTCCCGCCGGGGTGGCAGGGGCGGTGTGGCCGTGCGCCCACTGATGAAGCCGGCCACGGCGGCGCCGAAGAGCGCGATCAGCAGGCTGCCGGGATCCTCCCGGTCGAAGAAGAGCAGGGTAAGGAGCAGGAGGAGAGAGGAGATGACCCGCCCGCCCACGGAACGCATGCGGTTCTGGGGCTGGTCGGCGCGGAGCGCCATGACGTGCACCACCATGAAGGTGAGGGCGAGGACGATGAAGTAGACCCAGACGGGGATGTTGGCCAAGAACGTCATGCAACCTCCGGTAGATGCGGCAGCAGGCGGCGCGCCGCGTCGCAGCTGGCGGCCACCGCCTCGGCCACGCGCCACCGCGCCTTGTCGCGCTGGCCCACGGCGTTGCTCACGCCACGCACCTGGTAGAGCGGCACGGAGAGCGCCGTGGCTACCTGGGCTACGGCTGCGCCCTCCATGGACTCGATCGCCACGCCGTGCCGCGAGCGTAGCAGCTGAGCCGTGGCGGCATCCGCGGTGACGGACTCGGCGGTGCCGAAGTCGAGCGCCTTCAGTCCCAGCTCCTCCGCCAGCCTCGCCGAGCCAGGCGCAAGGGGGATGCGGTTGAAGGTCGCTGCCGGCCTGGTGCGCGTGGGGGGCAGGAGTGGGAAGCCCAGGCTCTCCATGTCGCTCCAGCCGGCGCCGTGACCGACACCGGTGTCGAGATGCGTCTCGCTGAGGCCCAGCACCGCCTGGCCCAGTTCGAGCTCAGCGCCCGGGTAGGCGCCCCCGATGCCTACCAGGAGCAGCGCTGCGGGGCGGTGGGCGGCTACCGCCAGCGCGGTCAGCGCCGCGGCGTTGACCTTACCCACACCCGTGGCCACGGCCACGCACGCCACCCCCTCCACGGTGCCCTCGCGCGCGCGCCAGCCGTCCGGTAGGCCGGAGCGGTCGGTCTCCGGTTGGCCGAAGGAGCCCGCCAGGGGCTCGACCTCGAACTCCGTGGCGCTCAGCAGCAGGACCCGCGGCGGCACCTGGGCTCAGGCAGCCTTGGCGGGCATGTCCAGCAGGGCCCTCACGAACGCGGCGGCGTCGTACGGCTGCAGGTCGTCCTGGTGCTCGCCCACGCCGATGAACTTGATGGGGATGCCGAGCTCGCGCGTGATGGGCAGCAGGATGCCGCCCTTGGCGGTGCCATCCAGCTTGGTCACCACCACGCCCGTGAGCTCGACGGCCTCGTTGAAGCGGCGCGCCTGCTCGAGCCCGTTCTGCCCAGTGACGGCGTCCAGCACCAGCCAGGTCTCCTTCGGCTCGCCCGGGTCCGCCTTGGCGATCACGCGCTTGACCTTCTTGAGTTCCTCCATGAGGTTGTGCTTGGTGTGTAGGCGGCCCGCCGTGTCGACCATCAGCAGGTCAGCGCCCTTGGCTATACGCTGCTGCGCGGCGTCGAAGGCCACCGAGGCGGGATCGCCGCCGTCCGGGCCCGTGACGGTGGGGATGCCCAGCCGCTCGCCCCACACGGCCAACTGGGCGCTGCCCGCCGCGCGGAAGGTGTCGCCAGCGGCGAACATGACCTGGCGGCCGTGCTTCTGGTAGTAGGTACCCAGCTTGGCGATGGTGGTGGTCTTGCCCACGCCGTTCACGCCCACGATCATGATGACGTTGCCCTTGGGCTCCACCAGCTTGCGGGTGACGTCCAGGTCGAAGCCCACGCGCCGCAGCTTCTGACGCATGCGGTCGGGCTCCAACTGGTCGAGCAGCGCCTTCTCCAGCGCCTCCACGAACGGCGTGCCGCGCTCACGCTCCTTCTTGGCGTCTTCCACCACGGTGGCGGCCAGCTTGGCGCCCACGTCCGCGCCTATCAGCGCGAACTCCAGGTCCTCCCAATCCATCTCCCAGGCGCTGGCTGGCGGCGTGCTGGAGGTGTCCGCCCCCATGCCGGTACGCGTGCGCCCCAGACCCTTGCGTAGTCTGTCGAACCAGTTCATCAGGCGGACTCGTCTCCGGCGCCCTCGCGGGCTGCCTCCGCTTCGGCCTTGGCGGCGTACGCCGCACCACGGCTCTTGTTGTGGCTCTTCCTGGCCTGCTCCTCGGCGGCCTTACGGGCGCGCTCTTCCTCCAGCGCCCGCTGGGGATCGTCGTCGGGCAGGCCGGCGTCTATGAAGGTCAGGGCCTGCCCGATGCGCCTGAGGGACTCGCGCTTGCCCAGCACCACGATCAGGTCGGTCACCCCGGGCGCCTGGGTGGTACCCGTGAGGGCGGCGCGCAGCGGCATGAGCACCTTGCCCATGGGCACGGCCTGGTCCTGCACGTAGTCGCGCAGCATGTCGTCCACGCCGTCGTAGTCGAAGAACTCGAGCATGGAGAGCTCGCGCTCGACGCCCTGCAGGTGCGCCTGGCCGGCAGCTAGCTGCTTGCGGGCGGCCTCGTCGTAGCGCAGGTTCTCGCGGAAGAAGTAGCCGGCCTGGTCCACCAGGTCCATCAGGGTCTCCGCGCGGGGGCGCAGGACGTCGACCACGTCCAGCAGGTAGTCCTCGTCGTCCAACTCGTAACCGGCGGCCTCGAAGAGGGGCCTCACCCGGTCCGTGACGTCGTCCAGGCTCAGTTCCTCGCGCAGGTACCTGGTGTTGAAGAAGCGCAGCTTCTTGAGGTCGAAGATGGGGCCGCCCAGCGACACGCGGTCGATGTCGAACTGCTCGATCATGTCGTCCACGCTGAAGATCTCGCGGCCATCGGGCATGCTCCAGCCCATGGTGGCCAGGAAGTTGAGCAGCGCCTCGGGCAGGATGCCCTGCTGCCGGTACGAGTCCACGGAGGTGTCCAGCTTGCGCTTGCTCACCTTGCTGCGGTCCGGGTTACGGAGCAGTGGCATGTGGATGAACTCGGGCAGCGGCCAGTCGAACGCCTGGTAGAGCAGCAGGTGCAGCGGGGTGCTCGAGATCCACTCCTCGGCCCTGATGACGTGGGTCACGCCCATCAGGTGGTCGTCCACCACGTTGGCCAGGTGGTAGGTGGGGTAGCCGTCGCTCTTGAAGAGCACCAGGTCACGCACCTCGGTGGCCGGGATGGAGACGTCGCCCCTCAGCCGGTCCACGAAGGTCACCTCACCCTCGTCGGGCGTTATCAGGCGCACCACGTGCGGCTCGCCCGCGGCGGCGCGGCGCTCCTGCTCCTCCTTGGGCATGCTGCGGCCCCGGCCGTCGTAACCCAGAGGCCGATTGAGCCGTTTCTGCTCGGTGCGCATGGCGTCCAGCTCCTCGGCCGTCTCGAAGGCGCGGTAAGCCTTGCCGGCGTCCAGGAGCTGCTGCACGTGCTGGCGGTAGATGTCCAGGCGCTCGCTCTGCCGGTAGGGCCCGTTCCGGCCGCCGATGCCGGGGCCTTCCTCGGGTAGGGTGCCGAGCCAGCTGAACATCTCGAGGATGCGCTGCTCGGCGCCCTCGGAGTAGCGTTGCCGGTCGGTGTCCTCGATCCTGAGGACGAACTTGCCGCCGTGATGCTTGGCGAAAACGTAGTTGAACAGACCGATGTAGGCCGTTCCTACGTGGGGATCACCGGTAGGCGATGGGGCAATCCGGGTGACGACTTCCATTCAAGACGCCTCCTAATGTGGGCATCATAGCGTGACCGCCGCGCGGCTCGATTCACTGGTAATACGCGTGCCATGCGCGCGTTCCTGGCGGTCAGGCGATGAAGTTGACGTAGAAGAGGGTGAAGGCGCCGACCGCCCACAGGTAGGGCGAGAAGGCGCGGAACTGTCCTCGCTTGAGGAGCGCGAACACCAGCAGCAAAGCGGCGTAGCCCACAACGAAGGAGGCAACCGTCATGGCGATGAGCGGTCCGAGCTCGATGTCCGCGCCGCGAACCTCCCCTAAGCCCAGCAGAGCCACCCCGAAAGACACCACCAGGTAGAGCAGGAACGACAGCTTGGGGGCCAGCTCCTTGTCGGCGCCGCGAGCCAGCAGGGTGGCGATGGTGGCGCCGGAGCGGGAGATGCCTGGGATGACCGCCAGCCCCTGGACGGTGCCGGCGATCAGCGCGTCGAGGAAGGTGATCTGCCTGACGCTGTGCTTGGGCCCGGAGCGGGGGGCGAACCAGAGGATGAGGCCCGTGACCAGCAGCGCCAAGGCCACCGGCGCCGGCCGGTTGAGCTCGTGGAACACGGAGCGCATGGCCAGGCCGAGGATGGCGGTGGGGATGGAGCCCACGATGACCAGCAGCGCCAGGCGCCAGCCCTCCTCCTTGCGCCCCTCGGCGGACACGAGGCCGCGGAAGAAGCCGGTGAACGCGTTGGCCACGTCCTTGAAGAGGAACACGAACACCGCCAGCAGAGTGCCGGTGTTGGTGGCGATGTCCACGTACAGCTCGAGCGAGTCGCCCCAGCCGAGGAAGTAGTTGGCCAGCACCAGGTGGCCGGAGCTGCTGACGGGCAGGAACTCGGTGAGGCCCTGCACGATGCCGAGGACGACGGCTTGGATGACGCTCATCTACTGCTCCATCTTGCTGGACGGCGCGGGCCGTGGGGGAGGCGGTGCTGCAAGAACGAGGCGAGGCGGTGCCATGGGGCACACGCCTCGCCAGTTGGTCGTGAGTCGCTCGCCTAAGCGAACGGAGAGCTCAGCGCTTGCTGAACTGCGGTGCGCGGCGGGCCTTCTTGAGGCCGTACTTCTTGCTCTCCACGATGCGCGCGTCGCGCGTGAGGTGGCCCTTCTCCTTCAGCACGGGGCGGAAGTTGGGGTCGAGCTTGAGCAGCGCGCGGGCCACGCCGAGCTTGATGGCGTCGGACTGGCCGCTGGGGCCGCCACCCTTGACGGTGATGACGGCGTCGAAACGACCCGCGGTGTTGGTGTCTTTGAGGGGCTCGAGAGCCTGCACACCTACGAGGATGCCGCGGAAGTACTCCTGGAAGTCACGGCCGTTGACCGAGATGCGGCCGCTGCCAGGGCGAAGGAATACGCGGGCGACAGCTTCCTTGCGTCGACCGGTTCCGTAGAACTGTTCCATCAAGCCAACTCCAACTTCTTGGGCTGCTGCGCCTCGTGGGGGTGCGCGGGACCGGCGTACACCTTGAGGCGGCGGATGAGGCGGCGCCCCATGCGCGTCTTGGGAAGCATGCCCCAGACGGCGCGCTCCAGCACGCGTTCGGGGTGCTTATCGAGCATCTCGCGGGCGGTGGTCTCACGCAAGCCGCCCTGGTAGCCGGTGTAGCGGGTGTACACCTTCTGGTCGAGCTTGCGCCCGCTGAAGGTCACCTTGTCGGCGTTGACCACCACGACGAAATCGCCGCCGGGCTGGTTGGGGGTGTAAGTGGGCTTATGCTTGCCTTTGAGGACCGAAGCGATCTGCGTTGCCAGGCGACCAACGGTCTGACCCTCTGCGTCTATCAAGACCCAGTCGTTGGTTGCCTCCTTCGGAAAGTAAGTCTTCACGGTTGTCACGTCCTAGTACGTATGCGTTTCAGGGCTCTGCCGTTCTGATCGGGGCGGCAAAGTTGAAGCCAAACGCTAATCTAGCACGTTCC
>CAYXUE010000102.1:0-6160 GCA_964467885.1 uncultured bacterium | reverse complement strand
GCGCCAGAGACCGCCACGCCACACCCGCACCCAAACCGGACGCAGAATCATCACCGGCGTTACAGTCGATGTGGTACGCCTTGGAACCCTCGCGGATGGGCGTCGGATCGGGCTCGGTGTCCGGCGGGTTCGGCTGGACGCTCCGCACGTAGGCGACGGAAACGCTAGGAGGCAGCTCCCCCTCGTGGAGGTCATGGATCTCGCCCTGCCACTGTGGCGGCACGGGCACGTAATGCTGGCCGTCGTCGCTCACCGACTCCGCCCGCAGCACGTAGGTGCCCGGCACCAGATCCTGAAGAAGCGTCGTCTCGGTGATGACCCAACTGCGTGCGCCCGGGCCCCTCAGCACCATGCGCGGCGTCACGCCCTCGGGCGCCGTCACGTTCACCTGCAGCTGCCCGTCGCCCGTCTCCTCGTCGGCGGTGGAACTACCGCAGGCAGCGAGGAGCAGGGCGAGAAGCAGCAGCGCGGCCACCCGCACCGCAGCGGCCGTGCGCCAGGGCGCCAGGCTCCCGCGTTCACCTCGAGCAGGCTGCGTGTTGGATATCCTCGTCATCTCCCCCATCCTCGTTCACGCACCCATGATGGGTCGCCATCATGAGTGCAACATGGACTTCGGCTGCCGCGCTCGGGGACGCGCCCGCTGCGCCGCTCAAGGTAGCGTTCCTGCTGCCCCACCTGGGCGGCGGCGGGGTGGAACGCGTGTTCAGCAACTACGCGGGCGCCTTCACCGCGCGCGGCCACGATACCCAACTGGTGCTGGTGGCGGACCGGCGGCGCGCCACCGAGCCGCCGGAGGGGGTTCACGTGGTGGACCTGGGTGTGAGGGGCTCGAGCGACGCCACGTTGGGCCTGGCCCTACCCGCGCTCATCCGCTACCTGCGGCGCGAGCGCCCCGACGCGCTGTGCGTGGGCATCACCAGCCTCAACCTCACGGCGCTGGTGGCGCGCCGCCTCAGTGGGGTGAGCACGGCCGTGGTGGTCAGCGAGCACGTGCCGCCGTCCGTGAACCTGCGCACGCACCCCCTCAAACGCCTCCTGCCGCCGCTGATGCGGCGCTGGTACCCGCAGGCGCAGGCGGTGTTCGCTGTGTCCCGCTACCTGGCCGACGACCTGGCAAATGTGGCGCAGCTACCACCTGAGCGGGTGGCTACCGTCTACAACCCCGTGGTGGGCGCGAAGCTCATGGCGGAAGCGGCCCAGCGGCCCGAACACCCGTTCTACGGCAGCGGTGAGCCGGTGGTGGTAGCCGTAGGGCGCCTCCACCCTCAGAAGGACTTCGGTGTGCTTCTACGGGCCTTCCACCGGCTCCAGCAGCACATCCCCTCGAAGCTCGTGATCCTCGGAGAAGGGGAGGCACGTGCCGCCCTGGAAGCGGAAGTGGCGCGGTTGGCAATCACCGACCGGGTGTCGCTGCCGGGCTACGTAGCTGCCCCCGGAAGCTACCTGGCGCACGCCGACCTCTTCGCGCTCTCCTCACTCTACGAGGGCTTCCCAACCGTGCTGATAGAGGCCCTGGCCTGCGGCTGCCCGGTGGTGAGCACCGACTGCCCCACGGGCCCGCACGAGATCCTGGAGGGTGGCCGCTACGGGCGGCTCGTGCCCACGGGTGACCCACGGGGGCTGGCGGAGGCCATGCGCGCCACGCTGCTTACCCCGTTGCCCACTGCCGTTCTGCGTGGTCGCGGCCTGACCTTCACGGTGGAGGCGGCAACCGAGAAGCTGGAGGAGTTGCTGGTGCCAGCGGTCCGGAACGCGAGCCAGCCTCCGAACGGCGCGGAAGACGTGAGCGGGGTCAGCGCCTGAAGCTGGCGCCCCAGGCCCATCACCTAGTTCAGCTCCGAGCGGTCATAGTGCGTCCGGCGCCACGCAGGTAACGGATCACCACGGGGGCCAGCAGTAGCGCCTCCACCACCAGCACGGCCAGCAGTGCCCAACTCATGAGACCAAGGGAGCCGCTCCGAGCACCCAGGTAGACGGCCACAAGTTCAACCAGCCCCAGCGCCCCGCCGACCGCAGCGGCGCGCCGGGTGAACCCCGTTATGCGCGCCAGGGTGAAGTAGTGGACCTTGATGGCCATCGGCAGAACCCCCAGCGCCAGGATCCTCAGCGCTGCTCCCGCCCCCGCGGCGTACTCCGGACCGAAGAGCCCCAGCAGCGGGTCGGCCAGGAGTCCCAGTACCACCGCACTGCCGGCGGCCGCCAGCCCGGAGAGACGCAGTGTCACGCCAAGCTTCTCGGCCAGAAGGTCGGGATCACGCGCGCCCACGGCGTGCAGTACCGCCGTGAGGTGAACGGGTAGCGAGTAAGCGAAGGTGATGAGCATCCACGCTATGTAGAAGGCAGCGTTCACCGCGGGACTCACGAGCAGCGCCACGATCACGGGGTAGAGCAGGCTCGGGCCGTGCTGCGCGAGGTTCAGCAGGTGGTTGCCCCACGCAGCACTTCTCAGGCGCATGAGCGCCGCCCAGGCGGGCGCAAGGCTCTCGCCCCTGAGGGAGCGCAGCAGGCGGGGCAGCACCAGCAGTAGGGAGACGAGGGTGGTGACGGCCCACAGTCCGTAGATGGCCTCGCCCATACGCTGCGACGCGAAGAGGGGCAACAGCAGAAGCGGCAACGCCAGCAGCCGCACGACGGAGAAGACCGCGTTGCGCAGCAGTTGTATCCCGCCCCGCAGAAGCCCGATGGTGGCGCGGTCGAACACGTAGGTGGCACCCGTCAGTCCCACCCCTAGAGCGAACAGCAGGTAGGTCCCCACACCCGGGGCGAAGAAGATGCCCAGGTTGCTCCCTGGCGAGAGCCACCTGATGGGGGCAGCGAACAGCAGGCCCAGCGCGGTGGCGCTGACGAAGGCGGCTAGCACGCCCGCCGAGAGGAGCCCGCCGCGCCCGTCGGCCCCCCGCCCTTCCGAACGGGCGGCCAACTCGCCCACCAGCAAAGCGTCCAGTCCGGCGATGCCCAGTGTGCTGAGCATGAGCATGGCGGCTACGGCCCCCGAGGCCAGCCCCACGTGATGGGCATCGAACAGGCGCGCCACCACGAACCAGAAGACGAAGCCCATGCCCGAGGTCACCAGCCCGCTGCCGATCAGCGTGCCGGTGTTGCCCAGGATGTCCGCGTGCCGACCGAGGAAGGCCAGAGGGCGTATCACGCAGCCGTCCTCCGGGAGATAGGTCCGGCCGCCTTGCTCATGCCCCGCTGGCCCTGACGAACGGTTCGAAGGTGGTGTAAACCTTGGCGAGGAAGCCGGCGCCCGCCGCCAGGCCGACCAGGCGCAGCGCTACCTTCACGCTCCGCGTGCGGCTGTCTTCGAACGGACCGAGGACCAGCAGGCTCAGTATGCACACCACCCACAGCAGTGTGGCCCAGTCGAGCAGTGTCATGCGTGCACCTCGTCGGGCTGGTCCGCGGCAACGTCAGGCGAGCGGTGCAGCCACCACACCACGGCGCCCACTACGCCGATGGTGGCCAGCGCGGCCAGCGCGGATGGGGGGTGCCACAGGCCGAGTACCGCCTGAAGCGTAGCCACCAGCAGCGCGAGGGAGAGGCTGCTGAGGACCGTCAGCCCGGCGCTCACCAGCCTGTCGTCCATGCGCAGCAGACCGATCCAGCTGGCTGCGGGGCCCGCCACCAGGAATACCACCAGCATGGGCGTCCACAGCCAGGTGATGGAGCTGACGGACCCGTCTGCCAGAGCGGCCAGGAGGAAGCCCAGCAGCGCGAGCAGAGTGGAAAGCAGCTTGGCTGCGCTCACGGCATCACCTCCTCCGGCAACTCGTTCAAACGGTAGAGCCGACCGCCGGCCGTTCCGTGCACTAGTTCGAACAGAGCGGAGCGTCCCAGTGCCGCATGCAGCTCATGCCACTGGACCTCGGGCAAGGTGCCGAACAGGTCCGCGTTGCGCTGTTGACTGCGCGTGAACAGCAGGTAGGCGGGCGCCTCCGGCTGCACCGCGGTGATGGCGGCGTGCAGGGCGGTTGGGGAGCTGAGGCTAGGGTCCAGACCGTTGCCCGCCACAATCCGCGGCAGGTCCACGTACTGGAACTCCTGGTACCGCGCGTGGCGGATGGGGGCGTTGTTCGTTTGAGTCACCACCAGCGCGCCCTCGGGCGCCACCTCGAGCAGTTCCTCCAGCACAAGCAGCTCGTGTTCGTCCACGTAGTTCATGCTCTCGTTGCCGTAGTAGGCCAGCAGCGTACCGGCCGCGATCACCGCGGTAACGCCGAACAGGGCCATGCCCCGCCCGGCCCTGAGCCTCTCCCCCGGCCCGGGTAGGAGGAGTGCCGCCACGAAGAAGGCCAGGAACGGCAGGCTGAAGAGGTAGATGCGCAGGAACATCTCGCCGCCGTACGGCTGCAGCGCGATCATCGTCACCGGCACGGCGGCCAGGATGGCGGCGGGCCAGGTGGGCAGGCCTTGCCTCCGGCGCCGCAGCCAGCCCACCAGCGCCAGGGCGGCCACCAGAAGCGTGAGCACCTGCCGGACCGTGAGGACCAGGAACCGCTCCCGCGTGATGTTGGCCTCGGCGTCGGCCAGAACCTGCGAGGCGAACGCCAGGTTCTCCGTCAGGCGGCCCACGTACGAGAGCAACTCGCCCATGTGCCCTGCGAAGTAGGTGTGAGCCAGGTAGGTGAACTGCAGCCCCAGCAGGGTGACGAGGACCAGCAGCAGGGTCTTGCGCCCGCCCAGTCGCAGCAGCAGCAACGCTGCTACCGAGGCGATGGTCACGAAGGGGGTGAGCTGGTGCGCCACTGCTATGGAGGCGAACAGCAGGCTGATGAGCAGCAGGAGGCCGGCGCGCCGGCCCGGGGTGGTGGCGAACGGCGCCGCCTGCTGGCCCGGGCGCCAGCCCGTGCGGCAGAAGTAGCCGACGTATAGGCCCAGGATGGCGAGGTGCTGGAAGGAGGCGAACGCCTGCGGAGCGAAGTAGTCCTGGCCCACCCAGCTGGCGAGTTGGTAGACCCAGACGGCGAGCAGGATGGATTCCGGGCGCCTGTCCAGGCTGCGCATGAGGATGACCAGCCCCAGGCTGATGAGCAGGTTCATGATGAAAGGCGCCCAGACCGCCAGGTCGAAGGCGGCCAGCGGTGGCGCCAGCTCGCTCAGCAGCGCGTTGAAGGCGAAGAAGCCGGGCCAGTTGAAGTAGGCGTCTATGCCTGGGTCGACCGTGCCGTGCTGCTGGATGTAGGCGGAGATGCCGATGTGCTTGTAGCTGTAGGGGTAGCGCGGGGTGCCGTACAGGATGGCGGGCGTGAGGTGCCACATGGCTGCCAGCATCACCACGTAGGCGCCGCCAAGCACCTGGGGCAGTCGCGCTTGCCCCAGGAGGAGCGGGAAACCGATCAGGAGCGCCAACAGGCCGGCGAAGTACTGCCAAGGCAGCACCGCCGTGAGGCCCAGGTCGCCCATCTGCGACAGGGCGCCCGGGTCCGTTCGCAGGAGCGCGGTGACCCAGAGTGCTCCTCCGCCGGTGAGGAGGAACAGCGGAACGTAGGCCAGGACCCGGAGCAAGCTGCTGCGCTCGCTTCCGACCTGCCCTACGTTCGCACCGACCATGGAGCCGTCGGTCAAGGGGTACCGCGGTTGTAGAGCACCTTCACGTCGTCGCTACCCCAGTTGGCAGTGACGATGTCAGCGTTGCCGTCGCCGTCCAGGTCCACGATGTCGACCGCGAAGGGGGTGAGATCCAGCGGAATGGTCTCAGCGCTAGTGAAGGGGCCCGTGCCCGTGCCGAACAGCACGGTCAGGTCGGTCGGCGCCGTACCGTCGGGGTGGTTGTTATGGCTGTTCGCCACCACGACGTCGAGGAACCCATCGCCGTTCAGGTCACCCAGCGCCAGGTCCTTGGGCACTTCGCCCACGGGGTAGAGCACCTCCGGCAGGAAAGAACCGCTGCCGTCGTTGATCAGAACCGATATCTCGTTGCTGCCTTGATTGGCCGTCACCAGGTCCGGATGGCCGTCACCGTCAACGTCGCCCGCCCTGATGTTGTGCGGCGAGCTACCAGCACCGTACGAGGTCACCGCGCCGAACGTGTAGGTGCCGTTAGCCAGCAGGACACCAACGGAGCTGCTTCCGAGCACCGCTACGGCTATGTCGTCGGCACCGTCGCCATCGAAGTCTTCTACCACCACGGAGTGCGGGCTGGAACCGCCGGAAC
>CAYXUE010000101.1:0-6539 GCA_964467885.1 uncultured bacterium | reverse complement strand
CGCGGGCTGAAGATCGATGGTCTAAGCAAGTAGTGGGTAGGGAGCGCACCAAGGCAGGCCGCCAACCCCTACCCCAACCGCTCCTCCAGCAGCCGCCGAGCCAGATCAGGCTTGGCGGCTCCTTTGCTGGCCTGCATGACCTTGCCCAGCAGGGCGTTGATGGCTTTGGGGTTGGCGCGCACGCGCTCCACCAGGTCGGGGTTGGCCTCCATGACCTCGTCGACCAACCCTCCGAGCTCGCCCTCGTCGCTCACCTGGGCCAGGCCCCGGCTGGCCACCAGCGCGTCGGGGTCCTCGCCCGCCACGATGTCGGCCAACAACTCCTTGGCGGCCGTGGCGGAGATGGTGGCGTCGTCCACCAACTGCAGCAGACGCACCAGGTTCTCGGGGGTAAGGGCGCTGGCCGTCAGCGTCAGTTCCGCGGCGTGAAGACGGCCGCTCACTTCCGCCATCCAGTTGGCCACGGTCTGCGCGTCCTTGCCGTAAGCGGCGCAGGCGCGGTCGAAGAACCGGGCTGCGTCCACGTCGTAGGCGATCAGGCGCGCGTCCTTCTCGCGAACGCCGGCGGTCACGAAACGCTGGAGCTTCTCGGCGGGTTTCTCGGGCAGCGCACGGCGCACGGCGTCCTGCTTGGCCGGCGGCAGAGTCACGCCTGGGATGTCCGGGTCACGCAGGTAGCGGTAGTCGGCCGCCGTCTCCTTGGTGCGCATGAGGTACGTCTTCTGACCGCCCTCGTTCCAGCCTCGCGTCTCCTGCTGAACTAGCCGCCCGTCCTCCAGCAGCTGCGTCTGGCGCCTGATCTCGAACTCGATGGCCGCCGCCACGCTGCGGAACGAGTTGAGGTTCTTCACCTCCACCTTGGTGCCGAACGGCTGGCCGGGAACGTGGAGGGAGATGTTCACGTCCGCGCGCATCTTGCCCTCCTCCGGTGCGGCGTCGGACACGCCCAGGGCCTGCGCTATGCCGCGCACCTCCTCCAAGAAGACGCGCGCCTCCTCCGCCGAACGGATGTCCGGCTCCGTGACCATCTCGATGAGCGGCGCTCCGGCGCGGTTCAGATCCACCAGCGAGTGATCGGCGTAAGGAGGATGCACCAGCCGACCGGCGTCCTCCTCCAGGTGGCAGCGGGTGATGCCGATGCGCCGCCCGCCGGGCACGTCGATGTGGCCGTTCCGGCCCACCGGCACGTCGTCCTGGCTCAGCTGGTAGTTCTTGGGAGCGTCCGGGTAGAAGTAGTGCTTGCGGTGCCAGTGCGTGGCCGCGGGCACCTCGCAGCCCAGAGCCAGCGCGAAAGCCAACGCTAGTTCCAGCGCTTTCTCGTTCAGTAGCGGCAGGGTGCCGGGCAGCCCCAGACATATCGGGCAGGTGTGCAGGTTCGGCTCGGCGCCGAAGCTGGTGGGGCAGCCGCAGAACAGCTTGGTCTCCGTGCGGAGCGCCAGATGCACCTCTAGGCCGATGACCGGCTCGAACATGCGGAGAAGCTTACCGTAGGCCGCGCTATGATGGCCGCGATGGTCAAGGTCGAGCTCGAAGACATCGCCGTGTCCGGCGACGAGAACCAGTTCCTAGCCCTGCTCAGGGCCCCGAACGGTGAGCTGCTGCCCATCCACATCGACGCCATGCAAGCCATCAGCATCGCGGCGGGCAAGTCGCGCG
Organism: uncultured bacterium; assembly: GCA_964467885.1. GTDB lineage: Bacteria > Deinococcota > Deinococci > Deinococcales > Trueperaceae > JAAYYF01. Next base: position 4,883 of record CAYXUE010000101.1, on the reverse strand, counting down.
AGCAGATGGAGAGGCCCCTCACGCACGACCTCTTCGTGTCGCTGCTCGAGATGCTCGACGTGCCGCTCAAGCGGGTGGAGATCACGGACCTCGTTGATGGCACGTTCTACGCCAACCTTGTGCTGGAGCGCGCCGGCGTGACCATAGAGGTCGACGCCCGCCCCTCCGACGCCATGGCTATAGCGGTGCGAACCAACTCCCCGATCTACGTGGCGGCCAGCGTCATGGACTCCACAGCGCTGAGGGACTTCGAAGGTTCGGGCGGCGCCGAGGCCTGATCGGCCCGTTGGCGCCGCCCGTGGCGGATGGCGGAGTTGGGTGTTGGTTCGCAGCGAGCCTGGGCTCGCGGCGAGCTTCAGCTCAGTGCAGGTGCGATTCCAGGAAGTAGAGCTGCAGGTCCGCCGTGCGCGAGATCTCGGTCAGCAGGTCCGCGGTGACGGGGTCACCCAACTCCTCCGACTTCTCGATGCCCTCGCGCGCCATCTTGGTGTAGGCGGCCACGCGGTCCCTCAGTTCGGTGGTGAACTTCTTGCTGTCGCCGAAGCCGTTGGGGAACTCCTTGAGGGAGCTGGACTCCGCCGCCATGCGCACCGTGCCCATGGCCACACCGCCCAGGGTGTTGATGCGCTCCGCCACCTCGTCGACGAACGGCTCCAGGGCCGCGTGGATGTCGTCGTACATCTTGTGGACCTGCCAGAAGTCCATGCCGCGAACGTTCCAGTGAGCCTGCTTGATCTGGCTGACGAGGTCGGACGTGTCGGCCAGCGTCCGGTTGAGGAGCTCGACCAACTCCTCCCGCGCGCTGCTCTTGATGTCGATCTTGACGTCCTGAAGACGGTTCTTGACTGCAGGCATATTTCCTCCTTGGCGTAGCCGATCGCGGAAGCACGCCTGCGCCCGGCAGCATCCGGCGCCGCTGGGGCGGGGCAGCCGCGTATGCGGCTTACACCCTTAACCTAGCGCGAGAAGGCGGCCGGTTCAGTATCCGGTGCGGGGGAGAAGTTGCGTCCAGGAGCCAGCGAATCCGTAGCCACGCACTCAGGTACGTAGGCTGGCGGCGGCCTTCTCGAGAGCCGTCCGGGCCCGGTCATCATCCGCCTCGGCGGCGCCCTGCGCCCGGTCCGGCCGGCCACCGCCGCGCCCACCGAGATCGTCGAGCGCGCTGCGCAGTGCCGGGCGGACGTCGAGTGTCACGCCGGGGCCAGCCAAGAAGGCCAGGCGCACCTGGCCCGAGCCGGCCTCCGCCGCCGCCAGGGCCGTGGCGATGCCAGGCGCCTGCTGCAGCAGGTCCACCAGCTCGCCGAACAGCTCCGCGTCGTCGCCCGTGAGGTAGGCCGTGGCCACGCCACCCTCGGCGCGGGCCGTAAGCTGCTCGGCCAGGGCCGCCGCCTGGGCGCGGCGCCCCTGCTGCAACTTCAGGTTCAACTCGGCGTTGTCCGCTTGCAGGCGCTCCACCCGCGTCGTCAACTCCTCCAGCGGCGCGCTCAATAGCACCCCGAGCGCGCCGCTGACCGCGTGCTTCCGTGCGTAGTCGGCCATGGCCTCCTCGCCCGCGCGGAAGCTAAGCCGGTTGAGCCCGCCCTTCACCCGCTCCAGCCCCACGATCTTGATCGGTAGGGCTTCGGCGCTGCTTTGCAAGTGCGTGCCGCCGCAGGCCACCAGGTCGTAATCGCCGATGGCCACCAGCCGCACCCGGCCGCTCACCTTGGCGGGGCGGCGCAGCCGGTACTCGCTCAAGCGTGAGTCGTCCACCTCGAAGGTCATGACGCTGAGGGCACTGCGAGCCGCACGGTTCACCTCGTCCTCCACGGCGGCCAGAGCGGCCTCGTCCACCTCGCCCCCGAAGTCGATGGTGCAGTCGGGGCCCCGCATGCTCACCGACCGGGTTCCGTAGTCCTCGTTCACCCGCACCAGGGCCTGCGAGAGCAGGTGCTGGGCGGTGTGACGCTGCATGTGGCGGTAGCGGCGCGGCCAGTCTATGCGGCCCTGCACCTCGGCGCCCTGTTGCAACGCCGCAGCCTCACCAGCTCCCACCCGGTGCCAGATGGCGCCGTCTTCGTCCTGCACGTCCTCCACGGTCAGCGCGGCGTCGCCTATCGTCAGCGTGCCGCGGTCGTGCAGCTGCCCGCCGGCGGTGGGGTAGAAGGCGCTGCGGTCGAGCCGCAGCCAGGTGCCGGCGTCGTCCTCCCGCACCTCCAGTAGCTGGGCGTGGAACTCGGTCAGGTAGCTGTCGTAACGGTCCAGGCGCACGCCTGTGAGTGTAGCTCCGTCCGCCCGCGGACCGTGCGTGCCTGGCGCTACTGCTACTATCTACGGCACCATGTCAGAACCTGGAACCGCTTTCGACATCGCCGCACCCGAGTTCGACGAGGATGGGGACGCCTCCCTGGCCCCGTTGGTCACGGAACTGATAGCGGGGCTCGGGGAAGACGTCACCCGCGAGGGTCTCATCAAGACCCCCGAGCGGGTCTCGCGCTCGCTGCACTACATCACCGCCGGTTACCGCGCCGACCTCCAGCAGGTGATCAACGACGCCCTGTTCGATGCGGAGGGGTCGGAGATGGTGGTGGTCAAGGGCATAGAGTTCTACTCCATGTGCGAGCACCACATGCTGCCGTTCTTCGGCAAGGCCGCCATAGGCTACATCCCGGACAGGACGGTGCTGGGCCTCTCGAAGTTCGCCCGCGTGGTGGACGTGTTCGCGCGGCGCCTGCAGCTGCAGGAGCGCATGACGTCGCAGATAGCCGACGCGCTGGTGCAGGTGCTCCAGCCGCGCGGCCTGGCCGTGGTCACGGAGGCCAGCCACATGTGCATGATGATGCGCGGCGTGGAGAAGCAGGGCTCCACCACGCGCACCAGCGCCATGCGCGGCGTGTTCCGCGACGACGCCCGCACCCGTCAGGAGTTCCTCGACGCGCTCGGCTGAGCAGCTGACCCCGAGGTCCGCCTAGGCGGCCCGAGTGAGCGCGGTCGGACGCTTACAGCAGGTTGCGTTCGATCCAGGCGGCCACGCCGCCCTCTTCGGGTGAATCGATGTGCTGGTCGGCCACCTCGAGCACCTCGCGGTGCGCCATCGGGCCCACGGCCACGCCAGTGCCGGCCCAATCGATCATGGTGACGTCGTTGGCGCCGTCGCCGAACGCCACCACCTCGGAGCGGGGCACACCCAGCTTGTCAGCGATGTAGGCCAGGGCGCTGCCCTTGTCCGCGCCTTCGGGCACCACTTCCAGGAAGCCGTCGCCCCACAGGTAGCGCTGCAGGTCCGGATGGACCTCGCCGATGTAGCTGTAGATCTGCTGGCTGCGCTCGATCTGGCCGGCGTGGAACACCACCTTGTCGTAGCCGGCCACGGCGCCCGCCTGGTAGGGGCTGACGGCGCGGCTGGCGGCGTGCACCCACTGCCAGCGCTCGTGCGCCGGGTCCCTCACGTACAGGGTGTCGTCCATGACGGCCGAGAACTCGAGCTGCATGTCGTGCAGGTAGTCGGCCAGTATCTGGTCGGCGAAGCGGCCTTCCATGAGAACGGACCTCAGCTCCGTGCCGTCCGGGTTGCGCACGCGCGCGCCGTGGTTGGTGCTGCTGGGCAGGTCCACCTCGAGCTGCTCGATGTAGGGGCGCGCCGAACCGTACTGCCGGCCGGTGAGCACCGTGACCAAGTGGCCCTTGGAGCGCGCCTTGTGGATGGCATCGAGGATGGGGAGCGGAAGTTCGTACTCCTCCGTGAGGAGAGTGCGGTCTAAGTCGAAAGCTAACAACACAGTAGAGAAGACCTTACCAGGGGGAGGCGCTTCCAGCTGTCGTGGAGGGGGTCCGGCCTGCGCTGCCGGTTCAGGAAGCCTGCGTCCGCACCACCGCAACCGGTGCAGCGTTGGCCCTACCTGAGCCACAGGCCGGGATGAGGTGCATGAGGGCGGTGATAGAATCGCCGCGATAAGAGGTCGGGACCGCGGGGACCGGCCCTGGGAGGTTTGCCGAATGTACCGAGGTCGAGAAGGACAGTGGGCCTTCTTCCTGCACCGGATCTCCGGTGTGGCTCTGGCCCTCTATCTGTTGCTGCACGTGTTCGACATCAGCCTGGTGATGTTCGGCCCCGACGGGCCGTTCAACGCGTTCCTGTTCTTCTATCACCAGTGGCCGTTCCGGGTCGGTCTGGTGCTGATCATCGCGGCGGTCACCTACCACGCGCTGAACGGGTTGCGGATCATCCTCATGGACTTCACGGGCTGGGGGGTCAGGTACCAGCGCGCCATGTGGTACGGCGTACTCGGCCTGGTCACGGTCATCGGCATCCCGGTGCTCATCAAGATCGTGCCCGAGATCTTCGGGGGAGGTGCCTGATGGCCAGCGTCAATCGGCCACGCACCTACTCGCAGGCGCGCCAGGTCTACACCTCCAGCCGGGAGCTGGCCTGGTGGGTGTTCATGCGCATCAGCGGGCTGTTCCTCATCTTCCTGGTGGGCGCCCACGTGTTCATCAACAACATCCTGGTGGACGCCGGCACCATCGATTACGAGTACGCGGCGCAGCGCCTGGCGCAGCCCGGCGTGAAGATCTTCGACTCGTTCCTCCTCGGTTTCGCTCTGCTGCACGGCGTCAACGGCCTCCGGTACAGCATCGAGGATTACTTCAAGAGGCCCGGCACCCGCTTCTGGCTGAAGACCATCCTCTTCGTCGTGGCTGGCGCCATCTTCGTGGTCGGCGTCATGACCCTCTGGGCTTACAGCTTCGAGGAGATGGGCGACGCCATCCGCAACCTCACCCCGCCTCAGTGAAGCAGCAGCAAGGAAGGGCGTAGATAGCAGCATGATCAGGGCTCACAGATTCGATGTCATCGTGGTCGGCGCCGGCGGCGCGGGCCTGATGGCCGCCCGTTACGCGGCGCA
>CAYXUE010000100.1:0-6678 GCA_964467885.1 uncultured bacterium | reverse complement strand
CGTCCTCCGGGGTTCTCTCCGGGCGGCGCCAGCCTGCACCTACCCACGGTCGCGGTGCACGGTTAGCACGCGGCTGCCCGCTGATCCATGCGTCACGGACTGGCCTCTGCGCCGATGGTAACTTTCACCCCTCTTTCCCTCGTCTTCCAAATCCAGCTCACCGGAGTAGGAACGATATGGTCAGACGTTCGATAGGCCCAAGCGCCGCGCTGCTATCAGCGCCGCGCCATCACCGTACGTGGTTCCTAGTGGTGCTTGCCGCTGCGCTCCTCACGCTGCTCGTGACCGGCGTGTCCACGGCGCAGAGCGACCACGCCGGCCACGATGCGGTCAACTTCACCGCCCACGACTACTCGTTCGAGGGGCCTTCCGAGCTCAGCGCCGGCTGGCAGACGGTCACCCTCACCAACGAGGGCGCCGAGGCGCACCACCTGCAGTTCGCCAGGCTGAACGACGACGTGACGCCCGAGCAGTTCTTCGAGACCCTGGCGGCTGAGGGCGAAGCAGCCCTCCGGCTCGCTACCTTGACCGGCGGCGTGGGGATGATCCCACCCGGCCAGAGCGCGGAAGTGCTGGTGGACTTCACCCAGCCCGGCACCTACGTGCTTCTTTGCTTCCTGCCGAACGCGGAGGGCGTGCCGCACCTGGCGTTAGGCATGACCGACGTGCTGCAGGTTACGGGCGAGGCCACGGACGCCAGCGCTGAAGAGCCAGCGGCTGACCTAGAGATCCACATGCGCGATTTCGCCTTCGACATCCCCGCCACCCTGCCGGCAGGTCCGCAGACCTGGAAGGTGGTGAACGACGGCCCGCAACCGCACGAGATGATCCTCGTGAAGCTCAACGAGGGAGCCACCTTCGAGCAGTTCATGGCCGAGCTGGAGACCAACGGCGAGGCGAACCTGCCGGGCGTGCCTATCGGCGGCGCGCAGGCGCTGAACGCGGGCCTAGCCAGCTACCTGACCTACGACCTGGAGCCTGGCGACTACGCGGTCATCTGCTCCGTGCCCGACCCCGAGACCGGGGAGCCGCACTACATGCTGGGGATGGCGGCGGGGTTCACCGTGGAGGGGGCAACGACCGGGAACTGATCGTTCGCGCCATCACCGGAGGGCTGGTCGGCCCTTCGTGAACGCCTCTAGCCCGGTACCGCACTCCGCCGCCTGAGCACCTCCCGCAAGTACGCCACCGAGGTCGGTTCGATCTGGAACCTGACGGTCAGTACTCGCGCGGCAGGTCGCCAGCTCTGCACCTTCTCGTGGATCGACTGGCTGTCTATCAGGACCTCGGCTTCCCGCACCAGCGTGGGGGCCTGCGGATCGTCGATAACGGCCGTGGCTACGGGGTCGAGACGCGTGTAAGTGTGCAGCATGTTCACGAAGCGCTCGAGGGTGGCGGCGTTGGAGGCGAGCACGGTGACGCGCGCGTCGGGCTCGAGCCCGGCCAGTTGCACCAGCGTTTCGGAGGTGGGAACCACGTTGACGTTCACCACTTGGTGGGCGGAACCAACGGCGGCTTCCACCTCCTCTAGATGGAAGGGGGTGGTGACGAAGAGTTGCGACTCGTCGGCGGATGCTGGCCCGCCAGCCGCCAACTCGGTGGTGAGCAGCGGCCTGACGTGACGCCCGAGCAGCGTGCAGAGGCTGGACGCCAGCTCCTCCGAGTCCCGCAAGCTGCACTCCACGAACCACGTGGTGAGCTCATCGTCGCTGAAACCAACGGCCTCGGCCTCGGAGGTCAGCTCCACCCATTCGGCGCGCGAGAGACCCAGCTGCCGGGCCAGGGCGGCCAGGTCGTGAAGGTTGGAGCGCAGTTCGGCCCGCGCCCGGCCCGCGCGGGCCTCGCCGGGCACCTTGACCACGAACGTGCCGCTGCCATGCACCGTCTTGACGAGACCCTCGTCGGCCAGCTCCCCGTAGATCCGGCCCACGGTGTTGGCGTGCACGCCGAACTCCTCCGCGGCCGCCCGGACCCCGGGAAGCCTCGCGCCCACGGGGTAAGTACCGGCACTGATACGCTCGACGATCACCTGCTTGAGGCGCTCGCCCTTCCCCCCCGCGCTCCGCCGCGTCGTGCTGGTACCTTCCCCAAGGCTGTCCATAACGCCCCTAGGCTACTCCGCCTCGCAGCGACATGCGGCGCGCCTCGGTCTGCAACCGTGCAACGGCTTCGCGCAGCGCCGCCACGGCCGACGCTGCAGCCAGCCGCGAGGTGCGAGGGTTGGTGGGGCTCGGTTTGGAGACTACGGAGACCTCGATCCGGCCGGCCTCCCCTTCCGCCTCGATGAGATGGCTGTTGGATGTGGCTGCCGGATCGGAGCGCACGACCACCTCGGTCAGGTCGGGTCCGAGGCCCGCCAGGCTTAACGCCACCGCCACGTTGACGTTGGCGGGGAAGCCCTCCACCGCCTCACGGGCGCTGCCTCGGAACACCGTCATGGCCCTGTCGTCCGGCAGCTGTATGCCGTTCCGCTCCAGGTAGGGTGCGCCGCGTAGACCCGCGGGCGCCTTGGTGCTGGTGATGCGGGCGCTGCTCAGACCACCGCCGGCGGCCAGCGCCCTGACGGCGTCGAGCCCACCGATGCCGCCGCTGGGCAGCAGCACGTGCACGCCGTGAGCCAGCGCCCGGCGGTAGGCGGCCTCGACTTCAGGGTCGATCAGCGCGCCCACGCTCATGACTATGGTGGAGACGCCCGACTGCCAGAGGGCGGGCACGTGGGCCGCTACGGCGGCGCGTCCGGCGGCCTCCAGGACCAGGTCGCACCCCCCACCGCCGAGCTCCTCCGGCGAGACGGGGTGGGCGCCAAGGCGTTGCGCCAAGGCGGCCGCCGAGATGGAGCCCGAGCCAGAACCGGCCACCGCCACTACCTCGACCTCCGGCACGGCGCCGCCCATGAGGCTCTCGGCCACCAAGGAGTTGATGCCGCCCGCGCCGAGCAGTCCGACGCGCAGCTTGTTCATCGCGCGATGACCAGGTCGCGGGTCACGTCGGTCATCAGTTCGTAACCGTTCTCCGTGACCAGGACCAGGTCTTCCAGCTGGTAGCCGGCCTGCCCCAGGATGTAGCGCCCGCATTCGATCATGACGACCATGCCGGGCTCGAGCACGAACTCCGATCCCTTGTAGATCATGGGTTCCTCGTGCACTTCGAGCCCCATGCCGTGCCCGGCGTGCTCCCGCTTGAGGTCGGGGTCGATGGCTTGGCCCGCCGCCAGCATGGCGTCGTAGACCTGGCCGGCCGTCACGCCGGGGCGCACCGCTTCTATGCCGGCTTCCACTGCCGCGCGCACGGCCGCGTAGTGCATGGCGTCGCGCTCGCTCGGGGCGTTGCCCACCACGTAGGTGCGCGCGAAGTCGCCGGCGTAGGAGTCGTAAACGGCGCCCAGGTCGAAGCGGATGATGTCGCCGTCCTTAAGCGCGTAGTCGCTGGGGATCCCGTGCACTATGGCGCCGTTCTCCGCCGCTCCTACTATGAGGAAGTCGATGTAATCGCCGCCGGCTGCCAGGGCTGCCTCCTTGGCCAGGGCCGCGAGTTGCCTCTCGGTGATGCCGGGCCTGATGGCGTCGACCATGGCCTGGGCCCCGGCCTGGGTGGCGTGCATGGCCTTCCTTATCCGCTCCAGTTCGGCCTCGCTCTTGATGGCGCGGAGGCGCGCCACGAGGGCGCTGGCCGGGGCGAAGGTGGCGTGGGGCAGGGCTCGGGTCAGGCCCTGGTGCACGGCGTACGGCAGCGAGGCGTCCTCGAAACCGACCACCCCGCTGGCCAGGCCGGCCTCCTCGATGATCCGCGCCACGGCGCCGACCTTGTCCACGATCACCTCGGGCCGACCGGGGTAGGGGTACTCGGCGGTGGGCCGCACGTCCTCTATCCAGGTGTAGCGCTTGGCGTCGTCTATGTCCTGGTGCGGCACGAGGAACACGGGTTCGCGGTCGGGGTCGGCGAAGAAGACCACGTAGTACAGGCGCGGCTTGAGGCGGTTGCTGTTCACGTGCATGAAGTCGGTGAACACGATGACGTTCTCGGTGTAGGCGAGAACCAGGGCGTCCATGCCGGCTTCCTGCATGAGCTGTTGGGCTTTCTGTCTGTTGAGTAGCATCTTCTCTCCTAAGGGTCAGTGCCTGAGCGACGGGTCGAGGAGGTCCCTCAGGTCGTCGGCGATGACGTTGAATGCGAGGCTGATGAGGAGGATCACGGCGCCGGGCATGGTGGTGTACCACCACGCCTGCAGGAAGTAGTTGCGCCCCTGCGTTACCAGCGAGCCGAGTTCGGGGGAGGGCGGCGCGGCGCCCAGCCCCAGGAACGAGAAGCTAGCGGTGGTCAGGATGGCCACGCTGACGTCCAGGCTCATCTTCACGGCCAGCGGGGTGAGCGAGTTGGGCAGTAGGTGGCGGCTCATGATGCGGCCGGAGGTGGCGCCGAGCGCGCCGGCGGCCTCCACGTACTGCATCTCGCGCAGCTGGAGGACCTGGCCGCGGGCCAGGCGCGCGTACTGCGGCCACCACACCAGCGCCAGCGCGATCATGGCGTTGGTGAGTCCGGGCCCAAGGACGGTGACGATGGCCATGGCCATGATCAAGGAGGGGAACGCGATGAACATGTCGGCCAGGCGCATGAGGGCGGTATCCACCCAGCCGCCCAGGTAGCCCGCCAGGATGCCGATGGGTATGCCCACGAGCGCGGTGAGGAGCACCACGCCCAGCGCGGAGCCCAGCGAGAGTCTCACACCGTGCATGACGCGGCTGAAGAGGTCGCGGCCCAGTTCGTCCGTGCCGAACCACGCCTCCGGCGAGGGGGGCTTCAGCCGCTGGCCCATGGCCAAGGCGAACGGGTCGTCGGTGGCGAACAGGCCCGGGAAGAGGGCGGCCACGATGGCGACGAGGCACACCAGCAGCGAGACCCAGCCCAGGGGGCTGACCTGGCGCAGCAGGCTACTCACGCGGCGACCGCGTATGCGCAGCACGGGCGCGGCCATCAGTCCAGCCTCACGCGCGGGTCGATGAGCGTGTAGCTCAGGTCCACGAGCAGGTTGACGAGGGCGTAAACGAACGTGGCCCAGATGGTGAACGCCATGACCACGGGGAAGTCGAGCTGCCTCAGGGCCGTGTAGGCGTAGCGCCCGACCCCGGGCCAGGCGAAGACGGTCTCCGTGAGCACGGCGCCGCTGAACATCTGGCCGAGGCGCAGGCCGATGACCGTGATGATGGGGACGGCGGCGTTGCGCAAGGCGTGCTTCCAGAGCACTACCCCTTCCCGCAGGCCCTTGGAGCGCGCGGTGCGGACGTAGTTGCTGGAGAGCACATCCAGCAAGCTGGAGCGCGTCATGCGCGCCACGATGCCCAGCGTGAGCGATGCCAGCGCCACCGACGGAAGGACGAGGTGCTCGAGGCTGGAGGCGAAGAGGTCCCAGCGGCCGGCGAGGAGCGAGTCCAGCGTGTAGTAGCCCGTCACGTGGGGCGGCGGCGAGAGCACGTTGGCCAGGCGCCCGCCCGCCGGCAACCAGCCGAGGAAGCGGAAGAACACCAGCTGAAGCACCAGGCCGAGCCAGAAGACGGGCATGGAGAGGCCGATGAGCGAGAAGAACCGCGCCACCTGGTCTATCCAGCTGCCGCGGTAGAACGCCGAGGCCACCCCGAGCCCGAAGCCGAGCACCACGGCTATCAGGAGGCTCGGCACCAGCAGCTCGATGGTGGCGGGCACGAAGCGCACGAGGTCGTCCATCACCGGCGTGCGGCTGACGATGGAGGTGCCGAAATCGCCCCGGGCCATGGAGCTGAGGTACCTGACGTACTGAACCAGTACGGGTTGGTCGAGGCCCCGCTCGCGGCGGTAGTTGGCCACCTGCGCCTCGGTAGCGTCGGGGCCCAATGCCGCCCTGGCGGGGTCGGAGGGCACCACGGTGGCCAGCAGGAAGGTGAAGGTGGCCGCCCCGAGCACGGTGAGCAGCATGAAAGCCACGCGGCGGAGCAGGAAGGACATCATGGGTGGTGGCCTGAGCTTTCACCGGTCGGGAGGAGCGCGGTGCTCCTCCCGACCGGCCTGTTGCGTGTGTTCACCGGCACCTACGGTGTCTCAGTCTTGCCGGTAGAGCGGGTAGACGCGGATGGCTGGGTACCAGGTGGGGTGGGTGTAGAAACCACCGACGTCGGCACGGAGGGTGTAGATGATCTTCTGGGTACCGATGTTGACCTGCGGCGCGTCTTCCACGATCAGGTCCACGGCCTCCCGGTAGAGAGCCACGCGCTCGTCCGGATCGGTGGCCAGCGCGCCCTGCTCTATGAGTTCGTCCACGCGCGGGTTCTCGTAGAAGCCCTGATTACGGCCCAAACCGCCCTGAGCAGCCGAGTGGTACATGTACCAGAGGTAGGCGTACGCGTCCGGCATGCGCGGCGGCGTGTAGAGGAAGTTGGCCATGCGGAAGTTGGGGTCGGCGGCTGAGCGGTCGCTCTCGCCCCAGGCGGTTATGGCCCGCACGAACGCGGGGAAGTCCTGCGCGATGATGTTGACCTGCACGCCGATCTGCGAGAGATACGCCTGCAGCACCTGGGCGGCGAGTTCCTGCGGCTGGTCGCCGGTGGTGAAGTAGACGTCGAGCGTCATGCCTTCCTGGCCGGCCTCGCGCAGTAGGCGCTGCGCTTCCTCTAAGTTGACGTTGGCGTAGGAGATCTCGGGGCGGTAGCC
>CAYXUE010000099.1:0-6889 GCA_964467885.1 uncultured bacterium | reverse complement strand
GGCTGTTGAAGCCCACGTCGAAGCACACGTCGGTGATGCTGCGCTCCGTGGTCCTCAGCGCGAACATGGCGCGCTCAACGCGCCTGCGCTGCAGGTAGCGGTGCGGCGTCTCCGCGAAGACGGCCTTGAAGGTGCGGATGAAGTGCGCCTCCGACAGGCCCACGGATTGCGCCAGACCGGGCACGTCCAACTCCAGGTGGAAGCTGCGGTCCATGGTGTCACGCGCCCGCAGCATGAGCCGGTTGCGCTCCTCCACGGCTGAGGAGCCGTTGGCTTCCTTGGCTTCCATGTGGAGTAGGTTAGCGGAAATCCTCTACTCTGCTAGCCAACGGAGGTAAGTGGCTCCCGAACGCTGTTCCGGGATCCCTCAGGAGGTCAGATGATCGACTATCTAGGCCGCACCGTGCTGCTGGTGCGCGACTACGACGAAGCGGTGCGCTTCTACCAGGAGAAGCTCGGCTTCGAGGTGCTGCACGACGAACGGGCCGCCAACGGGGCGCGCTACGTGCACATCGGTCTGCCCGCGCAACCCGGAGTGGGCCTGTGGCTCATGCAAGCAGGAACAGCGGGAGAGACCAAGCGTTTGGGCAACCAGACGGGCGGCGGACCGTTCCTCGTGTTCTACACGGCAGACTGCCGCGCGGCCTGCGCGGAGCTGGAACGCCGGGGCGTCAAGATCCTGGAGCAGCCGGCCGAAGGCCCTGGCTCGGTCTTCGCCCACTTCGAGGACCTGTACGGCAACCGCTTCGTGCTCGTGGAGCTCACGGCTTGACCTGAGCTCCAGGCTCGAGCGGCGCCTCGGGCTGGGGCGGCGCCTCGGCCTCCTCCACTTCCGTTCCGCTCACCACGTAGTTGCGCAAGCCGTCCGCCGTGAAGGTGCTTATGAGGGCCACCGCGGCCACCGTTACTCCCGCGATCACCGTGGCGGAGCCGGCGCCGATGCGCAGGGCTAACCAACCGAGCGCCAGCTGGCCCAGGGGCACCAGGCCGAACACCAATAGGAAGAGAGCTTGGGCCGTGCCGCGCTCGGCGCCGGCCCGGCTCACCACGATGGCGTTCACGCGCGGCGCCAGGAAGCCGTAGGCGAAGTTGAAGCCGAACAGCAGCACGGCGCCCAGCCCCGCCGAGTCGGCTAGGCCGAAGCCGGCTATAAGTGCGCCCATGACCATGCAACCTATGAGCTGCAGCAGCCCGCTGCGTTTGATGCGCGAGAGGCCGTAGCGCCCCAGCGCCAGCATGCCCGCGCCCGCCAACTGCCCGAAGCCGGCTGCGGAGAGGAGCGTGCCGAGCGTGAGGGCGCCCGCGCCGAACACGTCCTGAGCGAACACCGGCATGAGGGCGAACACGGGAAGGGCCAGCAGCGAGATGGCGGCCGTGATGGCCCATAGCGGAGCCAGCACGGAGTCGTGCGCCACGGCGCGGGCCCCGGCGCGTAGCAGCGACAGCACGCCCTGGCTGGCGGCGGTGGGCGCGCCCCGCGTCCTTACGGACCACAGCGCCGCCGCGGGCGCCAGGAAGGTGGCGGCGTTGACGAAGAACGTGATCTCGGTGCCCACCGCCGCAATAAGCACGCCGCCTATGGCGGGGCCGACGGCGCGCGCCGTGTAGAGCGCGCCCATGCTGAGGCCCATGGCCCCCTCGAGTTGGTCGGCTGGCACTAGGTCGCCGATGAACGCCAGGTAGATGGGCTGCCAGATGGCGGTGGCGCTGCCGAGCAGGAAGGCGAAGAGGCTCAGGCCCCAGATGCCCAGCAGCCCGAACACCACCAGCACGGCGAAGGCCATGGCCAGCACGAACTGTGCGGCCACCACGGCCAGGAGAACGCGCCGCTTGGGCCAGCGGTCGGCCGCCACTCCGCCGGCCAGGGTGAAGAGCAGCTGCGGCAGCACACCGGCCGCCGCCACGCCCGTGACCTGAGCGGCGTTACCGCCCTGCTCCACCACGTACCAGCCGAGCGCCGCCAGGTAGAGCCAGTCGCCCAGCTGGCTGGCGACCACGCCCAGCCACAGCCGCCGGAACTCCGGATACGCCAGGGCGCCCAGGAACTCGGGGCCGACCTTGGCCTTACCCACGGATCCTCACCGCCAACGCGGCCTGCACCGTACGAACTACCGTTATGCCCCCTTATACCCCTTCGGCTCGCGGTCGCCGGAAGGTGGACCGGCTCAGCGTCGGGGCAGCCGTACATCGGCCGCATTACGCGTCCTCTACATTGAAACCGTGCACGAGGCGCCATCTGGAGCGCCGACCACCTTCACATGGCGGGTACCCGCTCCAGGGGAGGAGAGTACGCATGGACAGAAGTGCCGCAGTTACTCCCGTTGACCCGTACGACCCATACCTGAACCGCGACAGGCGCCGCATCTCCTGGGGTGCGGTCCTGGCCGGCACCGTGGTGGCGATCATGGTGATGATGCTCATAAACCTGCTTACCCTGGGCTTCGGCCTGCGCTCGATAGACCCCGCCACCGAGGCGCAGCCGTTCGCCGGTTTGGGAACGGGCACCACCATCGGCATGATCATCGCCAACGTGCTGGCGCTGTTCCTGGGCGGCTGGGTAGCCGGGCGCCTGGCGGGTGAAGTGCGCGGGCTCGAAGGGGCCATGCACGGCCTGCTGACCTGGGGCCTGGTGACGCTCTTCAGCGTGTGGCTCCTCACCACCGCCGTGGGGCGCCTGGTCGGCGGTGTGGCCAGCGTTGTGGGCCAGGGCCTGTCGCTGGCCGGGCAGGGCGTGGCCGCGCTGGCGCCGGAGGCTGCTCAAGCCGTGGAGGACGCCCTCGCCAACCAAGGGGTGGACCTCGAGTCCATCCGCCAGGAGGCCACCGAGGTCCTAGGACAGGTCAGCCAAGTGCCCCCTGAGGAGGCCGCGGACGAGGCGGCCGAGGCGGGTCAGGACATCGTGCAGAACCCGCAGGCCGCCGGCAGGCGGGTAGACAGGCTCATCACCCAGGTGTTCGGCGCCAACCCGGCGCAGGACGTGGACCGCTCGGACCTCGAGGCCGCGCTGGTGGAGTCGGGCATGACGCCCGAGGAGGCCGAGCAGACGGTCACCAACTGGCAGCAGGTAGCGGACGAGGCGCAGCAGCGTATAGAAGCGGCGCGCGAGGAGCTGGAGGTAGCCGCGCAGGAAGCCACGGACACCATCGGCAACGCCGCCATCTGGGCCTTCTTCGGGCTGTTGCTGGGCGCCATCATCGCCATGGTCGGCAGCGCGGCCGGCCGGCCGAAGACGGTGGCGGAGGCGCGGGCGCACTGAACTAGCGCACTGAACTAGCGTGCAGATCGATCACGCTGACCGGGCGCATTGGTTGTGAGGTTCAGCTCGGCCATTCCCAGCCGGCATGCTCCCCGGCCTGCCTGATCCACTGGCGCATCTCGTCCGTGTCGGCCTCCGCCTCGGACTTCAGCTTGATGTAGCGGCTGCTGTCGCCGGAGTCGCCCAGCGGCGGCGGATCGTCGAAATCGCCGCCAGCTAGGAAGACCACGTTGACGGACACGTCGTAGGCCACCATCTCGATGACCCAGCCCACGTCCGGCAGGCCGTAGTAGGCCTTCTTCCACTTGATGGCGTAGCGGAGGTCCGAGTGCGCCTCGCGTATGAGGGCGTCGACCCGCTCCACCAGCGGCTGCAGGCTCGGCACGAGGTTCTGCATCCATTCCTCGATGGGCTCGTGGCTCTTGTTCGGCTCGGGCGGTTTGCGGCTGCTTCCCGACTTGCGGGGCTTGGGCATGACGGCGCCTCCTGGGTGGCATGGTGCAACAGGTGGGGGCTGGGCGCAACCCGAGGTTTCCCGGACCGGATGTCTTGGCCCTGTTCCGTGTGACCGCAATGGCCCGTCGCCTGGGCGCCCGCGGCCCAGGCGACGCTCAGCCGGTCGGCCCCAGTCGGCATTGGCTCAGCTGGCCCCGCCGCACCTTCGATTCGTGCTTGACCTCGTACATGCGGTCGTCCGCCGCCTTGATGAGCTCGTCTATGGTGCGGCCGTCGCGGTGGTAGGTGGCGGCGCCGATGTCCACCCCCAGGCGCAGGCCCTCGATCTGGATGTCGCTCACCACCTGCTCGAAGCGCTGCACCGCCGCCGCGGCGCCTTCCTCGTCGGCGCCCGGCAGCAGGGCCACGAACTCGTCGCCGCCCCAGCGCCCCAGCGTGTCGCCCGGCCGCGTTGCCCCTGACAGTGCGCTGGTGACCATCTTGAGGGCCTCGTCGCCCGTGGGGTGGCCCAGCGTGTCGTTTATGCGCTTGAAGCCGCTGAGGTCCATCACCAGCAGCGTGAACGGCTCGCCGCTGCGGTCGCTGCGGGCGTGCTGCCGCTTCAGGTGGTAGGTGAAGCCAGCCCGGTTGTCGAGGCCCGTGAGCGGGTCGGTGCGGCTGGCGCGGGCCAGCTCCTCGCGGTGCTGCACGCCGGCCAGGAGGGTGGCCAGGGGCAGGCGGAACAGCGAAAGAGAGTAGAGGCTGTCGTCGCTGAAGGCGGTGTCGCGCGTGAAGTTGTCCAGGTTCAGGACCGCCAGCACCTGGCCGTCGTAGCGGACCGGCATGCAGGCGGTGCCCTTCAGCAGCCCCACGCCGCCCACGTCCTCGAGGGTGCGCGTGCCGATGGCCTGGCGGCTGTGGCGGATGAGGTCCTGCTCGGTCTTCCTCAGCACGCGGACGGCGCCGGTATCCCAGTCCTCCTCGGTACCCGCGTACCAGGCGAACATGTTGGCCTCGCTGAACTCGATCGGCCTCAGCCTCTCCAGGTCGAAGCCGGTGGCGGCCACGTACTTGAAGGTGTCGTTGGCGTCGCGCCGGACGAGGAGGCTGCCGGCTTCGGCGCCGGGCACGTACTCGATGGCGGCGTCCAGGATCTCCTGGTACAGCTCCGGCATCTCCTGATGCAGCGCGCGGGTGTGGAGTTCTATCAGGCGGTTCTGCGCACTGGCCGCGTGAGCCGCCGAGAAGGAGGCCGACAGCTGGCGGCTGACGCCCTGCAGCAGCTGCACGTCGGCGCCGCTGATGTGGGTGCCGTCGGGGAAGTGCAGGCTGAGGGCGCTGCGGTACGTGTCGTGCAGACCTATGGGCAGCGTGACGGCCGTGGGCGGCACGTGCGCCCGCAGCTCGTCCAGGCCGTCCGGGTCGTTGGCGTAATCGCGCGTGAAGCGCGGCTCGCCGCTCAGGCACGCCTGCCAGCCGAAGCCCTGCGGGTAGGGGGTGCCCGCCTCGAGCGCCTGCCACATGGTGCCGCCGTAGGTAGCAACCGGCATGAGCCGCCCGCACTTCTCCGTGAGGATGATGGCGGCCACCGCGCCCACCACGGGCGACATGATGTGCAGCGCCAGCAGGGTGGCGGCCTGCATGTTGGCCACGCCCGCTATCTCGGCCGCCAAGGCGGAGCTCAGGCGCCCCTCCGTGCTGTGACTGGCCTGCGTCAGCTGCTGGCTCACGCCGTTGGCGAAGAGCTCGATCACGCGGCGGTCCTCGTCCTCGTACTCGTCGCTGCGCTCCACGTTCAGCACGGCCACCACGGAGTCGCGCTCGAAGATGGGCACGGCCAGCTCCACGCGGTAGCACATGCCCGCCACCGGCCGGTAGGCGGGGTGGACGCTGGTGTCCGTGAGGTAGACGCTTCCGCCGGTCCTGGCCACCTGCGCCACGACGCCGTCCGACGGGATGGTCGAGCCGGGCGGCAGGCGCGGGTCGTTGCTGGCGGCCAGCTCCAGCGAGCCGTCCGCGTGCCTTATGGTCACGGTGGCGTGGCCCTCGCCGTGCCGCGTGAGCACGTCGGGCAGCGTGGCCAGGGCCCGCGCGCGCTCGCGCGGCAGCGTCGCCAGGGCGGCGAGGAGCTTGGTCTGATCTATTCCGGTTGTCATGGTGCTTCCTGTGAGAACGGGGGAGGGGGCATAGGCCGCGAGTCAGCGGCGGCGAACTTCTATGTTGGATTATGCACATGGGGCTATTACAGGGAGCTTACGTGCGCGGTAGTCGGTCAGGGGCGCGTGTGCCGTGGAGCAGCGCGGGTCTCGAGTGCCGCCGGTCCACGCGGGCCTCACCTACCTGCGGTCCGATACCCTGGGAGCGATGGCCAAGCCCGAGAAGCTGATGTGGACGCCGGAAGGCCCGAGCCGGGTGGTGCTGGGCGACAACCGGGAGGTGTTGCGCTCCCTGCCGGACGGGTCGTTCCAGCTCATCTACATCGACCCGCCGTTCAACACGGGCAAGGTGCAGCAGCGGCAGTCCCTCAAGACCACCCGCTCGGAAACCGGCTCGCGGATAGGCTTCCAGGGCCAGGCTTACGAAACGGTCAAGGGCCGCGTGTTCGGCTACAACGATGCCTTCGAGGATTACTGGGGGTTCCTCGAGCCCCGGCTCGAGGAGGCCTGGCGCCTGCTGAGCCCCACGGGCACGTTCTACCTGCACCTGGATTACCGCGAGTCGCACTACGCCAAGGTCCTGCTGGACGCGCTGTTCGGTCGCGAGTGCTTCCTGAACGAGATCATCTGGGCCTACGACTACGGCGCGCGGACCAGGAAGCGCTGGCCGTCCAAGCACGACAACATCCTGGTGTACGTGAAGGACCCCGCTAAGTACTACTTCGACAGCGAGGAGGTGGACCGCGAGCCGTACATGGCCCCGGGCCTGGTCACGCCCGAGAAGGCGGCACGGGGGAAGCTGCCCACGGACGTCTGGTGGCACACCATCGTCTCGCCCACCGGCAAGGAGAAGACGGGTTACGCCACCCAGAAGCCCGAGGGCGTGCTGCGCCGCATCATCCAGGCCAGCAGCCGGCCCGGCGACTGGGTGCTGGACTTCTTCGCGGGCTCCGGCACCACGGGCGCTGCGGCCGCGCAGCTGGGCCGCAAGTTCTTCCTGGTGGACAGCAACCCGGAAGCCTACGAGGTCATGGCGCGGCGC
>CAYXUE010000098.1:0-6925 GCA_964467885.1 uncultured bacterium | reverse complement strand
GCCGTGCACCAGTTGGAGCGGGCGCGGTACGTGGTCTCCATCCGCCTGCACGGCTGCATCCTGGCCGCCGTGGCTGGTGTGGGCTTCGCCGGCCTCTCGTACGACCCCAAGGTCAAAGGGTTCCTCATGCAGGCGGTGGCGCCCAGCTTCGAACGGCCGGTGGACATGCGCGCGCTGCTGGGGCTGGCGCTGGCCTCGCCACAGGCGGAGGAGCACGCGGTGGCGCACCTGGTGAGGCTGAGCCAGGAGGGCATCGACTGGCTGGGTCAGGCGCTGACTCGTAGACGGTGGCAGCGTGCCTGACGGGGGTCGGTTCGCCGGCCGCTGCACCCGTGCGGCGCAGCTGGAGTCGGCGGAACCCCACTTGGGCTCTCACCTAACTGAGTTACGCTTGGCCCGTGCAGAACTGTTCAGAGTTCGTAGGCGGTGGGCGTAGGGTGGCCCGCCTGGAAGCGGTACGGCCGGTGCGCCACCGTCCGCACCTGTCAACCGGTCGCGGCGCGGGCTCCGTGGGCGCCCTACTGCTGGCGCTGGCGGTGCTCCTCTGCTCCGTCGCCGTGGCGCAGTCGCAGCCCAGCGCCGCCGAGGTGCGGCAGATGCAGGACCTGCTGGACCAGGGTTACTACAACTCCGCTGCGCGGCTGAACGGGCCGGACCTGGTGTCGCGCTACCCCGATAGTGGGGAGGCGCACTACCTCTTCGCGCGGGCGCTCTACCTAACGAACGAGTGGGAGCGAGCCGCCTCCCATCTGGAGCGGGCGCTGGCGCTCGAGGGCGATTCGGACCCGCGGTACGTGAACCTGCAGGGACTGATCCGCGCGGCGCAGGGCGACCCCGCTGGCGCGCTGCGGCCGCTGCAGAACGCTTTCCTGCGCAGCCGGAACTACCAGCACGCCATGGATTGGGGCCGGGTGGCCTGGACGGCCGGTCAGTACGAGGAGGCCATCCAGGCGTTCGACGCGGCCACGCGCACGGACCGCGGAGCGCGGGAGCTGTGGCCTTGGATAGACAAGGGCCGCCTGCTGATGCTGCAGGGCCGCAGCGACGAGGCCATCCAGGCCTTCACGCGCGCCATCGAGGTGTTCGAGACGACCAACCCGGGGGGCACCCGGCCGACGCCGGCCTACGTGGAGGCGTACTACCGACTGGGTGAGGCGTACGAGCAGCTGGGCGACCTGGCGCGTGCGGAGGCGAACTACCGAGCGGCCCGGACGGCCGACCCGAACTACGCGCCGGCGGTGCAGGCCCTGGACCGTCTCTCCCGCAGCTTCGACTGAGGCTCTCAGGACCGAAGGACCCCGTAGCGTCTCCGCGTCCGGTCACGCTTCACCAGGGAAGTTCCGCTAAGGGAACCGGCTCCGGGGTCTCGTCCCGGAGCCGGTGGGTGCGGAGCGGTTCTCGGGAGCGCCCGGCTTATTCCGTGGGGCCGCCCACGGCGAAGATGACCTTGACGCTCACGTTGACCGCCAGCTCGCCCGTCTCGATGGGGGTGGAGGCGGCGCGCGCGTACTGCACGTTGGCCGCCGCCAGCGGGGCGTTGTAGCTGGTCTCCTCCACGGAGATCACCTGGCCGAGCTCGACCCCGGCCAGCTGGGCGAGCTGCGTGGCGCGGTTGCGGGCGTCCTCCATGGCGGCTTCACGCGCTTGGCTCTGGAGTGCCGCGGTGTCGGAGATGGTGAAGCTGATGCCTCCCACGTCGTTGGCGCCCGCTTCGATGGCGTCCGCCAGCAGCTGTCCCACCAGGTCGGTGTCGTCCACGCTGATCTGGAAGGAGTGCTGCACGTGGTAGCGCTCGCCGGTGGGCTGACCGCTCTGGTCGGTGAGCTGCTGGCGCCACACGTTGAAGCTGTTGGTGCGGATCTGGCGCTGCTCCACGCCTAGGGCGAGGGCCGCCTCGCGCACAAGGTTCATGGTGGCGTCCGCCTGCTCGAGCGCCTCGCGTACGCTCTCGGCCACGGCGTCCACGCCGAGGTTGATGACGGCGCGGTCGGGCTCGCCGTACGCTACGCCGGAGCCGGTGACGGTGATGCCGCCGTTCCGTTCGGCGGAACCGCTCTGGGCCGTGGCCATGCCGGGCAGGGCCAGCAGCGCGGCCCCCAGAAGGGCGGCTGCTAGTTTGCGTGCGGTGTTGCTGGTGGGTTGGGCGATGGCTAGGGTGGTCATGGGGTCACCTCCGGGTGTGCGCTGTTGGTCCTCGCATGATTGTGCGCCCAGCGGGCCGTGAGTTTGTTCCGGCCGCCGTTCACGTTGGGTTAACCGCCCGGCCAGGTCCGTACACCGGAGCAGGCTGATGGACGGCCCAGGTGCGGCGACGCCGGCGCGGCGCGCAGCTTCTCTCAGTTGACGAGCTTGGTGCGCTTGGACTGGTAGTCGAGCAGCACGTAACGCCCGATGGTGTGCGGGGTGGTGAAGTACGCCTTGCCGCGGGTCATGGCGCTGACGCGCTGCACGAACGCCACGAGCTCGGGGTCGCGGGCCAGCATGAAGGTGTTGACCTGGATGCCGTTGCGCCGGCAGCTGCCGACTTCCCGCAGCGTCTCGCCCAGCACCAGGGGGTCCAGACCGTAGGCGTTGCGGTAGAGCTTGCCGCCGGGGAGCGTGATGGCGGACGGTTTGCCGTCCGTGATCATCACTATCTGCTTCATCTCCTTGTTCTGGCGCTTGAGGATCTTCTGCGCCAATCTTAGGCCCTCGGCGGTGTTGGTGTGGTACGGGCCCACCTGGGCGCGCGCTAGCCGCTCGAGCGGTATCTCCTCGGCGCTGTTGTGGAACAGCACGAACTTGACGGTGTCCGAGCGGTACTGGGTGCGGATGAGGTGAGCCAGGGCCACCGCCACCTGCTTGGCGGGCGTGAAGCGGTCCTCGCCGTAGAGGATCATGGAGTGGCTGCAGTCGAGCATGACCACGGTGGCCGCGCTGGAGTAGTACTCGGACTGGAGGACCTGCAGGTCCTCCTCCTCCAGGGTGAGCCGGCCGTCCTCGAAACCGTGACGCGCCGCGTTGCCGAGGGTGGCTGCGATGTCCAGGTTGAGGGTGTCGCCGAACTCGTACTCCTTGCTCTCCCCCACCGTCTCCACGCCCGTGGTGGTGAAGTGCGTGTCGTGCGAGCCGACGCTGGCGCGGCCGGCGCCGCCCAGCACGTCGCGCAACGTGCGGTAGCCCAGGAAGTCGATGGCCTTGTCCGTGAGTTCGAACGTGGCCTTGCCGGGATCGGAGCTGGGACCCATGCCGTCGCCGGTGGCGGTCTCCTGGCCGGGTTCGCCGTCCCCGCCCGAGGCGTCGGGCTTGAGGTAGCCCTCCTCCTCCAGGCGGCGAGCCAGGTCCTTGACGGTGCTGCCCAGGTCGGAGTCCAGCCAGTTCTCGGCGTCCATCGCCTGCTCTATGAGCTTCTCGTCTATCAGTTGGTTGTTGATAAGTGCCTCGGCGATGGCGTCGTAGAGGTCCTGCATGGTGGGTTTGTAGTCGGGGTCGGGCTCGTACGGGTTGCGGTCGAAGCCCGACTGCATCAGCCGATCCTGCAGCATCTTCATGAGGTCGGCCATGTCCAGATCGTCCAGGCCGCCCTCGTACTTGGAGTACCTGATGCTAGCCATCAGCTCGTCCCCGCCCTTCCGTTAGGCCTAGATGCACTCGGCGCCCTCAATTCCACCGCCTGGCGCCGCCGTGCAGTCCGTCGGGCTCCGCAGCTACGTAGCCGCGCTCCTCGCTGCGGGCTATGAGCTTGCGGGCGTGCAGGCCTTCCAGCACGAACTCCACGGCTGCAGCGAGCTGCTCCTGGCCGGCACCTTCCGCCAGGTTGGCGGCGGCGTCCACCAGGCCGGGCACCTTGCGGGCCACCTCGATGAGGTGGGCGGCCTCGGCGTCATCGGGTATGCGGAGGTTGTTGTCCGCCTCGAAGTAGTCCACCACCTCGTCCACCACCAGGTCGGCGGCGTGACGCATGTACACCTGGCCGATGGCGCGCCGTACGATCTCGCGGGCTACCTGCTCGGCGCCCTTGAGTTCTCCTTCGTACTCGAGTTCGATCTTGCCGGTGACGGCTGGCAGCGCCTGGTAGAGGTCGGAGATGCGGGCCACCGGCGTGCTGGCGCCTTGCACGAGCGCGCGCCGTTCGGCGTTGCTGACCACGTTCTCCAGCAGGCTGATGGGCAGGCGCTGGGAGACGCCGGAGTGCTTGTCGACCCTCGAGTCGTCGCGCGCCTGGAACGCCACCTCCTCCACCGCCTCGGCCACGTAGCGGGGCACCTGGGTCCGCACCTCCCTGCTGGTCCAGGCCTCCTGCCCGGTGATGCTCATGCCTTCCTCGAGAGTGGCGGGGTAATGAGTACGGATCTCGGAACCCACGCGGTCCTTGAGGGGCGTGATTATCTTGCCGCGGGCGGTGTAATCCTCGGGGTTGGCGGAGAAGACCAGCATGACGTCGAGCGGCAGGCGCAGCGGGTAGCCCTTGATCTGGACATCGCCCTCCTGCATGACGTTGAAGAGCGCTACCTGCACCTTGCCGGAGAGGTCCGGCAGCTCGTTCATGGCGAAGATGCCACGGTTGGCGCGCGGGAGCAGGCCGTAGTGCACGGCGCGCTCATCGCCTAGGTTGGTGCCCAGGCGCGCGGCCTTGATGGGGTCGATGTCGCCGATGATGTCCGCCACGGTGGTGTCGGGCGTGGCGAGCTTCTCCACGTAGCGCGCGCTGCGGTGGAGCCAGGCCACGCGGGTGGAGTCGCCGCACTCCTCCACCAGCCGCTTGCCCTCGTGGGTGAGCGGGGCGAAGGGATCATCGTGCAGTTCCGTGCCCTCTATGTAGGGGATGTACTCGTCCAGCAGGTCCGTTAGTTGCCGCAGTATGCGGGTCTTGGCCTGGCCCCTAAGGCCCAGGAGAATGAAGTTGTGCCGGCTGAGCAGCGCGTTGACCACGGCGGGCACCACCGTCTCCTGGTAGCCCAGCACACCCGGGAAGAGGGTGGCGCCTTCGCGCAGCGCCGTGACCAGGTTGGCGCGCACCTCGTCCTTGACCGAGCGGCCGGCGAGTTGCTCCCAGCGGGAACCGCGCAGCTCACCTAGCGTGGTGGCGGCCGGCGCCGCACCGGACCCTGAAGGCAGAACGCCCGTGCTGGACGGAGTTTGATGCTCTTTACGGGTTGCAGCCATGAGTCATGGTAGCACCGGCCCATAAGGGCGCTATGTAACGACTCGGCTGCCGCCTAGGGGGTGTGGGCGGTAATCGCCGTAGCACTGCAGCGGGGAGTCGCACCGGCGCGTGCTCGGCCTGCTTGCTGCGTCCACCCCGGCCGCAGCGCCGCGCTCCTGTGGGCTGGCCCAAAAAAGAAGCTGACCCTGCGTTGGGGGGCGCAGGGTCAAAGAGAGGAGATGGTGGAGGGCATTGCCCTCTACACATTGGTTCCTGGGGGGGACAGGAACCAAAATAAGGATACAACACCGGGTCGCCCCCCGCTACCTCTCCTGATATCCTCCCTCATGCCGGTAATCCGCAGCGCCGAGATAATAACCGTGGGCACCGAGCTGCTACTCGGTGAGATCGTGGACACCAACAGCGCCAGACTCGCTCAGGACCTGGCGGAGCTCGGCGTGGACGTGTACTGGTCGCTGCGGGTGGGCGACAACAGGGGGCGCCTGGAGCAGGCGCTCACGGCCGCGCTGGCGCGCAGCGACCTGGTCCTGCTTACGGGCGGGCTCGGTCCCACCGACGACGACCTCACGCGCGACGCCGTGGCGCACGTGGTGGGCGAAGAGCAACGCGTGGATCCGGAGCTGGAGCAGTGGCTCCGCCGCTACTTCGAGGGACGCGGCGCCGCCATGCCTAACTCCAACCTGCGGCAGGCTCACGTCATAGACTCCGCCACCGTACTCCCGAACCCCATCGGCACCGCGCCCGGCTGGCTGGTGCGCACCGACGTCGGTGGCCGCCCCGGCACCATCGTCACCCTGCCGGGCCCGCCGCGCGAACTGGAGCGCATGTGGTCGCAGGAGGCCAAGCCCCTGCTTGAGTTCCCCAGCAGCCGGCTTTTCGTGCGCACCTTCAAGACGCTCGGTGTGGGTGAGAGCCACGTAGCAGAGCTGCTCGGTGACCTGACCACGCAGGCCAACCCGTCGGTTGCCACCTACGCCAAGCGCGACGGGGTGCACGTGCGCGTGGCCGCCAAAGGCGACGACCTGGAAGCGGCGCGGCAGCTGGCGCAGCCCACCCTGCACCGGGTGGAGGAACTGCTGGGCGACAAGGTGTGGGGCCGGGACGGCGAGGAACTGCCTCAGCTGGTCACGCGGCAACTGGCCCGCATGGGCCGCAAGGTGGCCGTGGTGGAAGGCCTATCGGGCGGCCTGCTCACGAGCTGGCTCACGGAAGCGGCGCACAGCACACCCAGCGCTGTGGACGATGAGAATATCGCCGGCAGCGTGATAGCATACGAACCGGAACTTATGCGAACGCTCGGTGTCCCCGCCCACCTTCTCGAGCGGTTGCCCGCAGGGGCAGCCGAGGTCGTGGCTGCGTTGGCGACGGCGATAAGAGCGTTCTTCAAAGCAGATTTTGGCGTCGCGATCGGCCCAGGCATGCTAGTTGCCGCCCAGCAAGAGGCGGACGGGCCGGCACCGCGCGACGTAGACCCGGTCGAGGTTGAGCGCTTACCTACCACAGTAGTGATAGCCGTAGCAAGAGACGTCGGAACAACCGTGAGAACCCTCGAATTACCCGCCTTGGGCAAATCTTGGCAACGGGAACGGACCGCCATCTCGAGCTTGAACCTCCTCCGGTTGGAACTGCGCTGAGCGCCCGCGGACCTCTGAGGTCCGCGTTCGTGAAGCGCTGACGGGCTGAGCCTCCACGGCTCCGCCCCTTAAACGGAGGACGTGCGTTCTATGGACAAGGATCGCAGGAAGGCTTTGGATTCGGCTGTGGCTCAGATCGAGCGGC
>CAYXUE010000097.1:0-7014 GCA_964467885.1 uncultured bacterium | reverse complement strand
AGGTAGTAGTTGACGCCGATGGCCACGAGGAGCAGAAGGAGTGGAACCAGGTAGGTGGCGTTCCGTACCAGGCGGGTCGTCACGGCGCGCCTCCCGCATGCGGGACGCCCATGGACGCGGCCACCAGGTGCTGCTTATCCAGCGTGTCGCCCGTCAGCTCGGCGCGCACGCGGCCATCCTGCATGACTATCACGCGCTCGCACAGTCCGAGCAGCTCGGCGTCGTCGGAACTGTGGAAGAGGATGGTGGTGCCCTCGTCCTGCAGGCGGCTGAGCAGGCGGTAGAACTCCGCCTTGGCGTTCACGTCTACGCCCTTGGTGGGGTCGTCTAGCAGGAGAAGTTTCGGCTGGCGCAGGAGCCACTTGCCGATGACCACCTTCTGGGCGTTGCCGCCCGAGAGGTTGGCTACCGGTTCGTCGAGCGTGTCTATCTTTATGGCCAGGTCCTCCACCACCGCGCTGGCATCCTCTCGGGCCTGCCCCAGCCGCAGGGGCGTGCCGTAGTCGCGCCACCCCGGTAGTTGCAGGTTCTCCAGGATGGACCTGATGGGCAGCAGGCCCTCGCGGTTGCGGTCGCCGGGCACGTACGCCACGCCGGCGCGCTGCGCCTGCCGCGGGTTGCGGAAGGAGACAGTCTGCCCCTCCAGCCGGACCTCGCCGCTATGGGACGCGGCGCCGAAGAGCGCGAGAAGCAGTTGCCGCTGCCCCTGGCCCTGCAGGCCGCCTATGCCCAGCAGTTCTGCTCGCCTGACCTGCAGGTCGAGCGGCTCCAGTCCGGGGCTCGAGAAGCCTTGGAGCTCGAGCAGCACGGGCGCGTCGGCCGCGGCCTCTTCCTCCTGCCGCTCCTGCCTGACGATGGCGGCTACCTCGCCACCGCCCGTCATGAGGTCCACCAGGTCGCGCTCGGTGGCCTCCGAGAGGGGGCGCTCGCCCACGGTCACGCCGTTGCGCAGCACGGCGGCGCGGTCCGCCACCCGGAAGATCTCCTCCATGCGGTGCGATACGAACGCCAGCGCCATGCCCTGGGAGCGCCACTCGCGCACGAGTTCGAAGAGGCGGTCGACCTGCCTGCTGTCCAGGGAGGCCGTGGCCTCGTCCAGCACCAGCACGCGGGGCCGCCAGGCGAGGGCCTTCACCACTTCCACCAGCTGCCGCTCGCTCGAGGGGAGGTCGTCCACCTTGGTGTCGGGCGTCACGGGTACCGAGAAGACGTCGGCGAAGTTGTCCAGGAGCCGCGCCGTGCGCTCGCGCATGGTGCGGCGGTCCAGTCCCCCTAACCGCATCGGTTCGTGCCCCAGCCAGACGTTCTCCGCCACGCTCAGGTCGGGCACGAGCGAGAGCTCCTGGTACACGGCGGTGATGCCCAGCCGGCGCGCGTGCGCCGGCGAGGTGAGGTGCAGCGGCTGCCCGTCCACCCGCAAGGTGCCGGCGTCGGGCCTGGTGACGCCCGTGATGATCCGGCCGAGGGTGCTCTTGCCGCTGCCGTTGGCGCCCAGCAGGGCCACGACCTCGCCGGCGCGGATGTCCAGGTCGG
Organism: uncultured bacterium; assembly: GCA_964467885.1. Lineage (GTDB taxonomy): Bacteria > Deinococcota > Deinococci > Deinococcales > Trueperaceae > JAAYYF01. The sequence goes on along the minus strand of CAYXUE010000097.1, from coordinate 5,481 downwards.
CGTCCTCCAGCGCCCTGACGGCGCCGTAGCGCTTGGCCACGTCCCTCACCGACACGACGGGCGTGTGGAGCGGCGAAGCCTTGGGGCGGGTGGAGGTGGGCGAGTCTGTCATGTCGGGAAATCGGGACCGGGGGTCCCGGATGGAGCCTATGACCTTCGTTCAGATAACAGTAACGCTCGAGCTAGATAACTTGCGCATGACCGTGGTCGAGTACGTGGGGGGCGGCGACCACACGTGTGATCGCCGCCCCGCCGCTCGTTCAGGCCGTTACTTCATGTAGGAAGCGGCCTGCTCCTGGGTGATGATGCCGTCCATGGCGTAGGAGTCCGGGCGGTCCTGGTACTCCTCCAGGCGCGCCTCCAGATCGTCCGAGGTGATGACGAACGGGATGTCGATGTAGATGCTGTTGCCGAACTGACCTTCGAGCTGGGCCTCGTCGAGCTCGCCGCCCTGCAGGATCTCGACGGCCACGCGCAGCGCGCTGGAGGCGATGCCCGGCGGGTTCACCACGGCCACGGACTGGAAGCCGGGGTGCTCCGCGGCGGTCTCCTGCCACAGGCGCAGGTAACCGGCGTAGGCCTCACCCGTCATGATGGGGAACGGGTCGGGGTTAGCGGCGTTGAGCGCGGTGAGGATGCCCTGCGCCATGCCGTCCTGCGTGAGGATGCCGTCGATGTTAGGGATGGAGGCCAGCATGTCGGACGCTACGCGCTGACCCGTGGCCTGGTCCCACTGGCCGGACTCGCGCGCCACCACGTTGATGTCCGGGTACTGGGCGAACACTTCTTCGACGCCGGCCATGCGGTCCTCGTTGGCCGGGTGCCCGACGAAGCCCTCGATGATCACAACGTTGCCCTCACCGCCGAGCGCTTCGGCCAGCCACTGGGCGTTCTGGCGACCCCACTCCTTCTGGTCGATGACCACGTTGTACACGCCTTCGGCGCCGATCTCCTGGTCGGTGGAGATGACGACCACGCCCTCGTCTACCGCTTCCTCGAGCGCGAGGTTGAGCGCGTTCTGGTCGTTGGGGTTGATGATGATGGCGTCCACCCCGCGGTTGAGGAGGTTCTGGATCTGCTGGATCTGGCCCTGGACGTCGACGTCGGCGTTCTCGAAGACGAGGTCTATGGTGATGCCGAGTTCGTCCTCGATGGCCTGCGCCGTGGCCTCGAGGTCCTGAACCATCAGGGTGCGCCACTCGCTGGCTACGAAGCCGTTAGAGACGCCGATGGTGTAGGTCTGCGCCCACGCCATGCCGAACAGGGCGAAGACCAGAGCGATGATGAAGCCGGTGGTTCTCTTCATGAATTCCTCCTGACATTGGTTTCTACCGATGTTACCCGGCCACGAGAGCCGGAACCGTGCTAAGCAGCGTGTGAGACGGCTACAGCTTAGGACCCGCCGTACTCCATGACCGTGCGTACGTACTGGCCGGAGCGGCGGATGGCCTCCTTGCGGCCCTCCAGGCTGTCCTCGAAGGTGCGGTCCTCCACCTCGATGACCACGGGCCTGTCCCAGCCCACGGCGCGAAGGTCGCGGAAGAACGCCACCCAGTCGATGTCGCCCAGGCCGGGGATCTTGGGCACGTGCCAACCGAGCCCCAGGATGCCGCGCTGGTAGAGCAATTCCTGGTCCACGTGCTCGTCCTTCAGGTGCACGTGCACCAGCTTGTCCGCGAACTCGCTTAAGGACCGCCCGATGTCTATGCCCTGCCAGATGAGGTGCGAGGGGTCGAAGTTGAGGCCTAAGTTGGGGCTCGGCAGCCGTTCGAACAGCTCGCGCCACACGGCGGGCGAGATGGCGAGGTTCTTGCCGCCCGGCCACTCGTCGAGCGTGAAGAGCATGGGGCAGTTCTCTATGCCGATCTTCACCCCGGCCTCCTCGGCGCGCTTCACGAGTGGGCGCCACACCTGCTCCACGCGCTCCCACTGCTGCTCGATGGGCAGCGCCGGGTCGCGGCCGATGAAGGTGTTGACCACCTCCACGCCCAGCAGGCTGGCGGCGTCTATGACCTTGCCGATGTGCTCCACGTAGGTGTTGCTTTCCACTTCATCGGGCGCCAGGGGGTTCGGGTAGTAGCCGAGGGCGCTGATGCTCACGCCGTACTTGCGCACGAGCTCGTGTACTTCTTCCACGCCGCGTTCGTCCAGCCTGGCGACGTCGATGTGGGTCACTCCGGCGTAGCGACGCTGGTCGGTGGCGTCGGTGGGCCAGCACATGACCTCCACGCAGTCGAAGCCCTCCTCGGCGGCGAAGGCCAGAACCTCTTCCAGTGAAAGGTCCGGCAGGATGGCGGATGCGAAACCTAGATCCATTGCACTCCTCCCGCGGCCGCGCCGGCCGTTCGTGCGCGGCGGCTTTGCCCTAGCTTCGCATAGCGCCTGGGGCTGCCGGGCCGCCCGGGTAGCCCGGTCGGGCTCGGCGCATATAGTCGGCCCATGCGCCTAGCGTTCCTGAGAGTCGCGCTCCTGCTCGTGGCCGCCACCGTGGTGGCCGCGGTCGTAAGCGCAGCGAGCGGGGCTCAGTTCTCGCTCGCCCTCACCCCGCAGCTGTCGGCCCTCTACTTCATACCCATCAACCTGGCGTGCCTCTGGCTGCTTAGGCGCCGCCTGCGCGCCCGTGGCAGCGGCTTCAGGCAACTTGCCCGCTTCGACCGCGGACGCCTGGGCCGGGACGCGCTGATGGGCGCGCTGTGGCTGTTCGTCATGTTCGTGCCGTTCGCCCTCGCCCTGAACCTGGTCATGCTGGCCATGTTCGGTCCGGCGGGCATGCTGGCGGCTTACGAGACGGTGTTCGCGCCCGATCCCGCCCTGCTCGTCGAGTGGCCGCGGTGGTTCAACGTGTCGTCCGCGCTCGTCGCGGCGCTGCTGTTCCCCGTCACCAACGCGCCCGCCGAGGAGCTGGTGTACCGCGGGCACGCGCAGGGCGAGCTGCTGGCCGCCGGCCGTCCGGCTTGGGCCGCCGTGCTGCTACCGGCGGCGCTCTTCGGTGCGCAGCATGCGCTGCTGTCGCCCTCCGCTGCCGGGGCGCTCGTCTACGTGGCGGCGTTCTTCGCGTGGGGCGCCTGCGCGGGCTGGATCTACCTGCGCACGCGCCGACTGATGCCTATTGTCATGGCGCACTTCTACACGAACGCCATGTTCTCGGTGGTGCCGCTGGCGTTCCTGTTCGCGCCGCCGGGCTAGGAGCGGATGTGCTTGGCCCCGTATAGGTCGGTGTCGGCGGCCGACATCAGCCGGGCCAGCCCCTCCAGCGGCGACGTGGGTTCGGCGTCGCCGTTCACGAACCGCCCCCGCTCCAGGCTCGCCCGGCCAATGCTCACGTCCGGCTTGCCCAGAGCATGCGTGGGCTGAGCGGCGATGGCCTGCTTGAGCCGCGGGATAAGGTCCTTGGCGGCGTCTCCTCCTAGGCCCGGTAGAAGAACGGCGAACTCGTCGCCGCCTATGCGGGCCACCAGGTCGTAGTGCCTGACACTCGACTTGAGGCCGTTGGCTATGGCCCTCAGTGCGGTGTCGCCCGCCTGATGACCCAAGGTGTCGTTGATCCGCTTGAAGTCGTTGGCGTCCACCATCAGCAGGCTCAGAGCGGTGCCGTCCCTGGCAGCGCGCTTCAGCTCCTGCGTAGCGCGAGCCTCGAACGCCCGGCGGTTCAGGAGGTCCGTCAGGGGGTCGAGGTGAGCCTGCAGCTCCAGCTCCGCCGTCAGTCGCCCGCTGAACAGCAGGAAGTAGGCGAACACGGCGCCGAGGGACACGATTACGCTGAGCGCCACGAGCAGGTTGGCGGTTGGACCCACGCCGAAGAGGGGAGGGGCGCCGCCCTGGATAACGGTAGCGCCGGCGCGCGTCAGCATGAGCCCGGACGTTATGGCCAACCAGTAGGCGGCCGTCCGCCGGGCGGGGTTACGGATCCTCCGCGGCGCTTGACGGAAAAGCTGGCGCGCGGTGAGCGCCAGGAGTAGCGAGAGCAAGAGCGACATGACCACCACGCGGGCGGAGTAGGCGTCGACCACGTAGCGCAGCGCCACGGTGACGAGAACGGCGGGCAGTAACGCCGTCAGGTAGATGCGCCGGTCCGGCTGCGCGCCATCGAACAGGCGGACGCTCTGGTAGACGAGCGTCAACGCCAACGCGTACATCGCGTTGGCCCCCACCATGGTGAGCGCCTCGGGCGCTAAGCCCTCGAGGGCGAAGAGGAGCCACGAGAGCGTAAGCGCGCCGGTGGCGGCCACGCCGTAGAGGGCGCTCCTGCGGATGTCCTCCGGCAGGGTCCTTGTCAGCAGGGCCAGGCTGATGGAGGTGATGGCCATGAAGCCCGCGCCCATAACCAGGGCGGTGCGCGCGTCGAGCATCATGACGGACCTCTCGGCGGGGTCGGGGCGGTCGGCGGTTGCTGCATCGGGTCAGCCCAAGTATAGCGGGGCACGCTATGAGCTCGAGTGCGGTCCGGAGTTGATATTTGACGGTTGGAGCGCTCGCCGTGGCGCCAACGCTACGAGGAACCGTCCAACTCGGCGAGTTGCTCGGCCATGATGGTCGCCACCTGGGCCGCCTCCTCGCCTTTGGTGCTGAGACCACTCACCACGCCTTGGCGGTCGGCGCGGCTCCGGTTCTGACTCAGCTTCCACTTGCCGCTCATGGCGCTTACCTCTATGCGGACGCCCTTGATGCCCCTCCGCTGCGCACGCACGTAGTCGGCTGGGGCGTCCGCTACTTGCCACGGCTCGGCCTGGCCGGTCTCGTTGTGGTCGGTGAGCTCGTTCAGGTGCCGCATGAGCCAGTCCGGGTCGTCGACCAGCGAGGCCCTGCCCCTCGCTTGCACCATCACGTAGTTCCAGGTGGGCACCACCTTGCCGTGCTCGCGCTTGGCTGGGTACCAGGCGGGTGTTACGTAAGCCTGGGGTCCCTGGAACACGACCAGCACCTCCGAGCCGTCCAGATCCCGCCACTGCGGGTTGGCCGCCGCCAGGTGGCACTCGAGGAGCGGGGGAGCGTCCGGAGCTGTGTGCAGCACGAACGGGATGGGGTTGGCCAGCAGGCCCTGGGCGCCGGCCGTTACGAGGAGGCCGAGCGGCTGCTCGCGGATCAGCCGGTGCATGATCTCGGGCCGCTCCTCCCGGTTGAGGGGTGGAACGTACATCGCCGCATCCTAACGCGGGGTCACTCGGGGACCACCGGTCGGGCCGGTCTTCAGCCCGGGCGGGTCAGGCGGCCGGCGCCACGTCGCGGCGCAGGCTCTTGGGGTCCCGGTACGACAGGAGTCGCAGCGCGTTGAGGACCACCACGATGGTGCTCGACTCGTGCAGCACCACCGCCACGCCGATGCTGGCGAGGCCCAGCAGCGAACTGGGCACCAGCAGGGCGATGACGGCCAGGCTGATGATGAGGTTCTGCACGATCATGCGGCGGCTGGCGCGCGACAGGGCTATGGCGTAGGGCAGGCGCGAGAGGTCGTCGGCCATGAGGGCTATGTCGGCCGTTTCC
>CAYXUE010000096.1:5741-7190 GCA_964467885.1 uncultured bacterium | reverse complement strand
GTGCCGTGCAGGATGGGCCCGCGCCACGTGAGCGCCTGGCCGTCCTCCACCAGGTTGGCGATGCTGATGACCTTCACGCCGTGGTTGCGCAGCGGCAGGATGCGCTTCTCGTCGTCGGCCATCAGGCGCTTGCCCTCGACGCCGAACATCTTGCTCTGGGAGGGGCCGTAGATGTCGGCATCCAGCATGCCCACCTTGGCGCCTTCCAGCGCCAGCGAGGCGGCCAGGTTGGCTGCCACGGTGGACTTGCCTACCCCGCCCTTGCCGGAGCCCACGGCTATGACGGTGCGCACGCCGGGCATGGGCTCCTTCTGCGGCCCCCGCACCTTCGAGCCGAACTCCACCTGCAGGTCCACCTGACCCGCCTCGCGGATCACGGCCTGGCGGATTTCCCGTTCTATGTCGTCCTTGAGCGGCGATTCGGGGGTGGTGAGGTTGATCTTGAGGGTCACGGTCTGGCCGTCCACCCTGACGTCTTCGACCATGCCGAGCGTGGCCAGGTCCTGGCCGAGCTCCGGCTCCTGCACGGTGCGCAGCGCGTTCATTATGCGTTCGCGGTTGACTTCCATTCTGGAAGGCAGCCTACCAGCAGCGGGGGCGCGAACCTCGCCCCGAAGTGACCGAGCGGGAGCCCGGCGGGGGCTGGTAGCGGGTGGCCGGCCGGGGGCGCGGTGCGCGGCGGCAGTGGCGCATCGTCTTGTGACGCCACGCGGCGTATAGCTATACTTCCTGGCGTGCAGAGCAGCTACGGTTACGGGCTGGTGGCGCTGTGAGCGAGCCCGCTCGTTACCAGCGTGTAGAGCGGGCCGTCCGCTCCGGGCAGATCACTACCAGTCGTGGCGTGGACGCCGTGACCGGCCTGCCGGTGCTCATCTATGACTTCCCGGGCGCGCCGCGCCTGAAGGTTGGTCAGCTGGACAGCGAGGGCGTGCCCCCGGTGCTGGCCGCCGGCTTCGACGGCAGCAAGGGTGTTCTGGTGGCCGCCTACCCCCCTAACGCCACCCCTCTGGTCGACAAAGGGCAGCCCCTGACGGACGGCGTGGTGCTGCAGACCCTCAAGGCTCTGCGCGACGCTGCCCGTGTGGGCCTGGTGCACGGCGACGTCACCCCTGAACGCCTGCTCGTCTCGCACGGGCGGATCTACGTGGAAGGCTACGGCGTGCCGTGGAACCCGGCCGCGCTGCAGCAACCCACGCGCGAGAACATCAGGGCCGCACTGACGCGAGACCTGGTGGCCGCCGCCGAAGCGCTCCTCAGTTTCGGTGCGAGCGACCTCAGCCAGGAGGTGGTGTCCGCGCTGAAGGGTGCGCTGGGCAGCGCCTCGCGCGCGGGTGATGCCGGCCAGCTCTACTCCGTCGTGCGGCGCCTGGTCGGCGGCGCGGTGACCGTGCCCCCGGCCGGATTCGGCAACCTCGTCCTCCCCACGGAGGGGGGCATCACGGGCCGACC
>CAYXUE010000096.1:0-5641 GCA_964467885.1 uncultured bacterium | reverse complement strand
CTGCATAGCGACCCGGGGCCGACCCTCGAGACGGACCCCTCGCTGCGCGACAGCGGCGCCGGCTTCGTGAAGGACCTGCCCCCCGGCGCCACCTACCGCGCCGGCAACCCCGAGGAGCCCGTACGCGTGCCGCCGTTGGATCTGAACGTCAGCGCGGTACCCGGCACGAAGCAGCGCAACTGGCGCCTGCCGATCCTGGTCCTGACGCTCGTGCTGGTGGCCAGCGCGGCCGGCTACCTGGCCCTGGTGACCAACGGGGAAGCCACCTCGGCTGTGCAAGGCAACGGCGCCTTCAGTCACTTCGTGGACGTGAGGGTCGAACCGTCCAACCTGCCGCCGGTGAGCCTGGTGGTGGAACAGCGCCCCAGCGCTTCGGACTTCCGTTCCGGCACCATCATCGCCTCCGTGCCGCGACGGGTGCGCTTCGACGCCCCAGGCACCTGGGTAGTGCACGCCAGTTTCCAGGGCCGCGTCAGCGAGAGCGTGACGCTGCGCGTGCCAGAGGACACCGGCATCACCATCGTCTTCCCGCCGGAGGATCCTCTCTCCACCCCCTGAAGCGGTAGGCACGCGCCTCCCCTAAGTCCTACACGGCCCCTGACCCACCTTCAGGACCGCTGACACCCGTTGTTACACTCGCCTCATGGCACGCAGCTGGCTCATGAAGAGCGAACCCGACACCTACCCCTTCGAACAGCTCGAGAAGGAAGGCCGCACCATGTGGGACGGCGTCCGGAACTACCAGGCACGCAACTACATGCGCGACGACATGCGCGTGGGCGACGAGGTCCTCTTCTACCACTCGAGCACCAAGGTCCCCGGCGTGGTGGGAGTGGCGCGGGTTGCCAGCGAGCCGTACCCGGACCCCACACAGTTCGACGAGAGCAGCGACTACTACGACCCCAAGGCCACCGAAGCGGAGCCGCGCTGGTACCTGGTGGACATCGAGCCGGTGGAGCGCCTGCCGCGCTTGGTGAGCCTGCAGGAGATGAAGGACGATCCGGCGCTGGAGGGCATGCTGCTGCTGAAGCGCGGCAACCGCCTGAGCGTCATGCCGGTCGAGCCGCAGCACGCGGCCCGCGTGAGGGAGCTGGCTGCCGGCTGACCCTAGCTACTCGCGGGCGGAGCCGGCTACGGCTCGGGCGGCCGCGAGGTGCTAGCATCGAGTGTATGAACGAGCGGCGGGCCCGCGTTTTGCAGCTTGTTGCCGAGGCCTACATAGAGACGGCCCACCCTGTGCCCTCCGGCCAGGTGGCCGAGAGGCTGGACGTCAGTAGCGCCACGGTGCGCAACGACTTCGGCTCCCTGGAGAGCGAGGGACTGCTCCAGCAGCCCCACACCTCCGCCGGCCGCATACCCACGGCGCTGGGCTTCCGTACCTACGCCTCGCGCTTCCTACCCCCCAAACCGCTCTCCGCCAGCGCACGTCGGCGCCTGGGCCTCCAACTGGCCGGCGCAGCAGGCGATCAGTTCTACGCCCTGGCCTCGCGCCTGGCCTCCGAGCTGTCGGGTTACGCCGTCACCGTGCAGCTGCCGCCCGACGACGCGCTGCATATCCTCGAGATCCACCTGGCCATGCTCTCCAGCCGCCGGCTCCTGGCCGTGGTGGTGCTGGAGAACGGCGTGGTTCGCCAACTGGGTGTGGACCTCGACCCCGTACCCGACGACGTGGTCATCGACGACGCGGAGCGCAACCTCCGGCAGCTGACCCTGCCGGTGGGCGAGGTGCCGCGGGCCCTGGCGGCCATAGCCGCCCGCGCCGACCACGAACTGGCGCGCACGCTGCGGGCCCTGGCCGACGCCTGGGACGCCCTGCAACCGCCGAGGACCTACTCGGACGGCCTCTCGCGCCTGCTCTCAGAGCCGGAAGGCTCCGATCTGACCTTCGTGCGCCTGGTCGTCTCGCAGGTCGAGGGCGGCGTGCCCACCGCGAGCGTGGCCGACGAGGCGGCGCGGACCGAGGCGGGGCTGCTGCTGGACCTGGACGACACCCTGGCCCGCGTCCTGACCACCTTCCCTTTCGGCAACGCCGTGGGAACCTTCGCGGTGGTCGGCCCCTCGCGCATGCGCTACCCCGCCGCTCTGACCATCGCGCACGAGTTCCGCACCGCCCTCGCGCGGCCGTGGCACGACTCCGATCAGGCCTGAGCCACCGGCGCTTCCGGCCCACCGAACGACGCCTCTGAGGCGGCTTCCCAACGGAATATCTCACAACGTCGCAAGCCCCGCGGAACTTATGCTCCAGACCGGGACGAAGCATGGTTTTCCCAGCTCGGCCGCGCCTCCGCTGGCGGCTCCGGGAAGCCCGGCTATCGTCCACCCAGCCGTGAGCCCGCCAGGCGGGCGCCCGGGGGAGGGAAGGCGATGCCCAACGAGGTTTACGAGATGACGCACACGGCGCTCTCAGCCCTCGTGTCTCAACGCGCGGCAACGCGCGTGCTGGACGACGCACTTCGGGCGGGCGGCACCGACGCCGAGACGGTGACGGTGCGCGCCATGCGCCGACTGTTGGCCGGCACCATCCGCCGCGAGCTCAGCAGCACCCTGCCGAGCCCCGGTCTGACGCGAAGCCTGAAGCAGATCGCGGACGACCTGTACAGGCTTAGGCCCAGCCACACGACGCTGGTCGACAAGCCGGTGGAGGCCGCCCCGGAAGCGGTGCCGGCCCGGGCGGAAGAGCCAGCGGGGCCCAGTGAAGCGGGGCCGAGTGAAGCGGCGCCCAGCCGCCAGGGAGTCCCTAGCGCCAGCCGCAGGCCGGGTGGCACCGAGGTGGCCGGTCCCCGGACCGCGCCGCGACGCGATGCCCTACCCATCACCACCGACGCCAAAGCCGCCCAGGCGCCTAGCAGGAAGGTGGCACCCACCTCCGCACCGGCGCAACTGGACGCCCCCGTCGTGCTGGACGAGGCGGTTATGATGTCCGCCTTACGACTGTTCGGGGAGCTCGAACCGGTGAAGCAGGTAGTGGTGGTGCGCGGCGGCGAGGTGTTGCTGGAGCGCGGCTTCGGCGCACCCACCGAGTCTCTGCCCAACCTGGTCCGTTCCACCCAGCACCTGCTCACCCGTGCGGGCAGGCTGAAGCTGTTCTCTGTGGAGCGCGCCGAGGGCGTGCTCTTCGTATTCCCCGTGGGGGACGGCGCCGTCGTCGTCCTCAGCGAACCGAACGTGAACATCGGTGCCGTCCTGTCGGCGCGCGCCGCACTGGAGGAGGCAGCATGAACCGGCGTCTACTCATCATCGCCACCACCCTGGCCACCCTGATCCTCGGGAGCGCCAACGCGCAAGGGGACAACCTTCTCCAGCGCTACGACCTCGCGATCGAGAACCTGGAGATCGCGGTAGAGAGCGTGCCCGACGACGGGGTGCAGGCCCGCGATGAGCTCGAGCGCGCGCTGAACGCGCTGCTGACCCTCTCCACCAACGCCACCAGTCCCACGTTGGTGTCGGCCATGGAGCGGACCTTCGACCGCACCCGCATAGCCATCGAGAACCAGAGCCGCACGGACATGGCCGTGCAGACGGCCGTGCTGGCTGGTGGCTTCGCGCGGCTGGTCATGGACTCCGCCTACGCCACAGCCGCCGCCGGCGATCTGGAACTGGCCCGCAGCCGCCTCACCCACCTGGCCCAGGAGCTCGCTTTCGGTCCGGAGACCGTCCAGGCCCTCCAGGAAGCCGACGACGCTGCCAGCATGCGCTTCGCCTTCGAGGCGGGCGCCGCCGACTCCATCGCCGCCCGGGTCGAGGCTGCCGAGGAGCTGGCGCTCACCGATCGGGCTGCGGCCTACGAACAGCTGGCCACCGGCTACGGCCAGTCGCTCCTCATCCAGGACTCGCCGCGCGTGGGGGCTGAACTGAACCGCGCCCTCGTCAACGCCGCAAACGCGCTAGTGGAGGGCGACGTCGACGCCGCCGGCGAGGCGCTGCAGGCCTCCGAGTCGCAACTCGCCAGCCTCGGAGAGGCTGCCAGGGCTCAGGCACCTGGCACTCCCCAAGCGGCTGGAACAACGCCTGCACCCGAAGGCGAGGCCGGCACTCCCCCGGCGGACGGCCAACCAGCCGCGCCCGTCACGGAGCCGGGCGCCACCACCGGACAGGTTCCGGGCGATGAGCCCACCACCAGCCAGACGCCCGAAGAGGCGCCGGCGGGAACGCCAGGCGCCACCACCGCGCAGGCCGAGCCGGCCCAGCAGGCGGGCCCGGATGATGACCTCCTGCCCCTCCTGTCGGGTCCGGACTTCGAGAACGCTCTGCAGGCGCGGTTGGACGAGCTGGCCGCGGAGCGCGAAGCCGCCGACCTGGCCGTTCTGAGCCGTGAACTCACGCTGGCCGGCGTGCCTCCCGCGGTGGCCCAGTCGGAGGCCGAGCAGCTGATGGCCAGTGGTTTCCTCTCCCTGGCGGACACCGTCACCGGCATCGAGGCAGCGGCCGCCCGCGTGGTAGCCGGGCAGAGGAGCGGCGACGTGGCTGGCGCGCGGGCCGAGATCGAGAACATCCGCACCACCTACCATGGCGCCCTGGCGTCCATCATGCTGACGGCCGACCCGGAAGTGGCTCGTCGCACCGAAGAGCTACTGGCCTCGCTGGGCGAGCGCACCAACCTCACCAGCCACGACGTGACCCTCCTGGCGGCTCAGACCGCCGCGGTGCGCAGCGCCCTCCTGGGCGGTGCGGCACCGGCCGGTCAAGAGCTGGAACTCACCGTCGACTCGTTCTGGTCCACCCTCACCCGGCCCTTGGTGTTCATCATCCTCGCCCTGCTGGCCATCGTGCCGCTGGTGCTGCTCAACCTCGCCTTCGGCGGTAGCAACCGCAACTGGCGCCTGGTGGGCTGGTCGCTCTTCTTCCTGCTCTTGCCCGTCTTCTACGAGGGCCTGGTCGCCCTGGCCGGGCTGGTGAACCGCTTCGCGGACGTGCCGTGGCTCGCCTCGCTCACCAGTTGGTCGTCCTTCTCCAGTACGGTGGCGCAGGTGGTGTGGGCGGCGCTGGTGCTCCTGGCACTCGTGCTGGCCATCGTCGGCCTGTACGGTATCTGCGTGCAGTTCGGCTTGCTGGGCTCCGGCAGACAGCGCACCGTGACCACCACCACGACCACCGCCGAGAGGCGCCCGACGGGCAACACCACCATCGACTGGGACGAGGAGTTCTGATCTTGATGCCGACGGCTTCGCTCGACGCCCCCAAGGGCGCAGTCTGATCGCATGAAGGTGATGACCAACCCCGTATACCAAGCCACCATCGAGGAGCTGGAGGCGGTGCTGTCGCCGCGGGTGGTCTCACGCTCGATCAAGGAAGGCCTCAACCAGATCGGCCGCACGCCGGACACCGCCGGCATCGACGACATAGAGAAGATCCTCAAGTCGCAGGTCTATCGCCAGCTGCAGCTCACCATGCCCGTCACCAAGGCCAAGGAAGTGGTGGCGGAGATGATCGAGCGCCTGCGCAAGGTGGAGGGCGACGAGGGGGTCACGGCCACCACCGCGGAGGGCGGGCTGGAGGCGCAGGGGCGGGAGTTGGAGCGGCTGCAGGAAGCACTCAAGCCGTTCAACCTCTACTTCGAATGGCCCGAGGTCCAGAAACTAAGGGCGCAGATCCAGCTGCTGGAGGACGACCACAAGGCCAACCGGCAGTCGCCCGCCCTGCT
>CAYXUE010000095.1:0-7281 GCA_964467885.1 uncultured bacterium | reverse complement strand
CGGTGGCCAACACGCTGGGCATGAACCTCGTGAACCGTGGGCACGAGATCGCCGTCCTGCGCACCCTGGGCCTGAGCCGCCGCGGCGTCAGGACGCTCATAACGGCCGAGGGCATGATCGTCACCACGCTCGGCGCGCTGATAGGCATAGGCTTCGGCCTGCTGCTTTCGCGCATCGTCACGGCCGGCGCCGCGGCCCTCACGGGCTTCCGGCTCGAGCCCAGCGTGCCCTGGAGCCTGTTGCTGATCGCCCTGGCCGCCTCGCCTCTGGTAGGGCTGCTGGCCGCTATCTTCCCCGCCCGCCGCGCCGCGCGTGTCTCGCCGGCTAGAGCGTTGGCGGCCTGGAGTGAACATGTCTGAGAAGCCGCCGTTAGCCATCGAGGCCGTGGGTCTCGAGAAGACCTACGAACTGGGTGAACTCACCATCCGCGCCCTGAGCGGCGTGGACCTGCAAGTGAAGAGCGGTGAGTTCGTGGCGGTCATGGGCCCCAGCGGCAGCGGCAAGAGCACGCTCCTCCACCTCATCGGGCTGCTGGACAGCCCCGACGCCGGCAGCGTGCGGGTGGGCGGCCGCGACACCCACGGGCTGAGCGACGACGAGATCACGGCCCTGCGGCGCGACGAGCTGGGCTTCATCTTCCAGAACTTCGAGCTGATACCGAACCTCAGCGCCCGGGAGAACATCCTGCTGCCCGCGGAGGTATCGGGCCGCCTCGCGGATGCCGAGACCGAGCTGCCCGCACTGGCGCGCGAGCTGGGCATCGAGGAGCGGCTTGGTCACCGGCCGCGCCAGTTGAGCGGCGGGCAGCGGCAGCGCGTGGCCCTGGCCCGGGCGCTGGTCAACCACCCCGTGGTGGTGCTGGCGGACGAACCCACCGGCAACCTGGACTCGAAGACCGGCAACGAGGTGCTGGCACTGCTGCGGCGCGGCGTCACGGACCTCGGTTGGACCGTGGTCATGGTGACCCACGACCCGGCGGCTGCCCTGACCGCGGACCGCGTGGTGTTCCTCCGGGACGGCAAGGTCGCCGGCCAGACCGAAACCGCCTCCCCGGTCGCCAGGCAGCGCATCGACGAGTTCCTCGCCAGCTGAGCCATGTTCGAAGCGATAGGCACACTGGTCTCCCGTTACCCCCGCTGGGTTCTGGCGGGCTGGTTCCTACTGGCCACGGCCTCCGTGCCGTTCGGCCTGCGGGTCGGGGAGATCCTCACCGGCCACCCCGAGGCGCCCGCGGCCGGGGATGCCACCGCCGTCAAGCGGGTGCTGGCCACGCAGTTCACGCAGTCGGAGGAGGACATCCTCGTGCTCATCGCCTACGGCCACAGGCTGCAGGCGGGCGAGCCTCGCTACGAGGAGGCGCTGGACCAGCTTTCGGCGGCGCTAAGGGAGCTGGACGAGGTCACCTACGTGCGCGACTACAGGTCGGCGGCGGGCCTGAACCTGCTCAACGCAGAGGAGAACTTCTCGATACTGCAGATCGGGCTGGAGACGGATGGCCTGGCTACGGGCAAGGCCGTAACCCGCGACGTGCGCGCCGTGCTGGCGAGGTTCCCCGACCTGCGCTTCGACCTCTCCGGCGGGCCAGCCACCGTGCTCGAGCTGGAACGCGTCAGCGAGCGCGATGCCAGGCGGGCGGAGCTGTTCGGGCTGCCCATCTCGCTGGTCATACTGCTGATCGCCTTCGGGGCGCTGCTCGCTTCCGCCCTGCCGCTGGTCAGCGCGCTCACCACCATCTCGGTCTCCTCGGCGCTGCTCTTCTTCCTGGGGCAGTACTTCGAGTTCGCCGTGTTCACGGAGACCATAGTCACCATGCTGGGGTTAGCCACCGGCATCGACTACGCCCTACTCATCGTCAACCGCTACCGCGAGGAGCTGCGCGCCAACTTCGACCCGCGCCAGGCCGCGCGCCAGACCGCCGTGACGGCCGGCAAGGCGGTGGCGTTCAGCGGCCTCACCGTGATGGTGGCGCTGGGCGCCCTGCTGGTACCGCCGGTTGACTTCATCCGCTCCATCGGCCTGGGCGCCATGGTGGTGCTGCTGGTCAGTGTGCTGGTGGCCATCACGGCGGTACCGGCCACGCTGGCACTACTGGGGCACAGGATCAACTGGCTGAAGGTCACGCGGCGCGAGCCGGGACTGCGCAGCCGCGCCTTCTGGCGCGCCCGCGCCAACGAGATCATGCAACGGCCGTGGTTCTGGGCCATCACGGGCACTGGGCTGCTCCTGCTGCTGGCCCTGCCGGCGTTGCGCATGCAGGTGGCCGACCCCGGCGCCCGCGGCCTGTCCGAGGCCACCGAGGCCCGGCGCACGCTCACCGCCCTGGAGAGCTTAGGGCTGGAGGGCGTGCTCAACCCCTTCGACGTGCTGGTGGACTTCGGGGACCGGACCTTCTTCCACCCGAGCCGCACGCGGCAGATCAGCTTGCTGACGCAGGAGCTGACCGACCTGGAGGGGGTGGCGAACGTGCTCTCGCCGTTCGCGGTGGACGCCGTGCCACGACTCTTCCTCTACCAGTACTACGCCTCGGAGGAGCTGGCCCTCAGCAGCGAGGTGGCGCCGCTGGTGCGCGCCACCGTGAGCGACGACGGCCGCTACGTGCTGCTGAGGCTCTACCCGGACGGTGCCGTGACCCCGGCCATGGGCGCGGCCCTGCACGAGCAGATAACGGCGGGGGTGGCCGAGGTGGGCCTCAACGCGCGCATAGGCGGCACCTACGTGGAGGGCACGGAGTGGACGGCCGCGCTCTACGACTACTTCCCCCTGGCGCTGTCGCTGGTGGCGCTGGCAACCGCGGTGCTCCTGGGGCTGGCCTTCCGCTCACTCCTCATCCCTATCAAGGCGGTGATCCTGAACGTGCTCACGGTGGGCGCCGCGTTCGGGGTGCTAACGCTGGTCATGCAGGACGGCCTGTTCTCGAACCTCTTGGGGCTGGCGCCCGCCCTGGGCTACATCGACACGTCGGCGCCGCTCTTCATCTTCGCCATCGTGTTCGGCCTGAGCATGGACTACGAGGTCTTCATGGTGGCGCGCATCCACGAGGGCCACGAGCGCGGCCTTTCGGACAAGGAGGCCGTGGCCACCGCGCTCTCCACCACCGGCGGGGTCATCACCAGCGCGGCCGCCATCATGATCACCATCTTCGTGGTGCTGATGTTCAGCCACGTGGAGCTCATCCGCACCCTTGGCTTGGGTCTCAGCGTGGCCGTGCTGCTGGACGCCACGCTCGTGAGGCTGGCGCTGGTGCCGTCCGTGATGATCCTGGCGGGGCGCTGGAACTGGTGGCTGCCGGGTAAGCCGCTGGACCCCCCGAGCCGCGTTCGTAGCCGCAAGGATCCCGCCTGAGGGCAGACCCGACCGGCCGGAGGCTAGCGCAGGACGGCGTCCAGCAGTTCCGTTGGCTGCAGCGCCAGGGTGGCCACGCCCGGGGCCTCCAGGCTCCAGCCGCCGCTGAGCGAGAAGGCCAGTCCGGCGCTGCCGGAGGACGCGGCCTGCACCTGCGCGGCGATGGCCGTGCCGAGCGCCAGCGGGTCGAAGCGGAAAGTGACGGCCACGTCCGTCACCCCGCCGGCCGGCAGTTCCACCGGTCCTAGCGAAGCGGTGGCCGCCTGTGCGCCCGCCACCGCCAGGCGCAGCTCGGGCGCCGCCACTCGGAACCCGATCAGGCCGGGGTTGGTGAGCCTGAGGCTCAGGTTCAGAGCCACGCTGCTGACGGACTCGAAGCGCATGCCGCCCCCCACCACCTCGATCTGCGGCACCTGGAGGCCGGCCGGCGCCGCTAGCTGGCCACTCACCAGCGTGAACTCCGGGAAGCGCTGCGGCGCGCCGAACACGTCGATGGTCACGGCGGAGTCGAGCCGGTAGGGCGTGGCGGCGCCGCCGATGTAGCTGGCGATGGTGTCGAGGAGGGCGGGAGCCGCGCCCAGGGGCACCCGCACGTCGAGGATCAGCGTGGAGCTGCCGCGGGCCGGCACGTCGATGCCGCCCCGGAAGGTAGCGGTGGCCGCCCGCGTGTCGCGGATGAACAGCGCGCCGTCCAGGCCGGAGAGCTTGAAGCCCACGGCGTTGGGGTTGCGCACCTCCAGGCTGAGGCGGAACAGCGCCGTACCGTCACCGATGCCCGGCGGGTCTATCCGCACGAAGCCGGACTTGGCGGCGTCGAGTGTGAAGGTGGGCACCGAAAGCACGTTGGCGCTCGGCACGCATGCGCCCAGCAGGGCGCCGAGGATCAGTACGGTGGCGAGCAGCGGCCAGCGCCGCGCACGGCGGGCGCTGCCTCCCGCGTTGGGTTCGGTGTTCTTCACGCAACTCCTCCACGGCGCCGCTGGGGCGCCTCCCTATGAATGTACGTGACGCGCGGCGGCTTCACTGGTCAGGAACTTCGCAGCGCGGCCGCAGGGGCCGCCCGCCTGGCCGTTATGATGCCGCATGGCAGAGTTGGAAACGCGCCGGGAAGGCGCGATCCTCGTTCTAAGCTTGGCGCGGCCCGAGGTGCGCAACGCGCTCACCCGCACGCTTAGGCGCGCCCTGGCAACGGCCCTAACCCAGGCGGCCACCGACGACTCCGTGCGCGCGGTCATCGTCACCGGTAAGGGCGACGCGTTCTGCGCCGGCCTGGACCTAGCGGAACTGGAGGAGAGCGTCACCTACCCCAGCGATCTGCATAGGGCCGATTCGCGCGCACTGGCCGACCTCTTCATCCAGATGGTGCGCTTCCCCAAACCGCTGATAGCGGCGGTGAACGGGCACGCGGTGGCCGGCGGGGCGGGGCTGGTGACCGCCTGCGACGTGGCGGTGATGGCCGAGGGTGCCAAGATCGGCTACACGGAAGCGCGCATAGGCTTCGTGCCGGCCCTGGTGTCGGTCCTGTTGGTACGGCAGGTGGGCGAGAAGCACGCCCGCGACCTGCTGCTGAGCGCCCGCCTCATAGCCGCGCGCGAAGCCGCACGTTTGGGGCTGGTCAACGAGACGGCTTCCAAGGAGTCGGTGCTGACACGGGCGCTGGAGCTGGCGCAGGCCATGGCAGCGAACGCGCCCTCGTCGTTGAAGCTCACCAAGGAGCTGCTGGCCGGAGTGGGCTCGCTCTCCCTGGAGGAAGGCATGCGCTGGGCCTCGGAGGTGAACGCCCTCTCCCGCACCGGTGACGAGCTGGCCGAGGGCGTGAGGGCGTTCCTTGAGAAGCGCGATCCCGTGTGGACCAACCGGTGACGCGGCCATGAGCACGCGGGTCCTGTTGCTCTGCGGCGGCATGTCGGGCGAGCACGAGGTCTCGCTGGCATCGGCCCGCTCCGTGCTGGAGGCGGCCAGGGACCTGAACGTGGTGCCCCTGGTAATCGGCCGTGACGGCGCGCTGCTCTCCAGCGGCGAGTCGCGCGCGCTGCTGGGTTTACCACCCGCGGATTCCACGGAGAGCCCGGTGGGCCAGCTCGGTGAACTAGCGGAGAGCGGGGAGGCGGATGGGCCCGCGGACCTCCCGGCTGCTCACCGCGGCGCGTTGACGCTGGCGCGGGCCGTCAGCGAGGCCGACGTGGTGTTCCCCCTGCTGCACGGACCGTTCGGAGAGGACGGCCGCGTGCAGGGCATGCTGGACATGCTGGGCCTCCCCTACGTGGGGGCGGGCGTGTTCGGCAGCTCGGTGGCCATGGACAAGTTGGGCATGAAGGCGGTGTTCGCCGCCCACGACCTGCCGCAGGTACGGTACGTGCCGGTCACCCGTCACCGCTGGCGGAAGGCGCCCGCCGAAGTGACCGAAGAGGTGGAAGGGCTGCAGCTGCCCCTCTTCGTGAAGCCCGCCAACCTGGGCTCCAGCATCGGCATAAGCCGCGTGGACGAGCCGGCCCAGCTGGCCCCGGCCCTGGACGAGGCGTTCGAGCACGACCGGCGCGTGGTGGTCGAGGAGGGCGTGGTGGGCGCCCGCGAGCTGGAGATCGGCGTGCTGGGCAACGACGAACCGGAGCTCAGCGTGGTGGGCGAGATCCGCTACGGCAGCGAGTTCTACGATTACGCCACCAAGTACACCGACGGCGAGGCGCAACTTCTCGTGCCGGCCGACGTGCCGCCCCAGGTGGTGGAGCGCCTGCGGGCCATAGCCAAGCGCGCCTTCGCGGCGGTTGACGCCGCCGGCATGGCGCGGGTGGACTTCTTCTACCAGCCGGAGACGGGCCAGGTGCTGCTGAACGAGATAAATACCATCCCCGGCTTCACGCGTCACTCCATGTACCCGCTGCTGTGGCAGGCCAGCGGAGTCTCCTATCCGCAGCTCATCCGGCGCCTGGTGGCGCTGGCGCTCGAGCAGCGCTGACGAACCCCTCACGTTCCGCTGCTATACTCTCCGCGGATAGCCCAGCAACCGGAGGAGACGCCCGCCGCTAACACAGCCGCCAACGCGAAGAGCACAGTAGAAGCCGCCACCCACCACGCGGTCGGTCAGGTGCGGCCTCCCGACGTGCTCACGGGCTCGCGCGTGCTCATCCTCAACGCCAGCTACGAGCCACTCCACGTCTGCTCCGTGAAGCGCGCCGTGGGCCTCCTCATGCACGAGGTGGCCGAGCGCGTGGAGGACACGGAGCGGGTGCTGCGCTCGCCGCGCTCCGTCTTCCCCGTGCCCAGCGTCATCCGCCTGAAACGCTTCGTGCGCGGCCCCATCCGCCAGCGCGTGGCCTTCAACCGGAAGAACGTCTTCAAGCGCGATGACCACCACTGCCAATACTGCGGCCGGCACGTCTCCGACCTGACGTTGGATCACGTCATGCCCCGCAGCCGGGGCGGCCCCACCTCCTGGGAGAACGTGGTGGCCTGCTGCAAGGCGTGCAACGCCAAGAAGCGCGACCGTACACCCGAGGAGGCGCGCATGAAACTGCTGCGGCGCCCCTACGCCCCGCGCTTCATGTTCTCCAGCGCCTACGGCGTGATGCCGGACATCGACCCCATCTGGGAGAAGTATCTACCGCAACCGCGCAAGCGCTGACGCTCAGCGCCCCTTGGGTTTGAAGAGTCTGGTGAGCACCATGTTGATGATGCTGAGCACCAGCGCCCCCAGGACGGCGCCGCCGAAGCCGGTGACCTGGAGGGGCGTGACGGCCGCCGCCACCAGCAGGGCGATGGCGTTCACCACCAGGAGGAACAGACCGAAGGTTATGACCGTGAGGGGCAGCGTGACGAGGACGAGGATGGGCCGCACGAGCGCGTTGACGAGCCCGATGACGGCAGCGGTTATCAGCAGGGGCCCGAGGCCGTCCTGCGGCATGCGCAGGCCCACTCCCAGCGTGACGGTGAGGTAGAGCG
>CAYXUE010000094.1:3869-7466 GCA_964467885.1 uncultured bacterium | reverse complement strand
GCGGTACGCCACGGCGACGCCGGCACGCGTGAACGTGCGGGACATGTCCGGTCGGTATGAGGCGCCTTAGCCGTCATGCCCGGAGGGCACACGGCAGCTACGCCGGGTCAGGCCGACCTGCGGCTCAGGCCGCGATAAGCATTCGAGGCTGGATGTGTTGCTTCATTGCGCGCCCTGAAGCGGACGCAGTAAGGCTGGACGTTGCCTGCATGCTGCTCCTCCTCTTGCGCTGGCCCTTGCACGATGTCCGCCTGAGATCGTCTCGTGACGGCGTGCCCTGGGGCGTCCTGCGCGTGGATGAGGCTCGAAGCCCCTATCTGTCCGGAACCTCGCCATCGTGACTACGGTTCCGGCTGGATTTAGCACCCGTCTACATGAAGACTGGTTGCTGCGGCGTCATGGGGCCAGGTCCCTCGGCCGCTCTCGATAAGACCGCCGGTGCGGAACTGCAGGGGTAACGCGGGGATACCGCGCAGCTGCCGTGTGGAGGCGGTGCGACTCGCAGCCGTGGCCGGTGTACGGCCGTGGCGGCGATGGCAGAGTAGAACACAGGGCCACCGGCTTATGCAAGAGCGCTGGTTACCGACCGCTACCTGGTGAGGGCGAAGGCTGGCTACGACAGCCGGGAGAACTCGACACCGGTGCTCGGCCCGCGCCACCCACCTTCCGGCGCGCTGACGCCCAGCTTCCGCTATAAACTCGGGGCCGTGGCCCATAACGTCATCTACCCCATGCTCGACCTGCAGAGCGAGGTGCAGGAGCTCTGGCCCGAACTGCAGCCGGCCGTGGAGGCCGTGCTGAAGAGCGGCGTGTTCATCGGCGGTCCCGAGGTCGAGCGCTTCGAGGCTGCAGCTGCCGAGTACCTGGGCGTCAAGCACGCCATAGGACTCAACTCAGGCACGGACGCTCTGATCCTAGGGCTAGAGGCGCTAGGCATCGGCCCGGACGACGAGGTCATCACCACCGCCTTCAGCTTCTTCGCCACCAGCGAGGCGGTGCTGCGCCTGGGCGCCACGCCGGTCTTCGTGGACATCGATCCGCATACGCTCAACATGCTGCCCGAGCAGGTCGAGGCCGCCATTACCCCGCGGACCAAGGCCCTGCTGCCGGTGCACGTCTTCGGCTTGCCCGCGCCCATCGGCGAGCTTCGCCGCCTGGCTGACGAGCACGGCCTGCTCCTGCTGGAGGACTGCGCGCAGTCGTTCGGCGCCCGGGCGGACGGTATGCACCTGGGCACCGTGGGCCACGTTGGCGCCTTCAGCTTCTACCCCACCAAGAACCTGGGAGCGTACGGTGACGCCGGGCTGGCCACCACCGACGATGACGGCTTGGCAGCTCGCATCCGCAGCCTGCGCAACCACGGCTCCAGCCCCAGCAACAAGTACCTGCACGACGGGCTGGGTCACAACTCGCGCCTGGATGCCCTGCAGGCCGCCGTGCTGAACGTGAAGCTACCGAAGCTCGAGAGCTTCAACGAGCGGCGCAGGGAACGCGCAGCCGCCTACCGCCAGGCACTGGCCGGGCTGCCGCAAGGAGCCGATGCCCTGCTGCTGCCGCCCGATGAGCCGGAGCACGTTTACCATCAGTTCACCATCCAGCTGCCGGCGGAGCGCCGCGAAGTGGCCGAGCGCGCCCTGACCGAACGCGGCGTGGCCTTCAGCCGCTTCTACCCGACCCCGCTTACCAAGCAGCCTGCTGGTCACGACTTCGGCGAGGCGCCCGTGGCTGAGGCCGTTTGCGAGCGGGTGCTCTCCCTGCCCATCCACCCGTGGTTGCCCGACGCTGCTGTGGAGGCCGTGGCGCAGGCGCTGGCGGTGGCACTTGACTGATCCGCGCCGTACCGACCTGGGAGGTCCGCTGGATGCTTACCGCACCACGGACCGACTGCAAGCGCGCATCGCCATGCACGAGCGGTTCGGCAACGCGTCGTTCGACCTGCACTCCTGGATCTTCGACCTGCTGCTGAACCCTGGCGCAGCCGAGCCGCTGGTACCCGACGCGGCCAAGGTGCTGGAGGTCGGTGCCGGCACCGGCCGCATGTGGCAGGTGGTAGCAGGCCGGGTACCGCCGGGCTGGAGCCTGACCCTTACCGACAGGTCGCCGGGCATGCTGGAGGCGCTCCACCAACTGACGCAGGAGCTCGGCCTCGATGCCAGCGTGCAGGAGGCCGATGCCAGGGCCCTGCCCTACCCGGATGCAACCTTCGATCTCGCGTTCGCCAACCACATGCTCTATCACCTGCCCGACCCGCGCCTGGGAGTGGCGGAGCTGCGGCGCGTGCTCAAGCCTGGTGGGCTGCTGGTGGCGGCCACCAACGGCGCCGGCCACATGCGGCAGGCCACCGACCTGGTCAGGCCGCTCGCTGCCTTGGAAGGGCTGCAGCTCATGGGTGTCGAGCCGCTCTCCTTCACGTGCGAGTCGGGAAGGGTGATGCTCGAGGAACGGTTCAGCAACGTCGAGCTCAGAAGGCAGGACGATGAACTGCAAGTCACGGATCTGGAGGTGCTGCTCGCCTACCTGCGCTCCCTGATCCACCTTCCTTCGCATCCCGAGCCCGCAACGCTGTCCGCGCTCGCCGAGTGGGAGGCCACCGTCCGGTCGCTGCCCCTGCCCTTCGCGGTGGAACGCGCCACGGGAGTCTTCTTCGCTCGCGCCTGAACCGATAGAAACGCGGCTCGCGCCTGATCCAGCAGCAACACGGCCCACGCCTGAACCGGCAGCGACCTCGCCCTCACCTGAACGCGCCGCAACCTGGCCCACTCCCGCCCCACCCGAACCTGACGTAGCATCAGGCATGGAAACGTCCACCGGCCCCGCCCTCACAACCGAACGCCTACTGGAGATCAAGGATCAAGTCGAAGTGCTAGCTCGCGAGGTAGGGCGCTGGGCCAAGGGGCGCCACGACCTGCACCACGGCGGCGGCGGCGACAGGCTGGCGGTGAACGTGAAGAGCGTTCCCGGCGATGTGGTCACGGAAGTGGACGTCGAGGCGCAACGCCGCATAGTGCAGGAGCTACGTGAGCTGTACCCGAACTTCGACCTGCTCGGCGAGGAAGGGCTGCTGGACGTCGACGAATCGGGCCCCGAACGGGCGCCCCTGTGGGTCATCGACCCGGTGGACGGCACCCACAACTTCGTGAAGGGCTACCCCAGCTTCTGCGTTTCCATCGGGCTGGTGGTGGAGGACGAGAGCGTGCTGGGCGTCATCTACGACGCCGGTACGGACGCCGTCTACTGGGCCGTGAAGGGTGCAGGCGCCTGGCGTGAGGACGACCGGATACGCATCACTCCGCAACCACTGTCGCAGTCCCTGATCTCCACCAACTTCACGCCGGTCTCCCGCGGCAACGTCGGTCACCGGGACTTCTTCGTGGGCCTGGCCGAGCGCTCCGCTGGTGTGCGCGCCAGCGGCTCCGCCTGCCGCGACTTCTGCTTCGTGGCCGAGGGCACCGTGGACCTCTTCTGGCAGTTCGGCCTGCGCGCCTGGGACGTGGCTGCCGGGCTGGTGCTCGCCAAAGAGGCGGGTGCCGACTTCCGGGTGCTCAACGAGGGCACCGACTGGCTGGCGGGCGGGCCCATAGATCTGGTGGTGGCCGC
>CAYXUE010000094.1:0-3769 GCA_964467885.1 uncultured bacterium | reverse complement strand
TAAGCCGATTCTTACGCCGCGCCAAGAGGCAGCGTCGTAAACCCGACCGAACTCCGCTCCGGAGCTCGGTCCTTAACGGACCGTAAGACACGCACACTCTGTTCCCCTGTGTCAGCACCCGACGGTCCGGAGCCCGTGTATAAACCGCGGGCGATGTCTTAGGAGGACGTGGTTGGTGGCACAGAACGCAACGCCGGTCGAGGGGACGGCCGGTGGCAGCACCCCCGCAAGCGAGAGCCGGGCGGAAGGCCCAGCCGACCGCCGCAGCCCACCAGCCTGGATCAAGCGCTTCCTCAGGAACGGAGCTGGCGTAGCTGGCCTCGTCGGGGTGGTCCTGGTGGTGGTCATGGCCCTGGCCGCACCACTGCTGGCGCCCCACGACCCTGCGCGCCAGTACTTCGACGGCCTCACCGACTTCGGTGATCCACTGCCACCCTCGTCCACCTACCCGCTGGGCACGGACACGCTGGGGCGCGACCTCGCCAGCCGCATCCTCTACGGCGCGCGCGTCTCGCTGCTGGTGGGCGTGCTGGCCAACGGCGCGGCGGTACTTCTGGGGCTCATCATCGGCGTGGCCGCGGGCTACTTCCGCGGCGTCATCGAGACCATCCTCATGCGCCTCACCGACGTGATGACCGCCTTCCCGGCGCTCATCCTCGCCATCGCCCTGGCCGCCATCCTGCGACCCAGCCTCTGGATCGTGGCGCTGGTCATCGCCCTGGTGAACTGGGTGTGGATCGCGCGCGCCATCTACGCGCAGGTCCTCAGCATCGGTCAGCGCGAGTTCGTGGAGGCCGCCGGCGCCCTGGGGGTCGGCACCTTCCGAACGCTCTTCCGGCACATCCTCCCCCACCTGGTCAGCACCCTCATGGTGTTCGGCACCCTGGGCATCAGCACCACGGTGCTGCTGGAGGCGTCGCTCAGCTTCCTGGGCGTGGGCGTGCAGCCGCCGGCTCCCAGTTGGGGCGGCATCATCAACGAGAGCCAGTCGTACTTCCTCGACGCGCCGTGGCTGGTGGCCTTCCCCGGCGTGGCCATCGTGCTCACCTCCCTCTCCTTCAACCTCTTCGGTGAGGCCCTGAGGGACGCGCTCGACCTGGCGGAGCGCCGATGATCGGTTACCTCGCCCAACGCATCCTGCAGGCCGCCGGCGTGCTGCTGGGTGTCAGCATCATCACCTTCCTCCTGGCGTTCCTGCTGCCCGCTGACCCCGCGCGCATGATCGCGGGTCGCAGCGCCACCGTGGCCACGGTGGAGAGCATCCGGGACCAGCTGGGCCTCAACCGCCCGCTGCCGCAGCAGTACGCGTCGTACCTGGGCAACATCGTGCAGGGCGACTTCGGCCGCTCCTACGTGCAGAAGGCGGACGTGGCGCGCATCATCCAGTCGCGCCTCAAGCCCACCCTGCAGCTGGCGCTGGTGGGCATCCTCTTCGAGCTGCTCATCGGGCTGCCCCTGGGCATGCTGGCTGCCATCAAGCGCGGCACCTGGGTGGATCAGGGGGTGATGACGTTCGCGTTCATCGGCGTCTCGGCCCCGCAGTTCGTGGTGGGCCTGCTGCTCATCTACTTCTTCTCCTACCTCATACCCATCTTCCCGCTGGGCGGCTACGGCACGCCCATGCACATCGTGCTGCCCGCCATAGCCGTGGGCCTGGCTGGCGGCGGCTGGTACGCCCGCGTGACCCGCAGCGCCATGATCGACGTCCTGCGCCAGGACTACGTGCGCACGGCCCGCGCCAAGGGCGTCTTCCCCTCCAAGGTGGTGTTCAAGCACGTGCTCAAGAACGCCGTCCTGCCGGTGGTGGCGCTGGTGGGGCTGGACATCGGCGTGTTCATGGGCGGCATCGTCATCGTGGAATCCGTCTTCGGCTGGCCGGGCATCGGTCAGATGATCTGGCAAGCCATCCAGCTGGTGGACATCCCCGTCATCATGGGGGGTGTCCTGGTAACCGCTCTCTTCGTCGTGCTGGGCAACCTGCTCGCCGACCTGCTCTACCCGGTCCTGGACCCCAGGATCCGGTACACCTAGCCGTCACCTCGGCCGACGTCCCTGCCCCCGGCAGCGGCGCGGCGCGAGGTTCGGGAACAGCGCCCACGAGGCGCGGAAGGATGGGAAGATGCAGCAAGTGAACGGAAGAGATTCGGACGCCCCGCGAACGCCGCGGATAACGGCCTGGCGGTGCCTGAGCGCGCTGCTGCTGGCCGCGCTACTCACGGGCTCGCTGGCCTTCGCGCAGGAGCAAGGTGGCAGCGCGGTGGTGTCGTTCCAGGACGACATCAGCACCCTCGACCCGCAGGTGGGCTACGACTGGCAGAACTGGTCCATCATCAAGACCATCTTCGACGGCCTGATGGACTACGTGCCGGGCACCACCGAGCTCGTGCCGCACCTGGCCGAGAGCTACGAGGTGAGCGACGACGGCCTCACGTACACCTTCAAGCTGCGCGAGGGCGTGTTGTTCCATAACGGCCGGGAGATGGTGGCCGACGACGTGCGCTACACCTTCGAACGCGTGTTCGACCCGGCCACGCAGAGCCCCGGCCAGGGCTTCTACACCACCATCGAGGGCGCCCAGGAGTTCATCGACGGCGAGGCCGACAGCGTGGCCGGCATCGAAGTGGTGGACGACTACACCATCCGCTTCACCACCTCGGAGCCCGACGCCTCGTTCCTGCACAAGCTGGGCCTGAACTTCGCCCACATCGTGCCGCAGGAAGCGGTGGAGGCCGCGGCCGGCGACTTCGGCCACAACCCCGTGGGCACGGGCGGCTTCATGTTCAAGGAGTGGGTGCTGGGTCAGCGCCTGGTGCTGGAGCGCAACCCGAACTACTTCGAGGAGGGCCTGCCTTACCTCGACGAGATCACCTTCCAGGTGGGCGTTGACCCCAACGTGGCCTTCCTGCGCCTGCTGCAGGGCGAGGTCGACGTCATCGGCGACGGCATCCCCAGCGCGCGCTACACCGAGGTGATGGACGACCCGCAGCTCTCGCAGCAGGTGGCCATGGGCGAGCAGATGCAGACGGGCTACGTGACCATCAACGTCAACATGGAGCCCTTCACGGACGTGCGCGTGCGCCAGGCCATGAACATGGCCATCAACAAGGACCGCATCGTGCGCCTCCTGAACAACCGCGCCATCCCCGCCAACCAGATCCTCCCGCCGCTCTTCGAGAGCCACAACCCGGACTACGAGGGCTACCCCTACGACCCGGAGGCCGCGCGTGAGCTGCTGGCCGAAGCTGGCTACCCGAACGGCTTCGACACCGAGCTGTACGCCTATAACGTTGCCCCCAACGACCGCATCGCCCAAGCCATCCAGGCCGACCTGGCGGAGATCGGCATCAACGTGGCGCTACGCACCCAGGCCCAGAGCACGGTGATCGAGGCGGGCGGCGCCGGCGAGGCCCCGCTCATCTGGTCCGGCGGCATGGCCTGGATCGCGGACTACCCCGACCCCAACAACTTCTACTGGCCCATCCTGGCCTGCGCCAGCAACATCCCCGGCGGCTGGAACTGGGCGCGTTACTGCAACGAGGACCTCGAGGAGCGCGCCGCGCGCGCCGACACCCTCGCCCGCGCCGACCAGCAAGACGAGCGCACGGCCGAGTGGGAGGCCATCTTCATGGAGATCATGGAAGAGGCGCCGTGGATCCCGATCTTCCACGAGCTGCAGGTCAGCATGCACTCCACCAACGTCACCGGCCCCGCCGAGATCTTCGTGGACCCCATGCACATCCCCGTGCACTACGAGATGATCCGCAGGGCG
>CAYXUE010000093.1:0-7502 GCA_964467885.1 uncultured bacterium | reverse complement strand
CCGGTGGAACTCGTCGGCGACCCTCACCGGCTCCACGATGCCCACTCCCGTCGCCTGGTCGTACCAGTAGAGCGAATAGCCTGCCACGTGACCGTCCGCGCTCTCAACGGATAAGTCTAGAGCCGGGTCGTAGAGCGAGCACTGCGCCAAGCGCTCAGCCACCTGCGCTCCGTTCCGTTGCTGCATCGGATGTGCTGCACCCTGCCGCTCGGTACGGTCTACAAGCTCGAACCCCTCCGGCATGGCCACTGTAGGGGCGCGATCGGCGGTGTTCAACCACGCGGTTCGGTCATGGTCGACCGCGATGAGGCCGGCACTCTCCGCAAGTTGCCGGTACAGCCGGTCCTCATCGTCGACAGCGATCTTGAACCCGGCCGTTGAATGTTGGGCTCCCAGTTCCACCGCTCGTTCCCAAAGGTTCACACGGTCTGCGCCCGGCGCCCCGGGTACGACGACGGGGTCGCACTGCCAGTTTCCGTCGCTCCAGCTCGTTAGCAGCACGCCTGCCACGGGTCCTTGATCGTCCACCCAGAAGGGCTTCTCAACGTCGTCAGACGGTCTGGCGGTTCGCGACCACCACTGCACGTCCGCCGCCTCCCAGAGGCCCAAGTTTGCGTCCGCCCGCCTGGCCCGCTGAAGTAGCTCGGTGGCCAGGCGCAGCGCTTCCTCACCGGTCGCTCTGACTTCTCGCATAGTTCGAGTACCTCCAGCCGATGTTGACGCAGGAGCGTCAGCTCCGGGCTTCGCGCTCCCCAGCCGTAACCGGGAATGGCAGTTGGTTGCCTCGGGTGGGGATCGGGCAGGTAGCGAACGGCGTGTGCGCGCAGGGTGGGTGGTAGGCGCGGTTGAAATCTAGCAGCACCCGTCCGTTGGCCGGCACGTCCGTAGTCAGGAAGCGCCCACCCGAGTACGTAACGGGGCCATCAACCGGCCGGTCGTGATCCTCGTTGGAGGCGTCACGGAAGTTGATGAACAACCGTCCGCCGCCGGCGTCCGTGGCCAGCAGGCTGTGAGTGGCGCCGGCATGCC
The DNA here is from genome assembly GCA_964467885.1 of uncultured bacterium. Classification (GTDB taxonomy): domain Bacteria; phylum Deinococcota; class Deinococci; order Deinococcales; family Trueperaceae; genus JAAYYF01. The sequence goes on along the minus strand of CAYXUE010000093.1, from coordinate 6,473 downwards.
AGAAGCGCACGCGACCTGCCACGCGTTGCATGCTCACTTGGCCTATGACGTTGCTCACGGCCACCGTCTCGCCGGGCTCTGCTTCTATCAGCTCTGCCTCGATAACCCATTCTTGTGCCGGCTCGAACCAGGCAATGTCGGTATCAGCGCTCTTGGTGCCCGCGGCAACGGGATCGTAAACACGCACGCCCCACAGGTCGCCGCGCCTGACGATGTTCACACGTGTGGGCGTCGAGACGTGGACGGTGAAGGCCGTTTCGCCCTCCACGCTCAGCGGCTCGGTGAGGGTGCCGGCGTCCGCGCTCAAGTTAGCGCCCGGCTCCGGGGTGATCGTGAGTTTGTCGCCCGTAACGGTCAGCGTGGCTACCGCGTTCGGGAACCGCGGTGCCAAGCTAACGGTGGCGCCTGCGCCGCTGCCCACGACGTTCGGACCCTCGTCCAACCAGTCGAGCGAAGTGATGGCCCACCAGCCGAACGGGTGCGTCAGGCTGAAGACGCGTTTCTCTCGCCAGGTAATCTGCTCGTCTGTGAACTCTTGCGGCGGGGGTGTGCTTGTTTCGGGGGTCGGCAACGTGTCACTCATGGTCGTACGATTGTAGGGCGCAACTTGGAGTTTATACGTCGGCCTAGGAAGCTCGGTGCTGTTCGGCCGATTCAGTTGTAGGCGCTGATTAACGGAGTGGACCATGTCTCAGAACATCTACGACGACCCGGAGTTCTTCGCGGGCTACAGCCAGTTACGCCGGCAGGTGCACGGTTTGGACGGTGCACCGGAGTGGCCAGCGGTCAGGGCCATGTTGCCTGACCTGTCCGGTAAGCGCGTGGCTGACCTGGGTTGTGGCTTCGGCTGGGCCGCGAGGTGGATGCGAGGGGAGGGAGCCGCGTCTGTGCTAGGCATCGACCTCTCGCGCAACATGATCGAGCGGGCCCGAGCGCAAACGACGGATCCGGCCATCGAGTACCGCATCGCCGACCTAGAGACGGTAGAGCTGCCCGAGAACACGTTCGACGTGGTGTACAGCTCGCTGGCCTTCCACTACGTTGAGGACTACGGTCGCTTGATTGACACCATCAGCCGCTCCCTGGTGCCGGGCGGGCAGCTAACCTTCACGATCGAGCACCCGATACTGACGGCCGCCACGTACCCAAAGTGGACGGTGGACGAAGCCGGTAGGAAGAGCTGGCCGGTCAACAGCTACGCCTTCGAGGGCGAGCGGAAGAAGGGGTGGTTCGTGAACGACGTCATCACGTACCACAGGACCCTCGGCACCACACTAAACACGCTCATCAGTGCGGGCCTACAACTTCGGCGCGTGGAGGAGTTCGCTCCGACGCAAGTCATGCTCCAGGAGCGCCCCGAGTTGGCGGACGAACTCGAGCGGCCGACCTTCTTACTCGTTTCGGCGGGCACGTAGTTCAGCCCAGCCAGCTAACATGAGGACGCGATCAGCGCGCACATAGTTCCTATAGTGCTGGTAGCTTTTGGCCCAGGAGTGCCGCCGGCGGTTGCTCCAACTGAGGATAAGGAGTCTGAAACCATGAGAGTTACGTTCAAAGACGACGCTGATTCGGCCAACCGGTTCAACGAGCTGCTAGACAAGATCCCGGTGGGGGACCTCGCTAACAAGTTGGGTACGGATGAGGAAACGGCCTCGGAAGCACTAGTTGCGGCGCTACCGGCGCTGCTCGCACGCCTGCAGGACAACGCCAGCTCGCGCGAAGGCGCGTCCTCGCTAGTCTCTGCGCTTCAGCGGCACAACAACGACCTCGCCCGCGGGTCCGCGGTGAACCTTAACCAAGTCGATACGCAGGACGGGAACAACATACTCAAGCACGTGTTTGGGAACCAGCGCCAGGAGGTGGCTCAGCAACTTGCCGGCAACACCAACAAGGCGTCGAGCGGGCTACTGGATTCTCTCCTTCCAATGCTGGCGCCCATCGCCATGAGCTTCATTTCCAACCAGTTGCTGGGCGGCAATCAGCAGAACCAGCAGGCGCAGCAGAACCAGTTCAACCAACCGCAAAGCGCGCCGCAGAGTGCTGGCGTCGACCTGGGCGGCCTGCTGGGCGGATTGTTGGGCGGACGCCAACCGGCGCAGCAGCAGAGTAGCGATGAAGGCATCGACATCGGAGGGCTGCTCGGCGGCCTCTTCGGCAAGCGTAGCTAGAGTGTTCGTTCCGGCGGGCAACACCCGTTCTATCCGGGTGAGGCAACTGGAGAACCGGGCGAGTTGACCGAAGAACACCAAGTGATGCCGTTCAGCCGCTCGGCCGTCATCATGCACGGCCTCGCGGTGCTCATCCTGTTGGTCATGGGCTTGTGGGGCGCCGTTCTATACCCCAACATGCCCGACCCCATCCCCACCCACTGGAACGCCAGCGGTGAGGCAGACGCGTTCAGCCCGAAGAGCGTGGGCGCGGTCTTCGGGCAACTGTTCATCGCTGCGGCCATGTTGCTCTTCGTCCTGGTCGTGCATTTCGGAGTTAGCCGCATGCGGCACCAGGTACCGTCGGAGCGGCGTGCCCAGGATCTAACCTTCGGTTACGTCAACCTCTCGTTGGCGGCGATTATCGCGTGGGTGAGTTACGCGGGCTGGTACGGGCTGAGCCTCGGCCCGCTCTTCATCGCCCTAGTGCTGATGGCAAGCGTGCCGGTGCTCATCATCTTCGGGTTGCATCTGCCCAAGATCATGGCGGAACGCAAGGCCATGCTTGACCCCGGCGACCCGAGCATGGACTCCCGCTACTGGGTGTTAGGCGGCATGTTCTACAACAACCCGCGTGACCCGCGCGCGTTCGTGCCCAAGGCGCCCCACATGGGAACGGGTTCGACCATGAACCTGGCCACACCGGTGGGGCGACTCTTGGTCATCGCCTTGGTGCTCGTGCTGGTCGGGAGCCTGGCGCTACCGTTCGTGTTCTGACGTCGCGTAATGCACGCAGCCTTGGGCCGTCACTGAAAGGCTTCCGGGCCCGGGGTTACAGTTCGAAATGACCACAACTGCTAGAGCAACCGAACTGAAGCGCCTGCACGAGGCGCCCGAGATTCTGCGTGTGGTGAACGTGTGGGACGCCATAACCACCAAGGTGGTCTTGAGCTTGGGCGCCACCAGGGCCATCGCCACCGCCGGACACTCCATAGCGGCGGCGCATGGTTACAAAGACGGTGAGATACCGCTGGAGTTGGCGTTGGCTGCGGTGGAGCGCATAGTGGGCGCCACGGATCTTCCGGTGACGGCCGACCTAGATGCAGGATTCGGTAACCCGGGGGAGACCATCCGCCGCGCCATCGGCATCGGGGTGGTGGGCGCCAACGTGGAGGACCGGCTAAAGCCGACAGCCGAGTTCGCCCGCGACGTACAGGCCATAGTGGCCGCCGGAGAGGCCGAGGGCGTGGCCTTCCAGTTGAACGCCCGCACCGACGCCATCGTCAGGGGTGGCGACCGCCCCATGAGCGAAAAGTTGGAGGACGCGGTCGAGCGCGGACGCGCTTACCTTGAAGCTGGTGCCAGCCTGATCTTCGTTCCCGGCAAGCTGGACCGGGAGTCCACCGAGAGGCTGGTGTCGGGCCTGGGGCGCGGCAAGCTCAGCGTTATCGGCGTGCCCGGCGCCCTCAGCGCCAAGGAGTACGAGGAGCTCGGCGTGGCGCGTATCTCGTACGGGCCGTGGACGCAGAACTACGCCCTGACCGCCTACTTGCAACTAGCGGAGCAGCTCTACGGCGACGGCAAGGTGCCCGAGAGCACCAAGGCTCTCAACTGAGATTTTAGTCGCCCGTGTTCTCGCGAGCGTTTTCGCGCGCCCAGCGCTCGGTGCCAGCGGTTATTTCGTTCGTCATGTCGTTCAGGAAGCGGATGACGGCGTCGCGCTCGCCTCGGGTCAGGCGCGCCGCTGCGTGGAAGCGCTTGCTCTGCTGGCGGCCCACGGTATGGAGTGCCGCCTCGTGCGTGGCCGGCGTGATGGCTATGGCCAGCGCTCGCCTGTCCGTTGGATGCGGCTCTCGGGTGATGTGGCCGCCCGCTGCAAGGCGGTCGAGCAGCTTGGTGGTGGAGGCGGTGGATATACCTAGGTGAGCTGCTATGGCCCCGGGGGTGGCGACCTTTCCGCGGTTAGTGGACGCGATGAGGTAATGCAGCGCGCGCATGTCGTTGCGGTTGAGCTTCATGTACTCGAGTGACGCGTCGTTGAGCGCGCGCTCGGCGTCGCGTAAGCGCGCCAATGCGGTCATGAGCTCGCCGATCTGCTGCACGTCCTCCTCCGCAATTCCGCTGCGGTCGATGAGGCGGCCATCCGGGTCGCTCGTGGCCAAGTGGTACAGGGCTTCTGAGACCAGATCGGGGGCTTCGGGCCTGTCTGCCATATCCGTACTTTACACCAAACGAACATCGTGCTAGGTTGCTTGCTAGCCTAACTAGCAAGTAGCTAGGGTTAGGTTCCCCCGGAGGTCCCCATGGCTAACCAGCCGACCGGCAGCGCGACCGGTTACCAAGCGCCCAAAGACTCGAACCCAGGTAACGCCAGGCGCTGGCTCAGGCGCCTTCTACCGCTCGCCCTAATAGCTATATGGCTCGTCGCGACGGGCATAGGCGGCCCTTACTTCGGCCGGGTGGGCGAGGTCTCGTCCAATGATCAGACCAGCTACCTCCCCGGCTCGGCCGACGCTACACAAGTCCAATCGTTGCTGGGCGAGTTCAGCGGCTCCGGGGCACTGCCCGCCATCATCGTGTTCGAGAGCCAGGAGCCACTGACCGAGGAGCAGCGCGCCCAACTGGCTGAGGGTCTCAGCGCCGTTGCCGAACTGTCCGGCGTGAACGATGGTGCTTCTCCCGCAATCCCTTCGGCCGACGGGCGCGCCGCTCAGGCGTTCGCGCTGGTGGGCGGCGAGCAGTTGCCGGGCGAGAGCGTGGCAGAGTTGCGCGCCACGCTGAAGGACACCGTTCCGAGCGGCGTGGACGTTTACGTGACGGGCCCCGCCGGCTTCGTGGCCGACCTGGGCGAGAGTTTCGCGGGAATCGACGGCCTGCTGCTGTTGGTCGCTCTCCTGGCAGTCTTCGTGATCCTCGTGTTCGTGTACCGGTCGTTGTTACTACCGCTCGCGGTGCTCACTACCAGCATGTCGGCGCTCTGCGTGGCGCTGCTCACGGTCTGGTGGCTGGCCAAAGCCGAGATCCTCCTGCTCAGCGGTCAGACGCAGGGCATCCTCTTCATCCTCGTCATCGGCGCCGCCACCGACTACTCCCTGCTGTACGTGGCCCGCTACCGCGAAGCACTGCGGGTTCAGCAGGACAAGGGCGTGGCAACCCGCCTGGCCCTGCGAGGCTCGTTCGAGCCGATCGTGGCCTCCGGCAGCACCGTCATAGCCGGCCTCCTTACGCTGCTCCTCAGCGACCTCAAGTCCAACAGCACCCTCGGCCCCGTGGCCTCCATCGGCATCGTTTTCGCCATGCTCTCTGCCCTCACCCTGCTTCCGGCCCTGCTGTACCTGTTCGGCCGCGTGTCGTTCTGGCCCCGTAAGCCCCAGTACGAGCCCGAAGTCGTGGCCGCCGCCGGGGGCATGCCGGCCGCTGGCCCGTGGGCCTGGGTGGCGCGCCTCATCCCGCGCCAGCCGCGCCGCATCTGGGTAGTCACCCCCGCAGTGCGTGCGCTCGGGGCGGTTGGTCTCACGCAACTCGACGCCGTGGGCGTGCCCCAGTCGGAGCTCATCCTGGGCACCTCCGAAGCGCGCGACGGTCAGGTGGCCCTCGGCAAGCACTTCCCGGGCGGCTCCGGTAGCCCCGTCATGGTGGTGGTGCCTGAGGCCAGCATGCAAACCGCCGCCGACCTGCTCATCGATCAGCCCGCGGTGGCGAGCGTGGCCGTGGTGTCGGCCGGCAGCGCCAGCGGCACCGCCACCATCACCAAGGACGGCCTCAGGGCGTTCGGCCGGCCCGGCGCGCCGGCGCCCACGCCGACCGTGGTGAGAGGCGACGTGCTGCTGCAGGCCACCCTCACCGGTGCGGCAGACTCAAGTGAGGCAGTGGCGGCCGTGCGGCAGATCCGCGCCGAACTGAGCGCGGCCGTGCCGGGCGCCCTGGTGGGCGGCGTCACTGCCACCGCCATCGATACCAACGACGCCTCCATCCGTGACCGCAACCTGATCATCCCCGTGGTGCTCGTGGTCATAGTGCTCATTCTCATGGTGCTGCTGCGCTCCGTGCTGGCGCCCGTACTGCTGGTTGCCACTACAGTGCTGTCGTTCGGCACCGCGCTCGGCGTGGCGGCGCTACTCTTCAACAACGTCTTCGGCTTCCCGGGAGCGGACCCGGCCGTGCCCCTCTACGCCTTCGTGTTCCTGGTGGCGCTGGGCATCGACTACAACATCTTCCTCATGACCCGGGTGCGGGAGGAGTCGTTGCGGTCGGGCACCAGGCCGGGCATCCTGCGGGGGTTGACCGTGACCGGTGGCGTCATCACGTCGGCGGGTCTGGTGCTGG
>CAYXUE010000092.1:0-7548 GCA_964467885.1 uncultured bacterium | reverse complement strand
AGGGGATCTTGTGGGCGTACTTGCGCGCCACGGTGCCCAGCACCCCGAAGGTGGAGGCAACCGCGTTGCAACCGCCCTCTATGGCCAGCTCCACGATCTTCTCGGGGTCGAAGTAGTCGGGGTTCTTGGCGAACGAGGCGCCGCCCGAGTGCTCCACGCCCTGATCCACGGGCAGGATGGAGACGTAACCGGTGTTGGCGAGTCGGCCGTGACCGTAGAGGGTCTGCAGGCTGCGCAGAACGCGCGGGTTGCGGTCGGATTGCGAGAAGACGCGGTCCACGAAGTCGGGGCCCGGCAGGTGCAGGCGCTCCTTGGCGATGCCTTTGGCTGTGTAGTTCAGGAGGCCCTCGGCCTTATCTCCCAGCAGGTCGATGATCTCGCTGTTCATGGTGACGCTCATGGTGGCTCCTCCCTGATCGAGCCCGCAGGTGCTTCCATGCGGTGTGACGGACGATGGAACTACCTCGAGGTTAGCCCCTAGCCCTGCTCGCTGCCGTACGCGCTCGGTTGTATACGCCAACGGCACACACGGGTACAAGCGTCCGGCGGTCCGGGACGGAACGGTTCGCTGCTTCTGGTCATCGGAAGGCCCCCTCCCCGACCTGGCGCCCGCGATACCGTAGGCGGATGGAGGACACATCCCGTGGTTCCGGCAGCGCCGGCCTACCGACCGGCGTCGCTTCGCTGGGCTACCGCCCGGACCTCTTCCTGCTGGACGCCGACGTGGTGCACCTGAACCATGGCTCGTTCGGAGCCGTGCCGCGGCCCGTGCTGGCCGCTCAGCGCGCGGCGTCGGAGCGGATAGAGCGCAGTCCCGAACGGTTCTACCGCGCCGACCTGGCTCCGGCGCTGGAGGCGGTGCGGCAACGTGTGGCCGCGTTCCTGCACACGGACCCTGCCGGGCTGGCCCTAGTGCAGAACGCCACCGAGGCCGTGCAGGTGGTGCTGGAAGCCGTGCGGCCGGCCGCGGGAGCGGAGATCCTGTACACCGACCACGCTTACTGGTGGGTGCAGACGGCCATCGCCCGGGCCAGCGAACGGTACGGCGCCACGCCGCGGATGGTGACCCTACCCACCGACGCACCGCCCGCCGAGTTCACCGACGCCCTGGTCTCCCGGCTCCAGGGTGCCATCACGGACCGGACGGCGCTAGTGGTCGTGGATCAGATCACCTCGGCTTCCGCCCTCCGCTTGCCCGTTGAGCAGCTGATACCGGCCCTGAAGGGCGGGCCGCCGGTGCTAGTGGACGCCGCGCACGCGCCCGGCCTGATAGAGCGCCCGGTACCCGAGGGGGCGGCGTTCTGGCTCGGCAACCTGCATAAGTGGGCGTTCGCGGCCCGTACGGCCGCGGCGCTGGTGGTAGCGCCGGAGTGGCGGCAGCACGTGCAGCCGCTGGTGGCTAGCGCCGGAGCCGCGGAGGGCTTCCCGCGCTCGTTCACCTACCTGGGCACGCAGGACCCCAGCGCTTACCTGGCGCTGCCGGCGGCGCTGGAGTTCCCGGAGAGGCATCTGGGCCTCAGCTTCGAACAGCTGCGCCAGCGCAACGTCGCCGTGCTGGAGGAGGGGTTACGCCTCGTGGCCGACAGGCTGGGCCTCGAGTCGCCCGCGCCCAACGGGTTGCCGCTGAACACGATCCGCCTCGGCGCTGCCGCTGACGGGGTCTCGGCTGCCAAGGCAACGGAGGAGCTGCGCGAAGCGGGGGTGGAGGTGGCCATGACCGCCGTGGCCGGCCGGCTGCACGCCCGCGTCTCGGTTCAGGCCTACGTCCGCCCCGCGGACTTCGAGGTGCTGGCCCACGCGCTGGCGCCGTACGCGCGCCCCTGACGGAACGGCCGCTGGTCCGTCGGCCCGGCGCGCTCAGCCCAGCGCGATGTCCAGCACCAGCATTACGATCACGCCCACCATGGTTCCCATGGTGGCGGTGCGCTCGTTGCCGTTGGCGTGGGTCTCGGGCACTATCTCGTCCAGGATCACGAACAGCATGGCGCCGGCGGCGAAGCCCATGGCGTAGGGCAACAGCGGCTCCGCCACAGTGACGGCCCAGGCGCCGAACACCGCCAACGGGATCTCGACCACGCCCGCGCGGATGCCCGTGAACGCTGCGTACCAGAGGCTGCCCATGCCGGCGTTGCGCGCTGCCACGGCCACCGCCAGCCCTTCGGGGATGTTCTGGATGCCGATGGCGAACATCAGCGCCAGCGCCGCTCCGAGCTCGCCGGAACCGATGCCCACGCCCACGGCCAGCCCTTCCGGCATGTTGTGGAGGGTGATGGCCACGATGAAGAGCAGCACCCCGGACATCCTGCTGCGGCTACCCGCGTCCACCCCAGCTTCCTGCGCGGCGTCCGCCCTCGCTCGGCCCGTGACGAGGAAGTGCACGTGAGGCACCCAAGCATCGGCCCGGTCGAGGAACAACACGCCCAGCACCAGCCCGATGACCACCGGCAGCAGACCGCCCACCTCGATGCCCGGCAGGATGAGGCTGGTGAAGGACGCCGTGAGCATGACCCCGGCTGCGAAGCCGAGTGCGCCGTCGAGCGAGCGGCGGGAGGGGTTGCGCCACACGAGCACCAGCAGCGCACCCACCAAGTTCATGAAGGAGATGACCAGGCCGGCGATCAGGCCCTGGACCACGGGGTTGGGGCCCGCGATCCTTAGGAAGAGCTCAACGGCGCCGTCCATCGGGTTCATCTTAGGCAACCAGCGCTGCTAGGGCGCGTGAACTGCGCCCCTGACGCAGCGTGCGGACCAGGTTGGGGGGTCAGGCTCTCCTCCCCCCCCTACTCGAACGCTGCCCCCGCCAACTCAATTAGGTAACCCCGCACGTCCTGCGGCCAGCCCTCGATGAGCGACCCGAAGCGGTGGCGGTCGCCGGTGTCCAGGGCCCGGTACGCCTCCTCGAAGTTGGGCCTATCACCGGCCAGAGCCGTCATGACCCGGCCCGCCGCCCGCTTGCTGCGCACCGCTGCGTCCTCGTTCTGCCTGGCTTCGTCCACCAGACGCCGCAACGTGGCCGAAGCTCCGCTGGGCTGCTCTGCCAGCCACTCCCAGTGGCGGGGCAGCAGCGTGACCTCGCGCGAGACCACGCCGAGCTTCGGTCGGCCGGGGCCCTTGGTCGGCGCCTTGGCCGGCTCATCGACTAGCTTCTCGGCCGCCTCCGCGGGCGCGTACCGCCGTAAGACGTCCTCGACCGTGCCGCGGAAGTCGTAGTCGACCTGGCGGCCGGTGCTGTCCTCGAAGATCAGCAGCAGCGACTGGGGGTGATCGTCCAGGTGGGATCTGGCGCCCTGGAGCAGGGTGGGGAGATCACCCGAAGCCACCAGCTTGGCGCCGTCGAAGGCGGTGTACGTGCGGTCTGAAGGCATGAGGCATATTTTACCCGGGTGATATACGGGGCGTCAATACTACCCGGGTATAATGTGGGCGCTGCACCTGCTCTGATCGGCCCTGGTCGTTGGCGCCTAGTCGGCGTCTTCCAGGAGCGGAACGTCCAGCCGCACCACGTAGCGCGCGCCCGCTGGCCGCAGGTGGCTCTCGATGAGCTGCAACTCCGAGATCTGCCACTCGCCGAACACCTGTAGCCGCGCCAGCCGCTCCGGCAAGTGCTGGGGCCAACGGAACCGAGCCAGCGTGATGTGAGGCCGGTAACGCTTGGAATCCACCTCGAAACCGGCAGCCCTGAGCTCTCTAACCAACCGAGCCTGCAGTTCGATTAGCCGCGGCACCTCACCGTCGAGCCCCGCCCACATGACGCGAGCCCCCTCCTCGTCCGGGAAGGCGCCGATCCCCTGCGCCCGCAAACTGAGCGGCTCGTGGATGCCCTCCGTGGCTGCGTACATGACGTCCTCCACCTCGGACAGGCGCCGCTCCTCCACCTCGCCTAGGAACGCCAGCGTCAGGTGCATGTTCTCGGGCTGGACCCACTTGACTCCGCGCGCGTTGGCGGCCCAGCCGACACGCTCCAGGTTGCTCTTCACGCTGTCGTCTATGGGCGCTGCTATGAACAGTCGTGGCATGGCCTCACCTTTGCGCACCCGCCCGGCGTTGGCTAGGGCCACCGATACGGCCCCGCTAGATAGCCTCACGTTCCTGGGCGATGGACAGGACGTCTTCCGCTCGTGTAAAGTACTGAACGTTGCCGCGCTAAGGCGCGGACCCCAGCGAACCCCGTGGGTCGTTAGCTCAGTCGGTAGAGCAGCTGACTCTTAATCAGTAGGTCGTAGGTTCGAGTCCTACACGACCCACCACAAACCCCGTCCCAGACGGGGTTTTCTCATTGTGCATATATACCACGGAGCATACACTTGGCCGTTCCACATCCATTCCACTTAAGCCTAGGGAGCCACTACCCGCATACGTACTCCGGTCTCCGAAAGCGAGGCGACGTTTCGATGCAGATCCTGTCGCCCCAGAGTCAGGACGCCGGCAGTCCAAGTTCAGGTGGGTAGCGCATGCATTCTGCGCTACCCACCTTTGAACTTGCGACCCGACGTACAGGCCAACGGCACTGCGAACAGCTTCGGGGAGCGAACCGCTCATCCGGAAGCAATCCATGATCCCAATGCGCATTGGCTTCACCTTACAGCCGAGATTAGAACTCCCCGAAGGCCTCCTCGGCCTTCTTGGCACTCTTCTCCTCTATAAGAGAAGTCTCCCAGACGTACACCTGCAAGGTTATGTAGACGTTGCTGTGACCTAGGCGCTTACTTATGTCGTTGGGGTCGGTGCCTAGCTCGTAGAGCCGGGTGGCGTGAGTATGCCTTAGGTCGTAGATCCGGTGCCTTAGTTCGGGGTCGTCGTTCCAGAATCCGCCTTTCTTTAGGACCTCATGGAAGTGGGTGCGCAGCGTCTTGCCGGTAAGGAACGAGCCCCGCGTCCTGCCCGGGAATACGAGGTCGCCCTTGGACGCGTTCTGAGGCTTGCGGTCTTCGAGCAATTTCACGACGAAGGGTGGAATCGATATCGTGCGCCGGGCCGAAAACGACTTCCCGACTCCGAGATTCCCATGCTCATCAACGCTCCGTCGCACTTTCAGGGTCGCCTTCTTGAGGTCAAGGTCTGCCCAGATCAGGGCTCGCGCTTCACTCGGTCGCAAGCCGGTGCCCAATAGCAGCCTGAAGAAGTCCCTATACTTCGACACCTGAATCGCGTCTTTCAACCTGCCAAGGTCCTCGGTTGCGAAGGGCCGGACGTTCAATTCCTCGGCGTCCAGATGGTGCTGTTGGATCCTCTCTGCGGCGCCAGCGTCCATTGCATCCTCGGAGTTCCCAGCGCCCTTGGCCCCACTCTCGCCCCCCTTGGATGCATTGGACCGCAGTGACCAGTGGAGCTTCACGCCTGCAGCCGGGTTGGTGGGCAACAGTTTGTGCAACACCGCCCAGGCAAGCGCGTTGGAGAGAACGGAGCGGGCGTGCTGGATTACGGACCTTCCGCGCCCCGCTCTCACTAGATCGTCGAGCCACTCCTGAATAGCCCCGGCGTGAATCTCGGTTAGAAGCTGCTCCCCGAACTTCGGCCGCACGAAGTTTTTTGCGTACCGTAGATAGTCCGTTCGGGTGGTCTGAGCCTTAGTCGCGTAGTCCTGCGTGGCGAAATACCGGTCCAGCGCGAAGTTGACGGTTTCGGTCATGCGCTTCGGCAGTTCCTCGTGCGTGTGGAGTTTTCCAAGCGTCCGCATCTTGAGCCATAGCGCGATCTGGACTTCCGCCTCTGTCTCGGTCGCGAAGGTCTTGGACACTTCACATCGGCGACCGGTTACTGGATGGTGGTACGTCACCCGGGCCAGCCATCGGCCGGAGGGGAGTTGTCGTGGTTTTGGTATTGCTCTGCTCAATCCATTTCTCCAGGGTCTCGCGGCGCCTCCAAGTTGCAGAGGGCGACCGCTCGTATTGAGTGAAGCGTGTCCAGACCGCTTCTTTCGCGGTCCGGGACGCTCACACTGCTTTGAGGTTAGGCACCAGAAAATAATCGCCACGCGCGCTGCATGTGAAATTTCTTACATCTGAAAGCTGAAGGTCAACGCTAGCGATCGGGCCAACTTCAACCCCAAGGGCGCATTGTCGACAAGCGGTGACAATGCGCCCCCCCAATCGGCTTGATACAGCAACTGCCGTGAGTGTTCACTCGGAAGTAGGCGTCGGAAACGGGCGCTTCTACACCGGTTAGGCAGCGCGCTGAGTCCTAGGCTCCTTAGGCCGGAATGCGTTTACCGGCTACTCCCTTGGAAAGCGGCATAACTTGCGCTTCTTCAAACAGGCCAACGAGCAGGCCCGCCAACTCCGCGGCTCTTTCGTCATTACCGCTCTCACCACAGGCTTCACCGAGTCCGCGTAGAGCGTCCGCCGCGACTTCTGCTAGACGAGAGGGAATCACGAGCGTGACGATCACATCGTCACCCCATGCATCCATCAACGCCTTCACCTCGCATGCGTCGTTATCCATCTTCCGTACGCCTCGGAACCCTGCAGGACTGAACCCCACGTATGCGCCCACCCCAAGCGCGAAGCGTCGTGGCCACCCGGCTAGAACAAGCTGAGTTGCGGCTCATCAGCAACCTGGCTAAGGAGATTAAGGGGCAGGGACTCCAGAATCGGGTCGAAGACAGTGCTCATCCGCTGGAGAAGCTGAACCGCGACGTCAACCGCACGGTCCGTTTCCAAGGCGTAGCCTCCTCGCACCGTGGCCTCGATCCGCCCACCGTTGTCGGCCGAATCCCAAGCGAGCCGCCCACCAGCTAAGCCAGCTTCTATCGCGTCCGAGTGCTCCGTCAGCGCCGCGAAAACCTCTTCACCGTACGCGGCCGAACTCGGGCTAACCACGAGCGCCACGCGCACTCGGCCCGCTGCAGGGTGAATCGAGTAATACAACCCTGAACCCGGCCGCCATGGTTTACGCAACCAAGGCTGCCTAGTGGGCCTGCTTCCCGAAAAGAGGCCAAGCCCCTGCTCTTCAGCGCGCTGGAATAGAAGCGTCCAGAATCGCTCATACTGCCGTTGCCGGTTAGTGGGAGGGGACGCCTCCGACTGCGACTGCCCGGTAGCCGGCAACTCCCCAGCTACGAGCCGGGCGTCGAAAGCCCACCCGCCAGCGACCCGGAGCGTAGCCACCTCCGCTAAGCCGACGCGCGCGCCATCCAAACGATTCAACGCCGTAACGTACGCCGGGTAGTCTAGGGGAACTTCTTCGGCTAACCACAGAACGTAGTCGGCGCCAGCAGCTTGATAGCGAACCACTTGACCTAGATGGCGCACGTCCGCCGCGGCCATCTGGAGCTCGACAAGAATCTCCAAACCATCAACCGCAAGACGGAGGTCGGGCCTTAGCCCACCGAGATGGGGTGACGGTTCGATCTCGTCGATCGGGCGGTCAATCAAGGTGGCCAACAGCGACGGATCACTTACTAGATGTGCCTGCCACGCGAGCTCGTTAACAAACGGCTCGGACAGCGAACCCCGTCGCGACGGCAATATCACCGGACCCAGCCCCAACTCCAATTGCGGACTTGAACGTAACTGCTCCAACGTAATCTCCTAGACCGCGCGCTGTCTC
>CAYXUE010000091.1:0-7651 GCA_964467885.1 uncultured bacterium | reverse complement strand
GTCGGTCGCTGGAGATCGACGTGGTGGCTCCGCTCGTGGACGGCCGCACACTAACTGGCGCCATCAAGTGGAACCGTAGGCCGATCGGCGCCGACGTACACTTCGCTCACCTCAGCCAACTCGAAAGAGCCAGTAACGCCGGCCGCGCTTGGGCTCACTCAGCCCTTCTGCCCCACGCCCCCCTCCTATACGTGGCGGCAGGCGGTTTCACGCCAGCCTTCAAGGCGGCCGTAGCCGAAAGCGGCCGCGACGTGACGATGTGGGACCTGACGGACGTTTACCGCGGTCACCCGGTAGATGAGGTGCACTAGAAGGCCATCAGCTATCGGCCGGTCCTCCACGCCAGCCCCTAAGGGGCCGCAAGGTCGTAGAGCCACTCGGGTAAGGTTCCCGTTATGAGTCACTGGCTACTGTTCAAGCGTGACTCGGGTGGGCCGACTAGCTGAGCAACTCGCCGCCGCGACATCCGGCGCCCTTTACAACCAGGAGTGGCGCAGGACGCTGCTGGCTTTCATACCCGTAGGCGCCCTGGCCTTCTTCGTCGGCTGGGCCCTGGAGAGACCCAGCGGACAGGCAACCTCGTTCGACATGATCGCCTACCCGACGATGGGCTTCCTGCTCCTGGCCCTCGAGATCCTCCTGGCGTTCGTGCCGCGGGCCCTGGCGTTCGTGGTGCTGGCCATCATCGGCGGTGCCAGCACCTTCTTCTTCGCCAAGCTCGGCTGGCTGCTGTTCCTCTCGCCGAACGAAACGGCACTGCACGCGCAGTTCACGGAGACCCTGTTCTGGATCCCCGTCGTCTACCTGCTGTCGTTCATCCTGGCGGAGGCTCGGCTCGGCCAGACCATCGTGCGGCTGTTCACCGCGGGCATGCTGGCGCTGGCTGTGGTGTACGCGCTGCCTGGCCTGCTGGCCGGCGAGGTTCACTGGGGTGTCGTCTATACCCTCATCCAGCTCAACCTCGCCAACACCGTGTTCCTGGCGCTCACCTCGGCGTTCATCCGCTACAAGGAGCGCCAGACGCTGACCAGAGCGCGCATGGAGGAGGCCGAGAAGCACGCTTACCGCGATGCGCTGACGGGCCTGGCGAACCGTGTTCATCTCGACAACGAGCTAGACAGGTTGCTCGCGGAAGCCGACGCCCATAACGGCCGCCTGGCGGTTCTCTATCTGGACATCGATGGCTTCAAGGTGGTCAACGACACCCTCGGCCATGAGGCGGGCGATGAGCTGCTGAGGTCCGTGGCTACGAGGCTGCGGCAGGAGATAGGCCAGGCCGACCTTATGGCGCGCATGAGCGGCGACGAGTTCGTCATCGTGTTAGCCGATGTGGAAAGCGCTCAGACCGCCATGTTCAGTGCCCGCAAGCTCCTAGCCGCGTTGGTGACGCCGTTCGAGTTGCAGGGCATGTCGCACCACGTGAGCGCCAGCATCGGCCTCTGCCTCTACCCCGACGACGCCGCTAGCGGCCCGCAGCTGCTGCGCCACGCCGACTCGGCCATGTACCGCGTGAAGCGCTCCGGCAAGAACGGCGTGCAACGCTACCGCGACGACTCCGACGCCCAGGTCGAAAGGCAGCGCAACTTAGAGCGCGAGCTGCAGACGGCGCTCAGCAGCGGTAAGGACCAGTTGTCTCTCGTCTACCAGGGCATCCACGACTTGGGCACCGGCGCCATGGTGAAGGTCGAGGCGCTGGCTCGCTGGCACCACCCCATATGGGGTCATGTGGGCCCGAATGAGTTCATACCGATAGCCGAACGTAGCGGGCTCATCGTCTCGTTGGGCGAGTGGGTGTTGCGGGAAGCGTGCCGCCAGTCGAAGGCTTGGGAGGCGCTCTCCGGTCAGGGGGTGGTCGTTTCCGTCAACGTCTCGGCCATGCAGTTCGCCCATCCGGGCTTCTACCGCACCGTCGAGGCAGCACTCGAGGACCACGCGCTGCTACCGGAGCTCCTCGAGCTGGAACTGACCGAAGGCATCGTCATGCACGGGGTCGACCACGTGGTCGAGACCCTGCAGCGCCTGCAGCGACTGGGCGTGCGGATAGCCATCGACGACTTCGGCACGGGCTACTCTTCCTTCGCCTACCTGCGCGACCTGCCTATCGACACCGTCAAGATCGACCGCAGCTTCGTGAAGGACCTCGGCTCACCGCTCCAGGCACCGCAGTTCGCGTTGGCGCTGGTTGAGGCCATAACCCACGTAGCCAAGCACCTGGACCTACAGATCGTGGCGGAGGGCATCGAGACCGAGGCGCAGCGCCAGATGCTGCGCGACCTCGGCTGTCACCTCGGGCAGGGGTACCTGTTCTCGAGGCCCGTCAAGGAGCTGGAGATGCGCCCCTTCCTACAGGTGACCTCGACCGAGAAACGCATCGTCACCGATACCTTCGTCAACTGATCCGAGCCACAACTTCATGGCCGCCACGGGCCTATCGCCGGCCCACGCCTCGCAACGGTAGCGCTGCGAGCCTTCCGTCTCTTCGGTACCGCCGATACCGTCGCGCGCTACTCGGAAGACCGCCCTTTCACCGGCCCAGACCAGGTCGCTGGCCTCGACCTCGCCGCGCACCACCCGGTACGGCACTCCGTGAAGGCGGCCCGCCAGGTACGAAAGCTGGCCCATGAGCACGGCCACGGGCAGCGCCGGGTAGCCGTCGAAGTGGCCGACGCAGGCGCCCACCGGCAGCGCCTCCACCACCTGCTCGGCCATCTCGGTGGTGCCGTGCCAGGTGGTGGTCAGCAGCGAGCCATAGGGGCTGGGTGCGCTTGGGGTGGGCTTGCCGCGGGTGCGGAAGAGCCTCTCGAAGGCCGAGTCGGTAAGCACCGTGTAGTCGACTTCGAACGAGGCCAGCGGCGCGCCGTTGGCAGTAGCGTCTATGGCCGCCCTGGCGCTGCGCTTGTCGAGCTCGAGGATGCGCCCGCGGAAGCGAACCGGGGTTCCGTAAGGCGCGTCGTTGGCCACGTACCGGCACTCGGCGCGGCGCGCCAGGTAGTAGCGGCGGCGGTCGTCGCCCTGCTGCGCGGCCGCGGCGCAAAGGCCGACGATGGCGGCGTGCCGGCCGAGCTCGGCCGCGGGCATGGGGCCGAGTTCCAGGAAAGCAGGCGACTCGGCTGCCGCGGTGGCCAGCACCTCGAGGCCCGCCACCTCCATGTCGGTCAGGGCGAAGTAGGGCGGCCTGACGCCGACCCGCGGAAGCAGGTTCGGGGCGGCTACGCGTTCGGTCGAACTCTCGAGGTGCGGACTACGGGAGATCATCGGTCTACTCCCACCGCGAAACTCAGCTGCCACCTAAGGGTCCAACGCCCCCGGATTCGGTTTCCACTCATCCCAGACCTCTCCCCGCTACGTTCCGCAACGGAAAACGCTACCACTTGGCGCCGGACCCTTGTATGAGCGGGCTGGGATGCTCAGGTTCACTGCGCCCCTACCCTCAAGCAACGCACGGAAGGCGGTAGGCCGAGTCGTCTTCCGACGTGCGTGAACTGCGAGACCCGCACCCTGGAAGCTCCGATGCTAGCCTGCCAGGGTGACGAGCAACCCCGGCGCCACCGCCCAGACCGAACTCCACGCCGACGTGACCGAGGACAACATCGCCATCCTGGTCGAACGCTTCTACGCGTCGGTGCAGCAGCACCCCACACTTGGGCCCGTCTTCAACGAACGCCTCGAGGGGCGGTGGGATCGCCACCTGGCCCAGATGAAGGACTTCTGGTCGAGCGTACTGCTGCGAAGCGGACGCTACGAAGGCTTCCCGCTCGGCGCACACTTCGACGTTCCCGGGATAGAGAGACAGCACTTCGACGAATGGCTGGCACTCTTCCAGGAAACGCTGACGGGGGTCTACCAGCCGGACGTTGCGCAGGCCATCCACGGCATCTCCCAGCAGTTCGCTCGGAGGTTCAGTGGTGCGCTTTTCGGACCGCCTGGCAGCTTGCGCGTGACGCCAGCCTGAGGAGTCCCCTCCACCCCACGGCGGTCCTAGTTCCTCGGTGGCTCTTCTGTTGGACCTCGCTGCTATCATCCGTTGTCACGGAGGCACTAGCTTGATCATCCGCGCGGCCACACGCGAGGACGCATCGGCAATGGGCCACGTCCACGTCGACTCGTGGCGCACGACTTATCGTGGCTTGATCCCGGACTCGGTGCTGGCCGCCCTGTCCGTCGAGCATCGCGCGGAGATGTGGCGGCAGGCAGCCGAACGGGCGATGGATGGCGAGAGTCGCTCTTTCGTACTGGTGGCCGAGGACCCGGACGATGGCGTGATAGGTTTCGCCAGCGCGGGCCCCGAACGCGAAGAGGACTCGGGTTTCGACAGCGAACTCTACGCGATCTATCTGCTGGAGCACCACCAAGGTCGTGGCACCGGTAGGAACCTGGTTGGGAACCTCGTAAGCCTTCTGCGTGAGCACGGCTACTCGTCCATGCGAGTGTGGGTGCTGGAAGGCAACCCAGCCCAAGCTTTCTACACGCGACTAGGCGGGCAACGCGTGGGCGAGAAGGCCCTCACCATGGCGGGTCGGACTCTCATCGAGGTCGCCTATGCCTGGCCCGAGCTTTCGCGTTTCGAGGAGTCTGCGTAGCTCAAAGCTCGAGTTGATCGAGTGATCGAGGGGGCATAACGCTACCGTCGCGACTTGCCAGGCACGGCTCCGCCCGCCCCTACTGCATCCGAGGATCGTAGGTGGGGTCCGGGTACATGGGAGGACAGCCTTCTTCGATGGCCTCGGGGCGCAGTTCGAAATGCCAGGGTTCGTTGCCGTAGACCCGACATAGCCCGTACTTCGCGCCATGCTGGGTCAGCCAATACATCGAGGCGGTGGGACCGATGTCGATGGCTTCGCCGGATACATGGGCCGACGTCGTGGGCGTGGCCACCCACCGAGCGGCTTCCTCGCGCGAACCGTACTTCCACACTGCCTCGTCGAGCAGTCGTTCCTGATAGTTCGGAGAACGCCAGCCGCTGTTCACGTAGAACTGGATGCCGTCATCGGCAGCGTCGACCGCCGCTTCCCGCACCGCCGCCAGAAGGTCGCTGTCGAGCCTTGCGACTGCCGGATACCGCGAATCGAATACGGTCACGCCTTCTGGAACGAGACCATCCGCGATGGTCGCTACACCACGTTCGCTCGACTCCATGAACCCGCTGAGCGGAGGTTCTGGCGGAGCCACTGCTGGAGGAGGTGCTGCTGAGGTAGAGAACTGGTAAGCGCAGGTTCCCACGATCACTGCTGTGGCGAGCAGTCCGATAGCGCGAAGCCCGCCGCGTCTACGTCCCGTTGTTGAAGCTGGCGATGGTCTACTCATGCCTCCAGTCAAGACAACGGTCTGTTGCGACAGCGTATGTGGTTTCAGATATGCCAACGATATGAGTTGACCCGTAGAGTTGAACCCATGCGGGTGTTGGTCGTCGAGGACGAGCCTTTCATGGCGGAGGCAGTTCGTGACGGGCTCCGCCTGGAAGCCATCACTGCTGACATCGCGCTGGATGGCAACACTGCTTTGGAACTGCTTAACGTGAATGCGTACGACATCGCTGTTCTCGATCGCGACATCCCTGGACCAAGCGGTGACGAGATCGCCAGGCACATCGTGAGCTCCGGAACCGGCATGCCGATCCTCATGTTGACGGCCGCCGATCGGCTGGACGACAAGGCCTCCGGGTTCGAACTGGGCGCCGATGATTACCTCACCAAGCCCTTCGAACTGCGGGAACTCGCGCTGCGCCTGAAGGCCCTTCAGCGCCGGAAGGCCCACAACAGGCCCCCCGTTCTGGAGATAGCCGGACTTCGCCTCGACCCGTTCCGACGAGAGGTCTACCGCGACGGGCGCCACGTGCCCTTGACCAGGAAGCAGTTTGCCGTACTGGAAGTTCTGGTTGCCGCGGAAGGCGGGGTGGTCAGCGCGGAGGAACTTCTGGAGAAGGCGTGGGACCAGAACACCAACCCATTCACCAACGCCGTTCGCATCACGGTTTCCGCGCTGCGCAAGCGCCTGGGCGAACCCTGGCTGATCGTCACGGTGCCCGGTACGGGCTACCGGATCGAAGCGGAACCGGTCGCCCAAGCTGGCAACGGTAAGCGCGGTTAGGGCTTCCGGGGTTGAGCGTCCGCCTCAAGCTCACGCTCAGCTACGCGGGTTTCCTGATGATTGCCGGCGCCTTGCTACTCGCAGTCGTGTGGCTGTTCCTCCTTCGTTACGTGCCCGACAGCCCTATCATCGCGCCCGGGTTCGTACCTGATCGTTCCGACCTACTGCGCGCATTCGCTCCCCGGGCCGCACAGGCGATGGCGTTCTTGCTCGTGTTCGGCCTCCTAGGCGGATGGATCCTCGCTGGCCGCATGCTCGCTCCTCTGACCCGCATCACCGAGGCCACGCGCTTGGCAGCGAGCGGATCGCTGTCCCACCGGATCCGGTTGAAGGGTCCGCGTGACGAACTTCGTCAGCTTGCCGACACCTTCGACACGATGCTCGCTCAACTGGAAGCTCATGTTGCCGAGCAGCAGAGGTTCGCGGCGAACGCATCGCACGAGCTGCGCACGCCCCTGGCGATCACCCGGACGCTTCTCGATGTCGCCGCTCGAGACCCCTCCGCCGACCATCGCGAGACCCTCGAGCGTCTTCGAGCCGTCAACTCCCGCGCGATCGAGCTGACCGAAGCTCTGCTCCTGTTGAGCCAGACCGACCAGGGAGCTTTCACCCGGCAACGGGTCGACCTATCGCTCATATCCGAGGAAGCCGCCGAAACCCTTCTCCCTCTCGCTGAAAAATACGGGGTGGTCATCGAGGTTTCCGGCGAGGTTACCGCTACCCACGGTTCGCCCTCGCTTCTGCTGCAGATGACCACGAACCTCCTGCATAACGCCATCGTGCACAACCTTCCACAAGGTGGCATGGTGTGGGTCAACACCTTTGAAAGCCCCAAGGGCAGCATCCTTAGCGTAGAGAACACCGGCAGGGAACTTACCCCAGGGCTCGTATCTACGATCACCGAGCCGTTCCAGCGCGGCACCGAGCGAATACGAACCGACCAGGCAGGCGTTGGCCTGGGCCTGGCGATCATCCAGAGCATCGTCAAGGCTCACGAGGGGACCCTTTCACTCTCACCTCGTTCCGCTGGCGGGCTTCTCGTCACGGTGCAATTACCTGCTGCCGCTAAGTGAAACTCGTGTAAGTCCTCTAGTCCCTGCGCGGACCTCTGCCATGACACATCACCGCCTGCGGGGTTGACGACGGTGGCTACTTCGGTGTCGATGTTCGTCGTGTCGTAGATGTCCTATTGGACGAACGGCGATGGGTCGGCGAGCGACCATCCGGCGAGCGACCATCCGGCACGCGACGGGGGAAGCGAGCACCAGCCGGCGGTCACATTCCAGGGAGGCAGATCAAGTTGGGTTGGATGCACTTGTCCTCGAAAGGTCGGCGTCAGGCTGATAGCCCTTCCGCTGCCGATCAACTTTCGCGCGAAGAGAGGTGGTGTAGGCGAGTGGACCTTTCGCTCCCGACTCCCAAGAGTTACCAGTCGAATGCCAGTCAGCGCGAGCAAAAGGGGCGATCCCGCCGGGTCTGAGGATGGCAGGATCGCGTTACCGAGAGTGCTTCTATGGTGGGCGGTGCAGGGATTGAACCTGCGACCCCTCGCGTGTGAAGCGAG
>CAYXUE010000090.1:0-7963 GCA_964467885.1 uncultured bacterium | reverse complement strand
CCGTCCACTACTCCTCGCGCTTGTGGCGCCCCTACTCATCGTGCTTTCTGCCTGCAGCAGTCCGCCAGCTGAGCCGTCTAGCAGTGAGCCCACCGTTACCGTGCACGTCCCGGAAGGCTCGGCCCTACCTACGCCGTTGGCAGCCACGATCCTGCTGGCGGACTTCGGCGCCATGGGCACCACCAGCACGGTCACCGAGATAAGCGAGAACCTCTTCGTGGGCCCGGTAGCCCCGCTCCGTCCGGACGGCACCGTCGACCTGGTGTTCCCTGACGGGGAGGACCTCCCGCTCGGCGTGCTGCTGCCCGCCGAAGAAGCGGTCCTGAACGTTCGCGATTGGACCGGCTGCACCCTCACCGCCTCCGACCCCTCCGTCCTGCTATCCGGAATGATGTACGAAGGCCTCGGCCTGCCCGGCGTGGCCGTGCTCACGGCCGAAGGTCTTTACCTGACATTCGCCACGGCCGAACTCGTCGAGGACATGACTGACCCAAGCGTCCTCTACTCCACCCGCTCCCAGACCTGGGTCTACGCCAGCGCCCCCACCACCCTGAAGACCTCTCCAGCCACCTGCGAGAGCACGGCCCCGGAGGTTCCTTGGCTATCGGTTGACCTGTCGCTAGACTCCGGTTGGAACCTCCTTGAATGGGTGGTCACCACCGACGAACTGGACGAGGTGCAAGGCATCAGCCTGCGCGAGAGCACCGCGGAGGAGTTGTACCTCCTCCCGGCCATACCCTTCTCCGGCACCTGACCTTCCACCGCTGCTGCCTGTCGCCTAGCAGTAGGCTGGGGCGAGGCAGCGGATGGATGGATCCCTGGTGTTACACCACGGGGGCGCCGAGCTTAGCTGCTCAGGCGCCCCCGAACCTCTTCCAGTAGTCCGTCCGCGGCTTGCTCCACGAGGTCCAGCACGTGCTCGAACCCAGCGTCGCCACCCGCGTACGGGTCAGGCACCTCCAGTTCGGGCACGTGCGGTGCGAAATCTAGCAGCATGCGCACGCTGGCCCGCTGCCCCTCCCCCGGTTCAGCGCTCCCGAACTCGCGGACCACGCGGTTGTAGTTGCCACGATCCATCACCAGCACGTAGTCGTAGCGTTCGGCGTCGTAGGTGCTTATCTGGCGCCCGCGCAGGCCGCTCATGTCGTAGCCCCGCGCCGCCGCCGCCCGGATGGAGCGCCGGTCGGGCGGGTCGCCTACGTGGTAGGCGTGCGTGCCCGCGGAGTCCACCTCTACCCGGTCCTCCAGGCCGGCATCTTGGACCTTGCGTCTGAACACGGCCTCGGCGGTGGGCGAACGGCAGATGTTGCCCATGCACACGAAGAGCACGGAAACCTCTCTATCGCTAGCCATCGCCGAAACCTCCTCGTTCGGGTGTCGAGCCGCGTGAACGGGGAACTGGAACTGAACCTAGCCTGAAGCTACTGCCTATCACTGTATACATTTCCTTCCCAACCGGTCTTCGGGCGGATGCCATGACCGGACCACGCTAACCGATACTGTACCTTTATGCATACCTCTGCATTCTGGCACTGCTACATGCGGTCGCCCAACTACCGCTCTGGGCGAAGAATCCGTGGCTGTGAGCCTACTCTGTGTGTACGGTCGACCGGTCAACACTTGCGGCTATGCAATCCACCATGTAAGTATGCATTCTAGCCAGGCACTCGCGCGAGCGGATGCCTGCTCAACGACTATCCACCGTTGACCAAAATCTGGAGGTAGAAGAATGAGGCCGAGAACCCCCACCCGGTTCAACCTACTCGTTTGGCTGTTGCCAGTCCTGCTTGCCTTGGGCTCAGTGGCCACCATGGCCGCTGCGCAGGAGCCCGTGTACGGCGGCACGCTCATCGTTGGCCTGGCCGACGACCCGCCCCAGCTCGACCCCCACCTCACGGCAGCCAACGCCTCGCGCACCGTGCTGCACAACATCTTCGCCACCCTGGTCGAGATCGACGAGAACCTCTCCATCATCCCGGGCCTGGCCGAGGAGTGGAGCGTCAGTCCCGACGGCCTGCTCTACAGCTTCAAGCTGGCGGACGGCATCGTGTTCCACGACGGCACGCCGCTCGACGCCGAGGCGGTGGCCTTCAACTTCGCGCGCATGCTCGACCCGGAGTTCGGTTCGCCGCGCGCCAGCGAACTGGAGTTCGTGGACGAGGTCACCGTCACCGGCCCCACCACGTTCGAGGTCAGCATGACCCAGCCGTTCGCGGCTTTCCTCCCCGCGCTGGCCTCGTGGACGGGCATGATGGTCTCGCCCACCGCCGTTCAGTCGGTCGACAACTTCGAGGACTCCCTCGTGGGCGCCGGGCCGTTCATGTTCGTCGAGCAGGTGCGCGACGACCGCGTGGTGCTCAAGCGGAACCCCAACTACTTCCGCGAAGGCCTGCCCTACCTCGACGAGGTCATCTACCGCACGTTCGTGGACGGCGACTCGCGCATCCTCAACCTCGAGTCGGGCGCCCTGCACATCATCAACACCGTGCCCGGCCGTAACGTGGCCGCGCTCGAGAACCACCCCGAGATCGTGCTCAGCAGCGTGGGCGGCCTCGGCTACCGCGGCTTCTACGTCAACACCACCTCCGCCGACCTCGGCAACCAGGCGCGCCGCCGCGCGGTCAGCGCCTGCATCGACCGCCAGGTCATCGTAGACACCGTGTTCGGCAACGCCGCCGTACCCGGCAGCAGCCCGTTCTCACCCGCCACGTGGGTGGTCGACCTCGACGATCCCGTGCCCCCGCGCGACCTGGACTTCGCCCGCGAGATGCTGGCCGAGGCCGGTGTGCCCGACGGCTTCAGCTTCACCATGCTGATCACCCCCGACGAGGAGAGCATCCGCGTGGGCTCCATGATGGCCGCCATGTGCTCCGAGGTCGGCATCGAGATCAACCTGCAGCAGACCGAGTTCGGCACCATGCTCGCGCGCCTGGGCGACGGCAACTACACCGCCGCGCAGGTCGAGCTCAGCCCGCGCAACGACCCCGACCTGAGCGCGTACCCGTGGTTCCACAGCTCCGCCACCAACTGGGGCCGGCTGCAGAACGCGGAACTCGACGATCTCCTCACCCGCGCCCGCGCGGCCGTAGAGATCGACGAGCGGCGCGAACTCTACCGTCAGGTGAACGAGATCCTCAACGTGGAGTTCCCCTACGTGTTCACGTACCACATGGCCGAGATGAAGGCGTACCGCCCCGAACTGAAGGGCTACCGCCACATCCCCGACTCCATGATGCGTTTCGAAGACGTCTGGCTGGACGACAACTAACGGCCTGAACAGCTGACCAACGTGCCCGCGGGGGCTGGCGCCTCGGCGCCGCCGCCTCACCGCGGGCACGGAACTGGACCTCCCCCTATGAACGCGCTGACAACACGGAACTTCTGACCTCGGAGACGAATGGCCATATATCTTCTTCGGCGCCTCCTCACGGCGGTGCCCATAATCATCCTCATCACGGTCGTAGTGTTCGCCGTCATGCAGATACTCCCCGGCGACCCGGCCGTCATGATCCTCGGCACGGAGGCCACGGAGGCGTCACTGGAAGCCACCCGCGAACGCCTGGGCCTCAACCGTCCCCTCCACGTGCAGTACCTCTCCTGGCTGGGCAACGCGCTCCGGGGAGACCTGGGCAACTCCATGATCGACAACCGCCCGGTGACCCGGGCCATAGCCAACGCGTTCCCCGTCACGCTGCAGATCGCCGTCATCGCCCTGGTCATGGCGCTCCTGGTGGGGCTGCCGGCAGCCATAGTCTCCGCCGTAAGGCGTGGCGGGGCGGCCGACGCGTTCGCGTCTCTGCTCGCCCTCTCGGGCATCTCGCTGCCGGGCTTCTGGGCGGCGCTGCTCCTCATGTACGTGTTCGCCCTGCAGTTCGACTGGTTGCCCTCCTCGGGCTTCGTGCGCCCTAGCGAGGACCTCTGGGGCAGTTTCCTGACCAGCCTCCTGCCCGCCGTGGCGCTTGCCCTCAGACCGGCGGGCGTGTTCATGCGGCTGCTCAGGTCCTCCATGCTCGACGTCATCCGCAGCGACTACGTGCGCACCGCGCGCGCCAAGGGCCTCAGCGAGCGCACGGTGATCCTCCGCCACGCGCTACGTAACGCGCTGGTGCCGCTGGTGACCGTACTGGGCGTGGAGTTCTCGGCCCTGCTCGGCAACGTGGTGGTCATCGACACCATCTTCGCCATCCCGGGCTTCGGCCGACTCATCTACAACTCGTTCCTGCGGCTCGACTTCGTGATGATGCAGAGCCTGCTACTGCTGTTCGCCCTGATCGTCATCGCGGTCAACTTCCTGACGGACCTCTCGTACTCGCTTCTCGACCCAAGGATCAGGTACTCATGACGCGTTCAGTCGTTCGGGAGCGGCGGCGCCTGCCGAAACCCGTTCGCAACTTCCTGCGGCGCCCGCTGGCTGTGGCCGGCCTCGTCCTCGTGCTGCTCATGCTGCTCGCCGCCGTGTTCGCCCCCGTGCTCGCGCCTCACCCGCCCACCAAGGCCGACTTCGGTGCCATCCTGCAGGCACCCAGCGCCACCTATCCACTGGGCACCGACGAACTGGGCCGCGACGTGCTCAGCCGGCTGCTCTACGGCGCCCGCGCCTCACTGCAGGCCGGCATGCTGGCCGTGCTGATAGCCGTGATCATCGGCGTGCCCATCGGGCTCTTCAGCGGCTACCGCCGCGGCTGGATAGACGAGGTGGTCATGCGGCTCACCGACGCCATAATGGCGTTCCCGGTGATCGTGCTGGCCCTGGCCATGACCGCCGTGCTGGGCGCCAGCCTCACGACGGCCATGGTCGCCATCGGCATCGTGTACGCCCCCGTGTTCGTGCGCCTCGCCCGGGCGCAGGCCATGGCGCTACGCGAGGTCGAGTTCACCGAAGCCGCCCGCGCCCTGGGCAACCACGAGACGACCATCCTGGCTCGCCACCTCATGCCCAACATCGCCAGCGCCATCCTGGTGCAGGCGTCCCTATCCGTGGCGGCGGCCATCCTGGTGGAGACCGCGCTGTCTTTCCTGGGCCTCGGCGTGCAGCCGCCCACGCCCTCCTGGGGCTCCATGCTGCGCATCGGCACCGGCTACCTGCTGGAGGCTCCCTGGACCTCGTTCTGGCCCGGGTTGGCCATCTTCGTCACTGTGCTCGGCATCAACCTGCTGGGTGACGGGCTGAGGGACGTGATGGACCCACGGGATAGGTAGGGCGGCATAACGCCCCCGTAACACCTGCTCTGGCAACCTGCGATGCATCACCGATGCCGGCCGTCAGGCCGCCTCCTGGAGGAGCAGGGTCATGAACAGGAACAGAACGAGTGGATGGCCTCGAGCCTTGGGGCAGTTGTGCTGGCTGCTTATCGTTGCCGTCATCTTGGTGGGCTGCGGACAGACCGCAGTCGACCGAGGTGTTCCGCCCGGCGACGAGGGTACGGAGGACCCCGAGGGCCCACCCGGAACGGTCGACGAGCTGAACGTCGAGCTGCGCTGCGCGCCGTTCGCCGAGTTACACGCCTCGTGGGGCGCCGTGGCAGGGGCCACCGGCTACACGCTCATGCAGGGTTCCACCGTGCTCCACGAGGGCCCGGCTGGAACCACCAGCGCCGTGGTTACGCCTGTTCCCGGCGCGCCCTTCGAGTTCACGCTCCACACGCGCACCGAGGCGGATACGCAGGGCGGCCCCGTAAGGCTCCCCACCATCACCGGCTGCGTGAGCGATAAGCCCCCGGTGGCGGCCGGCTGGCGGGAAACGATGATGATCGACGAGGACGGCACCGCCTGGGGTTGGGGATCGAACCAGGAGTACGTGCTGGGCATGGGGACGGAGTCCTTGCCCGCACCGACGCGCTTACCCGAGGGCCCGACGAACGTTCGCAAGCTCCTGCTCCGCAACTCCGTGGGGGTGGCCCTGACGCACGACGGTGGCGTGCAGACCTGGGGCACCAGCACCGAGGGGATGCTGGGACGGGCCGCCACCACCACGACGACCAGGCCCATGCCTATCGCCGCCCTGAGTGGCATCACGGACATCGCTCTAGGCGAACACCATGTTCTGGCCGTCGACAGCGCCGGCAACGTCTGGACCTGGGGCACCTTCCTGGGCCAGCACATGGAGGAGCCGCAGCTCGTACCGCAGGCGGAGGGCATCCTGGCCGTGGCGGCCGGCAACGACACCTCGTTCGCGCTACGGACCGACGGCACCGTGCTGGGCTGGGGCACGAACGGCCCTTATGACGTGCTGGGATCGGGTGAGGAGGGCGAGTTCCCGGACCCTTCTCCTCTGCCTGGGGTGGAGAACGCCGTCGAGATCTTCGCTGCTCACGCCACGCTCTACGTGAGACGGAGCGACGGTAGCTACGCCAGCCTGGGCGACTCGCACAGGTCCCCCCACCGTCCGGGCATCAGCGAGTGGCCCGATCTCGAAGGCCTGACGGGTCTCAGCATCGGGCGTGACTTCGTGCTGGCACTCAACCCGCAGAACGAGGTCATCGGCTGGGGCTGGACATTCCACGGGCAGCTGGGCAGGTCTTACGCCGACACGGATACCCCGGATCCGCCCGGTCCCGTGGATGGCGCACCGCTCGCGCGGGCCGTTTACGCGGGCCATGCGTTCTCGGTGGCCGTGGGGCTGGATGGGCGCCTTCACGCCTGGGGAAGGAACTCCGATCACGAGCTGGGGCTCGACGCCATCAGGGCATCGGACGAGTTCCTGCCTTTGGAGATGCCGGAAGACGTGATCGCCGTGGAGGCCGGTCAAGAGTTCATGCTGGCCCTGAGCAGCACCGGGAAGGTCTACTCCTGGGGCAGCAACCTGCACGGTCAACTGGGACGCACCACGGCCGGCTCGGGCGACTGGAGCCCCGGCGTGATAGAAGGCCTGGAGGACATCATCCAGATCTCGGCGGGGCGGGAGTTCGGCCTGGCGCTGGCCTCATCCGGCACGGTGTACAGCTGGGGTCGCTCGACCCGGGGTGAACTGGGCGACGGCACCCCTCCCGGGCAGTTCCGCACGTTGCCAGCCCCCGTGAGTCACCTGACCGACATCGAGAAGGTGTCAGCGGGCGCCGACCACGCCCTGGCGCTCGACGGCAGCGGCCGCATCTGGGCTTGGGGCTTCGGCTACTACGGCTCTCTCGGGCAAGGCGACCGTGAGGACCAGCTCGTGCCGGTCCTGGTGGAGCTGCCGGGTAGCACGGTGCAAGACATCGCGGCGGGTTCCTATTACTCCCTGTTCCTAGTCGACGGTTTGACCATCGGCGGCTTCGGTCGGAATAACTACTGGCAACTGAGGAACGAGAACATGATCGACCAGAGCGATCAGCTCGGACCGGTGCCGGTGGCTTTCGGACTGGGCATCAGGGCCGTGTTCGCCGGGCCGGGCACGGGCTACGCTATCAACGTATCGAACGACGTCTACGCCTGGGGCCACAATCCGGGCCGGATAAAGGGCTGCTGCCCGGATGGCGCGTCCGCCCCCGAGATCGTTCAGGTCGACGGAGTCCACGACGTAGGCATGGTAGCCGTGGGCGGCGGGTTCGCCCTCTTCCTGGACACCGAGCAGGGCCTTGCATACGGGATCGGCCACAACGTCAACGGCCAGTTGGGAATAAGCGAACCGAGCGCCTACACGGGGCCCGTGCAACTCCCGCTATCCGGAACCGTTACACACGTGGCCGCTACCGGATACACCTCCGCGCTGGTGCTGGACGGCACCGTCCACGTGTCCGGCCTCAACCGGGCCGGCATACTGGGCCGGCCGAACATAGGCCACATCGAGTACGCTTCCACACCCGACGTTCCTCCCGTGGCGACAGGTTCTGCGGGCGATTAGCGCCCGGAAGTAGCCCGTACGGGGTGGGAGCCTAAGCCTTCCACCCCGGCTTGCTCCGGTAGACCCGTGTAACGTCCGCGATGCTGCCCACGCGGTCCTTGATGAACTCGATCTCGGCGTGGTCCTTCACGTCCACCCGGA
>CAYXUE010000089.1:5738-8055 GCA_964467885.1 uncultured bacterium | reverse complement strand
GCCGGGCCATCGCTTAGACTTCTCCGCATGAAGGTACTAGTCACCGGCGGCGCCGGCTACATAGGATCCGTGACCGTGGAGGTCCTGCAGAGCCGGGGCCACGAGCCCATCGTCCTAGACGACCTGAGCACGGGACACCGGGACGCGGTGCCGGAGGGCGTGCCGTTCATCCACGGTAGCGTGGCGGACCCCGACCTGGTGGCTTACGCCGTCAAGGACCTGGGTGCCGAGGCAGCGCTGCACTTCGCGGCCTTCTCCCTGGTAGGCGAGTCAATGGAGCTCCCCATGAAGTACTTCGGCAACAACACCGCGGGCACGCTGGCCCTGCTGGCGAACCTCACGCGCTTCGGGGTGGGGCGCTTCGTGCTCTCGTCGACGGCCGCCGTGTACGGCACGCCGGACGCCGTGCCCATCCCCGAGAGCGCCGCGCTGAGGCCCGAGAGCGTCTACGGCGAGTCCAAGCTGCTCATCGAACGGGCGCTGGGCTGGCTGGCGCGCACCAGCGACTTCGGCTTCGCGGCGCTGCGCTACTTCAACGCGGCGGGCGCCAGCGTGGAGCGGGGCGAGGACCACCGCCCCGAGAGCCACCTCATCCCCCTGACGCTGCAGGTGGCCGCCGGCAAGCGCGAGCACATAGCCGTGTTCGGCAACGATTACCCCACGGAGGACGGCACGGCCGTGCGCGACTACGTGCACGTGCTGGACCTGGCCGAGGCGCACGTGCTGGCGCTGGAGGCGCTGCAGCCGGGCGACGAGCGCGTGTACAACCTCGGCAACGGACGCGGCTACTCCGTTCGCGAGGTCATCGACGTCTGCCGCCGGGTGACGGGCGCGGAGATCCCGGAGGTGGAGGCGCCGCGCCGCGCGGGCGACCCCCCCGTGCTGGTGGCCGACAGCAGCAAGGCGCGCGCCGAGTTGGGCTGGGCACCTAGCCGGGAGAGCCTGGAGGAGATGGTGGAGTCCGCCTGGGCATGGCATCAGGCCCACCCGGACGGCTACGGAGCCGCCGAGGAGCGTTAAGGGCCTGGTTAACGCGTGACTGGCTTCACTCACCATCCGAGCAACCTGCGGCGATGATGATGTGATATGACTCTGGGCGATGCCGGAAGCCCGACTGCGCGCGGCGCTCGAACTGGTCGACCGCCACGGCGCGTTCAGCCTCACCCTCGGCTTCTTGCCATGCCGGATCCCATCTGGGACGCCCGTGCTACCCTTTTCTGACTTGGAGACTTTGATGAGAAGAGTGCTATCTACCGCTTTGCTGGCGGTCGCGCTGGCCTTGCCGGTGGCGTTCGCGCAGCAGAGCGCTATGTTCAGCGGACTGGTCAAGAGCAGCGAAGAGCTAGCGGAGAACACGCTCGTGGCCGTTCACGTGGTGGACCAGGACAACGTCTGGGGCCTGCAGGTGGCCTCCACGGTGCCGGTGGGCGGAACGTTCCGCATCACCCCCGGCGAGATCCCGACCGAGCACCTCCGCCCCTTCCGCAGCGGCAGCGTCATCCTGCCCGGCCTGCAGAACGAGTACCGCGTGGCCCCCGAGGACGTGAACGTTGCAGTGGCGCGCATCAACATGTACGTGGACGAGAACGGCAACGACGTCTTCGACAGGCTGGTGGACCGCACCTACATCGGCATCACCAACCTCGACAACCCCATCGGCTTCTACACCCTGCTCTACGTGGACAAGGCCGCCACCCTCACCGCCGCCGGCGTGACACTGGAGATGCAGCCAGGCTGGAACGTCTTCACCGTGCGCTGGCCCGAGGAAGCCGCCGTGTACGACATGACCCCCACCGTCGAGGACATCGTCCTGGACGTCAGCCTGCAGTGAGCACCGCCAGCCCCACGCGAGGCGCGCCGTGACCGTCCTCGAGGGCGGCCTGGACGCCTCCGGCCTGAAGTTCGCGGTGGTGGTGAGCCGCTTCAACGAGCTCGTCACCCGGCGGCTGCTGGAGGGCGCGCTCAGCGGCCTCTCCCGGCACGGCGCCGACGAGGACGACGTGACCGTGGCCTGGGTCCCTGGCGCGGTGGAGATCGGCGTGGTGGCCCAGAAGCTCGCCCGCTCCGGCGACTTCGACGCCGTGATCACCCTGGGCGCGGTGGTGCGCGGCGCCACCAGCCACTTCGATTACGTGTGCAGCATGGTGGCCTCCAGCGTGGCCCGCGCTGCCGACGACAGCGGCGTGCCCGTGATCTTCGGCGTGCTGACCACCGACACCATGGAGCAGGCCCTCGACCGCGCCGGTGGCAAGGTGGGCAACAAGGGCACCGAGGCGGCCGTCACGGCCGTCGAGATGGCGCGGCTCATGGAACGGCT
>CAYXUE010000089.1:4306-5638 GCA_964467885.1 uncultured bacterium | reverse complement strand
GCTGGAGAGTGGCCCGCGGGCCGCCTCTCGGTCGGCGATCATCAGCTTCAGCAGGTCCGGCAGAAGCGCGCGGCGCCGGTGCACGAAGCGCCGGGCCGCCCGCTCGCCGCGCGGCAGAGGCAGCATGTGATAGCGCACCAGGCCCATGGTGCGCTCCACCACCTCCTGACTCAGCCGCAGGCGGCGCAGCAGCTTGCCGGCCAGCTCCGCGCCCACCTTGTCGTGGCCGTGGAACGTTATGCGGCCGAGGGGCCCGCGCGCCTTGGTGGCGGGCTTGCCCACGTCGTGCAGCAGGGTGCCCCAGCGCAGCGCCAGGTCCGCGTCCGGGAAGCCGTGTAGCAGCTGGTTGAGCGCTTCCAGCGAGTGGTCCAGCACGTCCAGATGGTGGAAGCCGCGGCCCTGGCTCACGCCGCGCGCGGCCTCCAGCTCCGGCAGGTACGCCTTCACCATCCCTATGTCCGAGAGGAGCTTCATGCCCTGGGCGGCCTTGGGGGCGGCAAGTAGCGCCGACAGCTCCGCGCCCACGCGCTCGAAGGCGGGCAGGACGCCCTCGCTCGCCGCCTGGGCCCGGGCGGCCTGGGTAACGGCCTTGAGCGTCCGGTCCTCCAGCCGGAACTCCAGCGCCACGGCGAAGCGCACGGCCCGGAGCGGCCTGATGGGGTCGGCGGCCAGCGCCTCGGGCGAGGTCATGCGCACGCGCTTGGCGCCCAGGTCGGCGCGGCCACCCAGCGGGTCTACCAGCTCGCCCGCCTCGGTCAGGGCCATGGCGTTGATGGTCAGGTCGCGCAGCACCAGGTCGCCCGCCACGTCCGCGCCGCCATGGCGCGGCGGCGCGAAGTCGTGCAGCACTCCGCCCGGCAGCGCCGCCCGCCAGTGGCGCCTCTCCGCGTCCATCTCGAAGGCGGAGCCGCCCATCGCGTCGGCCAACTGCAGAGCGGCGCGGCGTGGGTCCGGCACCACCCAGTCGTAGTCGCTCGTTTGCCGGCCGAGCAGCGCGTCACGCACCGCGCCGCCCACCAGGAACCCGCCCTCCGGCCACGCCCAGGGCAGGGGGGTAAACTCACGCATGCCCGAGTCGGACAGCTCAGCGCGCTCTGGACCAGGCTCTGTACCGGACATCCTGGGTTCCAGAGTACGACCTCTGATCGTGGGCCTAACGGGCAGCATCGGCGGCGGTAAGTCCAGCGCGGCCCGGCTGCTGGCTGAACGCGGCGCCCTGGTCATCGACGCGGACGAGCTGGCGCGCGAGGCCACCGAGGATCCGCAGGTGCTCAGGCGCATAAGCGACGAGCTGGGGCCCCAGTTCGTGAAGGACGGCCGGCTGGACCGGCA
>CAYXUE010000089.1:0-4206 GCA_964467885.1 uncultured bacterium | reverse complement strand
TAGACAACTCGGGCAGCGAGGCCGACCTGGAAAGGGAAGTGGCGCGGCTGTGGCCAGAGCTGCTGGCCCGCCGCGCCACTTAGAAGCTTAGAAAGTTAGAAGCTAAGAAGCTGGGTGCCGCCCGATCCGTGCGGGCGGCACCCAACCGTTACCAGTCGATCTGGGTGAGCGAGAAGCCGCGCAGCACGTCGCCGTCGGACACGCCGTAGCTGTACTGCCCGCCCGACTTCTGCGCCAGGAACTCGATGAACTCACCTAGCGCGGCCGAGGCTTCCTCAGCAGCGTCGAAGTCGATGTCCGACTCCATCAAGCCGGTGAAGAGGCCGAACTGCGAGGTGAACATCTGGCCGACCATCCGGTAGGAGGCCGCGCCGTCCTGCAGCAGCACGCTGCGGGCGCCGACGGGGACGTTGCCGGTCAGGCCCGCCAGCGCGGCCGGCATGTCGCCGCCCGAGGCGTAGGCCTGCAGGGCGTTGTCCATGGCTTCGCTGCTGGTGGCCACCACCACGAAGTCGCCGGCTATGGCCACGTCGATGGTCACGCCTTCACCTATGTCGTAGGAGTCGACGCTCACGCCGGCCACGGTGCGCTGGGCGGGCTCCACGGGCATGCCGGCCTCCTCCGCGTAAGGGTCGAGGAACGCACCGGCGAACATGGTGCCCATGCCGATCAGCATCTCGAGACCCTGCTCGGCGGCGGCGGCGTCGGTGGTCTCCATGAGGTAGAGGCTGTCGCCCAGCAGGTTCTCGGGCGCCACGCCGATGTCGGTGACGGTGGTGAAGGGCGTGACGACCGCGAAGGTGTCGCCCATCCAGCTGAAGAGCATCTGGTCGAGGTCCAGCCCCAGGTTCTGCACCACGAAGGTGTTCAGGTTGCCCACGCCCAACTCGGGCAGGTCGCCAAC
Source organism: uncultured bacterium (assembly GCA_964467885.1). Taxonomy (GTDB): domain Bacteria; phylum Deinococcota; class Deinococci; order Deinococcales; family Trueperaceae; genus JAAYYF01. The sequence continues at coordinate 3,302 of CAYXUE010000089.1, read as the reverse complement.
CAGGCCCGCGAGGTAGTCCCACCAGGCGCCCACGTCCACACCGGTGGCCTGGTACGACACGGTGTTGGCGTCCGTGAAGGCCTGCGCGGCGTCGCTGACGGGGATGTTGGTGGAGAGCAGCTCGTAGAGTTCCGGGTCCAGGTTCGGGTCGCCCAGCACCTGCAGGCTGAGGGACTCGAGGCCCTCGTCCGTGATGCGGCTGACGGTGGCGTAGGAGCCGAAGGTGCGCAGGGCGGCCGCCAGGCGGGCCACGCTCTCGTCGAAGCCCATGCCGGCCACGAACGGCTCGGCCAGGTCGACGATCTGCGGCAGGTCGAAGTAGAACACCGTGTTGCTCGGCATGAGCGGCGCCACGGTCCGGTTGTAGCCCTGGCTGTCGAGGAGGTTCGGCTCGGCCGCGCCCTGGTAGCGGCGCAGGATGCCGCGCAGCACGTCGGGGTTGCTGGAGACGGCCACGAAGTTACCGTCGAAGGCGAACGCCAGCGGCGTGTCGAACTCGTCCGTGAGGCCAACGCGGAACTCGATGCTGCCCTCGGTGAAGGTCTGGTACTCACCTTCCTCGAGCTCGCTGTCGATCATGGTCTGCAGCGCGGTCGCCGCTTCGGCCGAGACACGCGCCACGGCACTGACGGCCGGCAGCGGGTTGGTGGGGGAGGCCGAGACGGCGAACCAGGCCTCGTCGCCCAGGATGTCGAACAGGTCCAGGTTCTGGAACTCGGCGGGCACGGCGTCGTCGACGTCGAACTCCTCGTCCTCGGGCACCGCCTCGGAGAAGAGTTCCGTCAGGCCGAGGCGCTGCCACTCGTCGATGAACGGCTGGAACTTGGCCTCGTGCTGACCGATGCCACTGGCGCCCATGACGACGAACGACTCCTGAGGCAGGAGGTTGGTGAGCTGTTGCGCCGAAGCGCTGCCGAGTAGCAGCGTGACGGCGACGGCGAGAACACCCATCAGGCGCTTCATGGCCCGGGGCGTACTATCTGTTGCGTTACGTGAAGACATGTCTCCTCCAAAAAGGTTCACAGCGAGCAGCATTCTATCCGCGGCGGCCTAGCGTGTCGCGGGCGGCGGCAGCGACGTTCTCGGCCGTGAAACCGAACTCGCGTAGCACGGTGTCGCCGGGAGCGGAGGCGCCGAAGTGATCCACACCTACGACCTTGCCTTCGGTGCCGACCCAGCGTTCCCACCCTAGCGTGGCGCCCGCTTCCACGGCCACCCGCGCTTCCACGGCGGGCGGCAGCACCGCGTCACGGTAGGCCTGATCCTGCTCCTCGAACAGTTCGAAACTCGGCATGCTGACCACGCGGGTGCGGATGCCCTCGGCTTCCAGCATGTCGCGGGCGCCCAGGCAGACCTGCACCTCGGAGCCCGTGCCGATGAGGATGACGTCCGGCTGCGTGGCGCCGGCTTCTCCCGGCTCCGTCCAGGCGCCGGCGGCGCCCTGCGCCAGGCCGCCCTCGGCGCCGGCTTCCGCCAGCACGTAAGCGCCGCGGCGCACGGCGCCCTCGGGTACGGCGAGGTTCGGTACGTTCTGCCGCGTGAGGGCGAGGGCGGTGGGGGTCTCGGTCGACTCCACGGCCAGCACCCAGGCCTGCGCCGTCTCGTTGGCGTCGGCGGGGCGGATGACGCGCAGGTTGGGGATGAGCCGCAGCGACATGAGTTCGCCGATGGGCTGGTGGGTGGGTCCGTCGCCGCCCAGGCCCACGGAGTCGTGCGTGAAGACGTAGATGACACCTTGGTGCATGAGCGCCGAGAGTCGCAGCGAGGGGCGCAGGTAGTCCGAGAAGATCAGGAAGGTGGCCACGAAGGAGCGGAGCCCGCCGTGCAACTTGAGCCCGTTGCCGATGGCGGCCATGCCGTGCTCCCGGATGCCGAAGTGGATGATGCGACCGGAGTGGTCGCCGGCCGTCATGGCCTCCTCGCCCTCGATGTCCGTGTAGTTGGAGCCCGCCAGGTCGGCGGAGCCGCCCAGCAGCTCGGGCAACTTCCTGGCCAGGGCGTTCAGGGCCACGTTGGAGGCCTTGCGGGTGGCCACCGACTCGCCCACTTCGAAGCTGGGCATGTCCGCGTCGTAACCCTCGGGCAGCTCGCCCGCCAGCGTGCGCTCCAGCTCGGCCGCCAGCTCGGGATGCTCGGCCTTGTAGCGACCGAAGAGCTCGTTCCACTCGGCCTCGGCCTGCTCGCCGCGGGGCACGGCCTGACGGTAATGCTGCAGCACGTCGTCCGGCACGGTGAAGGCGGGCCAGTCGATGCCCAGGTTCTCCTTGGTGATCTCCGCTTCCTTGGCGCCCAGGGGCGAGCCGTGCACCTTGGAGGTGCCGGCCAGCTGCGGGGAGCCGTAGCCGATGATGGTGCGCACGGCGATGAGGCTGGGCTTGTCCTTCACGGCCTTGGCGGCGTCGATTGCGTCCTTCAGCTGCTGCACGTCGTTGCCGTCCAGCACGGTATGGGTGTGCCAGCCGTAGGCCTTGTAGCGCTTGGGCACGTCCTCGCTGAAGGTGATGTCGGTGGCGCCGTCGATGGAGATACCGTTGTCGTCGTACAGCACTATGAGTTTGCCGAGGCCGAGGTGGCCCGCGAGCGAGGAGGCCTCGCTGGCCACCCCCTCCATCAGGTCCCCGTCGGAGGCGATGACGTAGGTGTGGTGGTCGACGACCTCGTAACCCGGCCTGTTGTAGCGGTCGGCCAGGTGCGCCTCGGCCAGCGCCATGCCCACGGCGGTGGCGATGCCCTGGCCCAGCGGGCCGGTGGTGGTCTCCACCCCGTCCGTGTGACCGTACTCGGGGTGGCCGGGCGTCTTGGAGCCCCACTGCCGGTAGCCGCGCAGGTCGTCCATGCTGAGGTTGAAGCCCGCGAGGTGCAGCAGCGAGTACTGCAGCATGGAGCCGTGGCCGGCCGACTGCACGTAGCGGTCGCGGTTGAACCACTGCGAGTTGCGCGGGTTGTAACGCATGGCGTGCGTGAAGAGCGTGTACCCCATGGCGGCGGCGCCCATGGGCATGCCGGGGTGGCCGTCGCCGGACTCCTGCGTGGCGTCGATGGTGAGCGCGCGGATGGCGTTGATGGCGCGCTGCTCCAGCGCGGGGTCCGTGCCTGCGCCTGCGCCGCCCGGTTCGTTGGTGGCTGTTCTCTGGCTGTCTGACATCTGCTACGGCCTCCTGACGGCAAGCGTGCCGCTCGGTCGTGTTCCGAGGCGCGGCCGATACGGCTGCGGCCCCGTAGATGGTACCAGGGCCGCGTTAGCGTTCCTTGGGTAGCTGGCGCCGCCCGATGCACCGGCCAGCGTCCGCCGCCGCGCCGCC
>CAYXUE010000088.1:0-8495 GCA_964467885.1 uncultured bacterium | reverse complement strand
AGCGCCATCGCCAACGCCATCGGTTTCGGCGACAACCGCATGATCGGCTGGCACATCTTCTGGTGGCTGGCCTTGGGTCTCATCCTGGCTTTCCTGCCTTACTTCCCCCGCTCGAAGCACCTGCACCTCTTCGCCGCGCCCGTCAACTTCGCGCTGGAGAGGCGCACCGAGGAGCTGGACCGCGTGCCCCTAGGCGTGCTCGAGCCGGTGGACTTGGAGGACGAGGACGCCGAGCAGTTCGGCGCCGCCAAGCTGGAGCACCTGCGCTTCCCGCAGATTCTCGATGCCTACGCCTGCATCCAGTGCAACCGCTGCGCCAACGTCTGCCCCGCCAACAGCACGGGCAAGGCGCTCAGCCCCGCCGCGCTCGAGGTGAACAAGCGCTACGAGCTCAACAACATCGTGGACAGCTTCGCGGCCGGCGAGGAGAGCCCGCGGCCGCTCGTCGAGTTCGCCCTCCCGCCCGAGGCCGTGTGGGCCTGCACCACCTGCGGCGCCTGCATGGAAGTGTGCCCCGTGGGCTGCGAGCAGATGATCGACATCGTGGACATGCGCCGCGACCTGGTCATGATGCAGGGCGAGTTCCCCGCCGAGCTGCAGACCGCCTTCCGCGGCATGGAGCGCACTGGCAACCCCTGGGGCCTGGCGGCCGACAAGCGCATGGAGTGGGCCGAGGGCCTGGAAGTGCCCACTGTGGAGGAGAACCCCGAGTTCGAGGTGCTCTTCTTCGTGGGCTGCGCCGGCTCGTACGACCCCGCCGCGCAGAAGACCACGCGGGCCATGGCCAAGATCCTCGACCACGCCAAGGTCAACTACGCGGTGCTTGGCAAGGGCGAGAAGTGCACCGGCGACCCCGCCCGCCGCGCCGGCAACGAGTACCTCTACTACCAGCTGGCCACCGAGAACGTGGAGACCCTGAACGCCGCCCTGCTCACCGAGAAGCTCGACGCCAGCAAGCCCAAGGTGGTGCTCACCACCTGCCCGCACTGCTTCAACGCCTTCGCCAACGACTATCCGCAGCTGGGCGGCGAGTACACCGTCATGCACCACACGCAGCTGATCGAGCAGCTGATGGAGGAGAAGCGCCTGCCGCCCTTCGACTTCGACAAGACGATCACCTACCACGACCCCTGCTACCTGGGCCGCCACAACGGCGAGTACGACGCGCCCCGCAACGCCCTGACGAGCGGCAACGCCAACGTGGTGGAGATGCCGCGCAACCGCAACGACTCCTTCTGCTGCGGCGCCGGCGGTGCGCAGTTCTGGAAGGAAGAGGAGGAGGGCGACCAGCGCGTCTCCGAGAACCGCTACCTGGAGGCGGTGGAGACGGGCGCCGAGGTCATCGCCACCGGCTGCCCCTTCTGCAAGGTCATGCTCGGCAGCACCGACAGCGCGGAGAAGGAGGGCGCCCCGGAGGTGCTCGACGTGGCGCAGCTGGTGGCCGGTCGCCTGGAAGGCATCCAGGCCATGCTGGACCATCACCGGCAGGAGACGGCCTCGCAAGGAGCTGCACTCGACTGAGCGCCGGGCAGCGCGCGTAGGCGGGCCGAACCAGCGCGCATCGCGCTGCCCGCCGGTCCGCGTTCGGCCGAGCGAGCGGCATGCGCTCGAGGCGCCTAACTGAACGTTGGCTGAAGAGCCGTCCTACCTGCTAGCAGCGGGACGAGTGGTATCTTCATCAGCCCCGACGGCACCGGGCCGCATATCCTGGGCTCCGGACGGTGTGCGAACTTGTGCCACTGAGGACCGTCGGGCTTCCGTTCTGCTACCTGGAGGGCAAGTACGCCTGTGACCTACGTTCGGTCGAGAACAACTGACAACGCCTCATCGGCCAGAGCCGATCTGGGTGTGCTGTTGCTCGGCGAGGTCTTCGACCGCGTAGCCGACGCCCTGCTGGTCCTCGACCCCCAGGATCTGGTGATAGCCGCCAACCGCGCCGCCGACGAGCTGTTCGGCGTGCGCGCAGGGGCGCTGCTGGGCTCTTCCCTCAGCCACTTGGTGCCGGTGGGTGCGCCGCTGCTGGCGCTGCTGCTGGCGCCCGACCGTAGCGGCCCCCTCGAGCTGGAGGTCAACCTGCAGCGCCCCGCCGGGGGCAACGTGCCCGCCAGCGTCAGCGCCTTCCGCCTGGAGGATGGCCGCACCGTGCTCCTCTGCCGCGCGGCCACGGGCGACGCGGAGGCCGGCGCCGTGTCCACCCGCGAGGAGCGCCGCGCCGCCGCCATCCTGGAGAGCTCGCGCGACGTGTTCCTCGTCTTCGACGAGCACGGCCACATCAGCTACGCCTCGCCCAGCGCCTCCTCCTGGGGGCTGGACCGCACCGACGTGAACGAGGGCGACCTGTGGCGCGCCATGCACCCGCGCGACCGCGACGCGGCCATGTCCGCGCTCAGCCCACTGCGGGGCAGGGGCAACCGCCCGGCGTCGCACTCGCGCAGCGTGACCCTCAACTGCCGTTTCCGTTACCAGGGAGCGTGGCGCTGGTTCGAGCTGGTTGGCACCGACATGTCGGACGATTCCGAGGTGAAGGGGCTGGTGATCCAGGCGCGGGAGGTCAACGACCGCGTGCAGAACACGCAGGAGCTGCGGGTGAACGAGGCGTACTTCCGCACCCTCTTCGAGCGCAGCCAGGAGGGCGTCGTCCTGGTGGGCCGCAACCGGCGGCTCATCCACCTGGGCGGCGCGGCCGCCAAGCTACTGGGTCTGCAGCCGGGCGAGAGAGCCGACACGGAGAACCTGGGCAACCTGCACCCCAACGACCGAGACGCGTTGGAGGAGGCCCTCGACATGATCGAGGCCCGCGCCGGCGCCACCGAGAACGTGCGCTTCAGGCACCAGCGGCCGGACGGCAACTACGTGCTGCTGGAGGGCACGCTCACGAACCTGCTGCACGACCCGAACATCCGCGCCTTCCTGCTCAACTTCCGCGAGAGCCGCGAGCGGGTGGAGACGCTCGACCAGATCCGCAACCTCAACGAGGAGCTGAGGCGGCGCCTGGCGCACCTGCAGTCGCTGCGGCGCATCGACATGGCCATCAACAACTCGGTGGACATGCGCCTGGTGCTGGACATCTTCATGGTGCAGCTGGTGCAGGACCTGGACGTGGACGCCGTGGCCGTGCTGCTGTACGAGCCGGCGCTGCAGGTGGTGCGGCCCTTCATGGGTCGCGGCTTCGACGGCGAGCTGCGCCAACGCGCCGGTCAACGCCTGGGCGAGGGCCCGGCGGGCCGCGCGGCGCTGGAGCACCGCTCGGTGTTCGTTCCCGCCCTGCAGTCCGAGGGCGCGTGGGGCGTGGCGGTGGAGCCCGAGCATCAGAAGCATTACGCCAGCTACATGGCCGTGCCCATGGTGGCCAAGGGCCAGCTGCAGGGCGTCATCGAGCTGTACTCGCGCCGCACGCTGGAGGCCAACGACGAGTGGCTGGAGTTCCTGGAGACGTACGCGGACCAGGGCGCCATCGCCATCGAGAACTCGCAGCTCATGCGCTCGCTGGAGCGCACCAACCAGGAGCTGCAGCGCGCCTACGACCGCACCATCGAGGGCTGGGCCAACGCGCTGGACCTGAAGGACGAGGAGACGGCGGGCCACAGCAAGCGCGTTACGGAGATGACCGTGCGCCTGGCGCGCCAGCTGGGCGTGCCCAACGACGAGGTGGTGCATATACAGCGCGGGGCGCTGCTGCACGACATCGGCAAGATGGGCATCCCGGACGAGATACTGCTGAAGCGCGGGCCGCTCACGGACGAGGAGTTCGAGATCATGCGGCAGCACCCGGTGTACGCCTACGAGCTGCTCTCGCCCATCGAGTTCCTGCGCCCCGCGCTGCACATCCCCTACTCGCACCACGAGAAGTGGGACGGCTCGGGTTACCCCCAGGGCCTGCAAGGCGAGCAGATCCCGCTGGCGGCACGCATCTTCGCCGTGGTGGACGTGTTCGACGCCCTGACCTCCGACCGTCCCTACCGGGCGGCGTGGCCGGTGGGTCGAGCCCGGGAGTTCATCCTGGAGGGTAAGGGCACCCACTTCGATCCGGCGGTGGTGGACGCCTTCTTCGAGCTGATGGACGGTAAGCCACCCGCCCGACAGGAGTGAGCTTGCGCTGCGCGATATGCTCCGTGGCGTGAGCCGTATCAGTTGGTTAGCCTTCATCTCGAGCGCCGTGGCCTTGACCGCGGCGGGTGTTCTCTTCTTCCTTCTACGTCCGGATCCGCCGCTGGCCGGCACCGAGCTGAACAACCCGGTACCCGTGAGCGGTCTGCAGTTGGTGAACCACCGGGGTGAGAAGGTGGACCTGGCGGCCGACTTCGGCGGCGAGGTGACGCTGGTGTTCTTCGGTTACACGCGCTGCCCGGATGTCTGCCCTCTGACCATGGCGCGCCTGGCGCAGGCCTACGAGGGGTTGGAGCGCACCGACGGCCTGAAGGTGGTGATGGTGACGGTGGACCCGGGCCACGACACACCGGAGGTGCTGGGCGAGTACGTGGAGCGCTTCCACCCTGACTTCGTGGGCCTGACGGGCAGCAACAACCAGATCGCCGAGGCCGCTAAGACGTTCTTCGTGGGCTACGCGGGTGCGGCCCCCACCGTGGCGCACACGGACATGGTGATGGTGCTGGACCGCGCGGGCAACATGCGTTACATGTACGGCACCGAGGCCGTGATCAACATCGGTGAGGACCTGCCTGGCCTGCTGAGGCGCCTCTGAGCTCCTAAGTTCAGCGAGCGGCCAGGGCAGCCTCGTGCGCGTAGCGCTCCAGCGCTACCGGCTCGAAGTGGTAATGGCCCCGGGTGCCGACCAGAAGACCTTTCTTACGTAGCTGCTGGATGGTGTAGGTGGTGGTCTCCCGCGCTGCCCCCACGAGGGACGCGAGCGTCTCGTGCGTGACGGGCAGGGTGAGCCTAACCGCACCGTCCGCCGTGTGGTGGCCGAAGCGCTGGCCCAGCCGCAGCAGGGCGCGAGCCACGCGGGCCGGCACCGGGTGCGCGGAATCCTCCAGCGCCCAGGTGAGCCGCTGGATCTGCTCGCCGGCGGCGTTGGCCAGCAGGGTGGCGAACTCGGGATCCTGCTCCTCCAGGCCGGTGTCCGTGGCGGAGTAGTAGTGGCCAGCGGGCAGTACGCGGGTGGAGACCTCGCCGCTCAGCGCCAGCGCCCCGCTCTGATGTGCGAGCGGACCCGGCGTGAGGGCGCCCACAACGTCGCCGGGGCCGGCCAGCGCCACCACGCGCTGCCGGTCGGCCAGGGCGCCCAGCGTTAGCGCTATCAGGCCGGACTCGACGATGTAAGCAGTGTGGGCCTCGTCTCCCACGTCGTAGAGGTATTCACCCTTGGCGAAGGTGCGGCGCCGCAGTTGCTCCGCGGCCGCAGGGATGACCGGGGCGCCCTCGAGTGAGGGCGCCATGGCGTAACGAGCGGGAACGGCGGCGCCGTGCAGCGCGGAACGCTGGTCTTCGGTGCCGGCGTCGCCCCCCGTGGGGGTGGAAACGCGGGCTGGAACGTTCACGGCTGCCGTCATGCAGAACATTGTAGTAGACGCTAGGCGCTGCGGAACGTGCAGGACGGCTCTAACCTACACGTTCGCGGCTTGAGCCGAGCTCGCGCGCTCGAACTCCAGTCGGCCACCTACCATCGTCATGGAGGGCCAGCCCCGCAGCTCCCAACCCTCCCAGGCCGTCCACTTGGCCTTGCTCCGGAACTCGGCTCCCCTCACCGGGGCCCTGCGTTCCAGGTCTATGAGCGTCAGGTCGGCCGGCGCACCAGGCGCCAGCGAGGGCGCCGGCCAGCCCATCACGCCCGCGGGGCCGCCCTGAAGGAGGTGCAGCAGTGTCGTCAGCTCCAGCTCGCCCGCCAGCACCAGCTGCGTGTAGAGCAGCGGGAAGGCCACCTCGATGTTCGAGATGCCGAACGGGGCGTTCAGTAGGTCGCGCTCCTTCTCGGCCCGCGTATGGGGTGCGTGATCCGTGCCGATGTTGTCCACCACGCCGCGCCGCAGCGCGTCCCGCAAGTACGCCACGTCCTCGGCAGTGCGCAAGGGCGGGGCCACCTTGAAGAGGGGGTCGAAGGTGGTGAGGCTCTCGTCCGTCAGCGTCAGGTGATGCGGCGTGACCTCGATGGTGATGGGCGCGCCGTTGGCCTTGAGCCACTCCGCCACCTCCATGCCGCGCTTCGAGCTCACGTGCGCCACGTGCACCCGCGCGCCGGTCATGCGGGCCAGCTCGCCGTCCCGGAAGATCATCAGCGATTCCGCCGTGTCCGGGTTGCCCGGCAGGCCCAGCCGGCGGCTGACGGCGCCCTCGTTCATCACGCCGTCCGCGCGTAGGGCGGGTTCCTCGGAGTGGGTCTGGATGACGAGGCCCAGCTCGGCGGCGTACTCGCAGGCGCGCCGCATGAGGTGCGAGTCCGCCACGGGGATGCCGTCGTCGGTGATCATCACCGCGCCCGCGGCCTTGAGCGCCGCGAAGTCGGTGAGGCCATCGCCCATCAGGCCGTGGCTCAGGGCGGCAGCTGGCGCCAGGCGCGCGCCCGGCGTGCGCTCGGCGCGGCGCAGCAGGTCGGCCACCAGGCCGGGCTCGTCCACCACCGGGTCGGTGTTGGCCATGCTGACCACGGTGCCGAAGCCGCCAGCGGCGGAGGCCGCCAGGCCGCTGGCCAGGTCCTCCTTCTGCTCCTGGCCCGGGTCGCGCAGGTGCACGTGCAGGTCCAGGAAGGCTGGCGTGAGGAGACGACCAGCGGCGTCCACCTCGTGGTCCACAGCGTCCGGTGACAGGTCCGGATCCCACGCCGCCACCACGCCGTCCTTGACGTACAGGTCATGCACGCCGTGGTCGCCGGTGCCGTCCACTAGGTGGGCGTTGCGGAAGAGGGTGCGGGTGGTGGCGCGGGCCGCGCCCTTGTCGGCGCCGCTCACTGGCGCCCCACCAGCAGGGTGTAGAGCACGGCCATGCGCGTGGGCACGCCGTGGGCCACCTGCTGCTCGATGACGCTGCGCTCGCCATCGGCCAGGCTGGAGGCTATCTCCAGGTCGCGCACAAGCGGGCCCGGGTGCATGACGATGGCGTCGTCGTGCGCCAGCCCCATGACTTCCTCCGTCAGCTGGTAGCGCTCCACGTACTCCGCGCGGGAGGGGATGAGCCCGCGCGTCATGCGCTCGCTCTGCAGCCTCAGGGCCATCACCGCGTGCGCGCCCTCCACGGCCTCCTCCAGCCGGTGGGTCACGCTGACGCCCGGCAGGTAGCCGAACTCGCGCGGCACCAGGGTGGCCGGCCCGGCCAGCACCACCTCTGCGCCGAGCTTGGTGAACAGTTCGATGTTGGAGCGCGCCACGCGCGAGTGGTCGATGTCCCCCACTATGGCCAGACGCTTGCCCTCGAACGGCTCCTCGCCGCCGAAGTGCTGGCGGAAGGTGTAGGCGTCCAGCAACGCCTGGGTGGGATGCGCCCGGCGGCCATCGCCTGCGTTCACTATGGCGGCGTCCGTCCAGCGCGCCAGCTGGTGCGGCACGCCCGCCGCTGGGTGGCGCACCACGTACAGGTCGGCCTGCAGCTGATCCAGCGTGCGCAGCGTGTCGCGCAGGCTCTCGCCCTTGGTCAGGGAGGAGCCGCCGGCGGCGAAGCTCATGACGTCGGCGCTCTGCGCCCGGGCGGCCCGGTCGAACGAGAGCCGCGTGCGCGTGCTGTCCTCGAAGAAGAGCGTGGCCACCGTTAGGCCCTGCAGCGCTGGCACCTTCTTGATGGTGCGGGTGAGCACCTGCGCCATCACGTCGGTGGTGTCCAGCAGCGCCAGCACCTCGTCCCGGCTCCAGTCCGCGAAGTCCAGCAGGTGCTGCTTGCGGTCACGGCGCGGGCTGCCCGCGCGAGCGCCCGCTTGCGGAAGAGCGTCGCTGGTGGGATGGAGTGTGGTGGCGGGCGGAGAGGCGACCTCGTGGGCCGCCATCAGTCGCGCTCCCAGAGTTCCACGGCGTCGCTGCCGTCTATCTCCTTGAGCTTCACCAGCACTATCTCGGAGGCGCTGGTGGGCACGTTCTTGCCCACGTAGTCGGCGCGGATGGGCAGCTCGCGGTGGCCGCGGTCCACCAGGACCGCGTACTGGATGGAAGCGGGCCGGCCCATGTCGATGAGCGCGTCGAGCGCGGCGCGCGTGGTGCGGCCGGTGAAGAGCACGTCGTCGCACAGCACGATGCGCGTGCCGTGCACGTCGAAGTCGACCTCCGAGCGGCGCACCACGGGTTGCAGGGCGATCTCCGTGAGGTCGTCGCGGTAGAGGGTTATGTCCAGCTTGCCCACGGGCGGGCGCGTGCCCTCGAACTGGTGCAGCAGGTCGGCCAGGCGCTCGGCCACGGGCACGCCGCGGGTATGAACGCCCACCAGGGCCAGGTTCGAGGTGCCCTTGTTGCGCTCCACGATCTCGTGAGCTATGCGCTTGAGCGCCCGCTCGAGTTCCGTGGCGCTCATGAGCGACGCCTTGAACGTCATGTTGGGATGGTCTGCGGGGATGTTCGGCA
>CAYXUE010000087.1:3133-8497 GCA_964467885.1 uncultured bacterium | reverse complement strand
AGCAGTGAGCGGGCGCGCCCTAGCTGGCGGCGGTGCGTGGTGGAGCCAGCGTGCAGCAGCGACGATCGGTGGTCCGTGGCGGGTGCTCCGTCCAGCCGCCGGGGCAGGCCAGGGGCACATCGATGGACACATCGATAGACACGCCGATGAGGGAGTCAGCGGATGAGTCGGATCGGGTTCAGGACAGTTGGGCAGGCGAGCAGCAGCGAACAGCTGGCCAAGCGGGGCGGCCGGCAGTCGCCTCCAGGTCCTCCGGGCGCGCCCCGGGCGCATGTCGCGCCACCCGCGTTCGAGAGGCGCGGGTCCCCAGGGCTCGGGGCGCTCGGGGCGCTCGGGACGCTCCTTGCGGTACTCGCCGTGCACCTGGCGGTTAACAGCGCGGCAGCCCAGTACGGCCAGCCTTACGGTTACGACCCGGGGGGTGCCTTGTACGGCCTGCCCTACGGCTACGACATGTCCGGCTACATGTACGGCATGCCCTTCGGCTACGGCGCCTTCGGCTCCATTTACGGCTGGCCCTACGGCTACGGCACCTCCGGTCCCAGCTACGGCACCCCCTTCGGTTACGACGGCTCCGGCTCCATGTACGGCACGCCGTACGGGTACGGCAGCGTGCCGCTGGGTCAGGGCGACCCACTGCAGCAACAGCTGGAGATGCTCCAGCAGCAGATGAACGCTCACCAGCAGCAACTCAACGCCGAGATGGCGCGGGTTCAGCAGGAGATGGCGCAGTTCGACCAGGCGGCCAAGGCCAGGATGGCGGAGATAAACCGCTACTTCATCCAGCTCTACCGAACCACCACCGCAGATACCGCCAGCTCCGACGAGGTCGCTCTGCTGTACGGCCAGCAGATCCACTGTCAGCGCAACCCTGTCGATTGCCAACTGGCAGCGCAGCAGGCGCAGGAATCCGCCGCGGCGCTGGCTGCCAACAACGCCGCCTTCCAGGCACGCATGTCCGAGCAGCAGGCCGCCTTCGATGCTCGGAACGCGCAGTGGCAAGCCGATCAGGACGCCCGCGCGGCGGCCAACACCGACTGGATCAACACGGTGATCCTGGGACTCGACGACTACAGTTCCGGCGCCGGGGGTCCCACCTACCAGCTGCCCTTCGCGCCCAGCGCGGGGCAGACCTACCGGTCGCCCTTGGGCAACCCGCTCGTGTTCGACGCGTCGCAGAACGTCTGGTACCAGATCGGGCCGGACGGCAGCCGCACGCCGTTCTACAACGTGCCCTGAGACGCCGCGCCGGCCGCGTCGGTGGCCCCGTCCCGTCCAAGGGTCAGGTCAGGGGGCGCCGACCAAGCTCGCGGTGGCGGGCTGGGGACTGAGGCCCAGCTCCTCCCGGAGGAGCGCCGCGAAGCGCCTGTAGACCTGGCGCGCCTCATGCCCTCTGCCGCGGGCCAGCAGCCGCTCCAGAAGGGCCTGAACGGCCTCCTCGTGTAGGGGCTCCAGTTCCACCACCCGCCGGAGGCAGTCCAGTGCGGAGTCGGCGCTGCCGCTCAGGCCGGCTTCCAACAGGACCGTCACCGCCTGTGCCCGCAACTGGAAGCCGGCGTCCGAGAGGGCCTCCAGATCCAGGCCCACGAAGAGCGGCTCCCGGAGCGTGGCAAGCACGGCGTCGGCGTCGCCGCTCCTTATCGCTTCCACCAGTTCCGCGTGATCGGAGTGGAAGTTCCGAAGCCCCTCCTTGTGGAGGAAGGTGGTGACGCCCCACGGCTCCAGAACCTTGCGCAGCTGGTTGAGATGAACGGCTAGGTTGTTGCGCTGCCGTGCCACGTCGGTCTCTGGCCACATGGCCTCGCCGATCGCTTCGCGGCCAAGGCCCAGCACCAGCAGCGCGAGGAGCTGCTGCTGGCGCTCGGTCAGGTGCAGCTCATGACCCATCACCTTGGCCGAGAACTCGCCGTGCAGCCTGACCTCGAGCGGGGGTATCTCCGCCAGACGCGCCTCGATGGCTTCGGTCCAGCCGCTCGCCAGCACGTCCTGCAGTTCGTAGTTGCGTGCCAGCTCCGGTCTGTGCCTGGGCAGATGGGCGAGTTCCAGGCCTGCGAAGCGCAGGATGCGACCCGGGTCGTAGGAGAACTTCACTACCGAAAGTAGTTCGTCCAGAGACGCCTCGTCGCCCGTGAGCATGAAGTGTGCCGCCAGCCAGTGGATCCGGTACTCGCGGTACGGGTAAGCCCCTCGTGTCCGCTCCAGCAGGTCAAGCGCCTCACCGCGTTGTCCCGCGGCCTCCGCCACCCACAGCAGCTCCAGATCGGTGTAGGGCCCGTTCTGAAGGATCTCCTTCATGCGGCCGCCGGTTTCCAGATCGCCGCTGAAGCGCAGGGTCCTGAGCCACAGGGCGCTCACGCGTTCGCTCAACTCGAGTTGCTCCCAGCGGCGGGCGGCCGCCAGCAGCCGCGGGAAGTTGTCCAGGTCGGTCTCGACGAACGCCAGCATGGCCTCGATCATCAGGCGGTGGTAGGGAGCAGCGAAGTCGAGCGCCTCGCGCAGAAGCCGGCCTGCGCTCTGGATGTCTCCCATGATCACCATGTTCACAGCGGCGTTCTGGCGGTAGACCACGTTGGCGCCCTGATCCAGCCCGCCCGCCTCCAGCATCGCCAGATAGTCGGCCTGAGCTTCCTCGATGAGGCCGTGAAGCTCCCAGCCCAACAGGTGCATGCTTCCGCGCGCTCTGTCCTCCATCTGCTTCCTGAGCGGCCCCGGATCGAGCCGCGAGTAGGCAGCGAGCACCTGGCGCGAGAGGGAGTAAGCCTCGGCGTAGCGGCCCTGCATGTACTCGACCTGGCACAACGACCCGAGGGCCCTGCCCAGCAGGAGAGGATCATCGAGAGGCTGCAGTCGTCTTAGCCGAGCCGCGTAAGGTGCGCACTGCTCGAACCTCTTGGCGTTGGCGAGGGCGGTTGCGGCCGTGGCGGTCAGGCTCACGCGCTCGCCCAGGGACAGGCTCCCCTCGCCCAGCAGACGATCCACGTCGGGCAGGGCCTCGTCGTAGCGGTTGAGGAGGAGGAGCGCCTCGCAGACGAAGGCGCGGCGGCGCGGTGACTCCGGACCTGGCGCCAACTCGTCCCACCTCAGGTAATCGCCGGGGTGGAGGGTGTGGAGACCGCCGTTGGCCGGAGAGGTGAGCAGGTCGCTCAGTGCCTCGAGATGCCCGGAGCGCTCGTAGGCCGCCGCGCGGAGCTGCGGCGGCAGGCGGTCCGCGCCGGCGTCCAGCTCGGAGTGCACTGCTGCGCGGTGGCGTTCAAGTGCGCCGCCGCCGACCAGGGGGTGCAAGCGGTAGGCGTCCGCGAGTTCCTGCAGGAACCCCACCTTCACCAGTTCATGGGTGGCCTCCGAAGCGGCTGACTTGGGCAGCCCGTCGAGGGCGGCGTTGAACAGGAGCTCACGCCATGCGCGCTGGCTCACGCTGCTCCGGATGCCCTCCAGCAGGGTGGCTCGGGCGGGGAAGGCTTCGGCCAGGGAGGCGAAGTGAAGAGGCAGGGGCCAGCCCTTGGTGTCCCCCAGCGCCCGCGCCGCTCGCGCCTCGTCGCCGAAGAGGGCCAGGGCCTCGTCCTCGGTGAAGGCCAGCATGTCGGCCGTCAGGTGCGTTAGTCGATCGGTGGTTGCCAGTTGTGCCAGCTCGGCGTACGGCAGGTGCTGTCTGCTGGCCAGCAGGAGGAGGCCGCCCACGTTCTTGAGCAGTGGCTGCAGGTCCTCGCTACCGTCCAACTCCTCCAGCACGAGCAGGGTGGGCCGGCGCCACAGTTCGTCCAGTAGTACGTCCCAAGGGGCGCTCGCCGGCAGGTCGAGCCGCTGGGCGATCGCGGCACGTGCCTCGCGCTCGGCCAGCGAGAGCCAGACCACGCGCCAGCCGCCCGCCTCCAGGTCCAGTGCCCACTGGCTGGCCAGGATGCTCTTGCCGTAGCCGTAGGGCGCCTCGAGCCAGACGACGAAGCCCGCCTGGTCCGGAAGCAACTCGCGGAGGCGTGGACGTTCCAGGTGGTGCGGGCTCTGAGCCGGACGAACGTTGAACATGGGTCGCCACCTAAAGTGTCGCGTTGCGAGACAGTATAGGTGGGGCGCTCACACGGCGGATGCACTCGCACGGTGCACGATGCGCCCGCCCACAGTGGTGAGGAGCACCTCGCCGTCCGTCCCGAGCGCGGCCACGTCGGCGTCCTTGCCCGGCTCCAGGCTGCCCTTGCGCGACCGCAAGCCCAGCATGGTGGCGGGCACCAGCGAGGTCATGCTGGCCACCTCCTCCCATGAGGCACCCACCTCCTCCCGCAGCACCAGGCAGTTGCGGCTCATGGGGCTCACGCTCTCGGCCAGAGCGCCGCTCTCCAACGTGCAGCGGCCGCCCGCCACCGTGACCACACGGTAGCCCTCGTCGTAAACGCCGTCCGGTAGGCCGGTGAAAGCGCCGGCGTCCGTTACCAGGGCAACCTTGTCCGCACCCCGGGCGCGCAGGGTGAGCCGCATGACGGTGGGGTTCACGTGCACGCCGTCCCCGATGAGCTCCGTCCACACGGTGGGATGCGCCAGCGCCCAGCCGACCGCACCAGGCTCGCGGTGGTGCACACCCCGCATGGCGTTGAAGAGGTGGGTCACACCTGCGAGCCCGGCTTCGTGGGCGCGCTGCATCTGCTCCTCCGTGGCGTCGGTATGCCCCGCCGAGACGAACACACCCTCCCCCGCCAGCCAGGTGATGAACTCGAGGGCGCCCTCGACCTCGGGCGCGAGGGTCACGTAGAGCCGAGTACCGCGCGCGGCTTCCAGCAGGGGCGCGAACTCCTCTCGGCTGGGCGGCCTGATCAGCTCGGGGCGTTGCGCCCCCTTCTCGAGCGCGTTGATGTACGGCCCCTCGAGGTGCGTACCGAGAACGCTCGCGCCGGGGACGTCCTCACCCACGAGGCCGGCCGCGGCCTGCACGGTGTTCAGCATGTCCGCGGCCGGCGCGGTGGAGAGCGTGGGCAGGAAGCCCGTCACGCCGGTGGTAGCGAGGAAGCGGCTCAACTCCACCAAGGGCCGGTGGGGGGCCTCGCGCATGCCCAGCAGGTGGGTGTCCGCGCCCACGCGCCAGCCGCCCCCGCCATGGACGTGGAGGTCGATGAAGCCCGGAAGCAGAGTGGCGTCGCCCAGGTCCAGGCGGGAGGCGGGCCCGTCCGGTGAACGGCCGGCCGGCAGGACCTCGCGGATGCGGCCCGACTCCATGACGAGCGTGCCGTGTTCCAGCACCGCGGTAGGCGTGACGACGCGGGCGGCCGTGATGGCCAAGGGCTCCGTGAGCTGCGGCATGTGGGTCCAAGGTACCGCGCCGCCCGCGCCGTCTAGGCGACGCCCATGCGGGGCCCTCGCCCCGCCCATGCCCCGCCC
>CAYXUE010000087.1:0-3033 GCA_964467885.1 uncultured bacterium | reverse complement strand
TGCGCCAACGCCCTGCTCCGGCGGCCGAGCATCCGCCGGGGCATCCGGCATGCCGGACGCTCCCAGCGGGTACCGTTGTGAGCGTGCAAGAGATAGTCCGCAAGGTCCTGACCGCCCGCGTGTACGACGTCGCCACCGAGACGCCCTTGGAGCACCTGCCCCGACTATCGGAGCGCCTGGGCCGGCCGGCGCTGCTCAAACGCGAGGATCTGCAGAGCGTCTACTCCTTCAAGCTGCGCGGGGCCTACAACAAGATCGCGCAACTGGGCAGGAGCGCGGTGCAGGCGGGCGTCATCTGCGCCTCCGCCGGCAACCACGCGCAAGGGGTGGCGGTGGCGGCCGCGCGCCTCGGCGTGAAGGCGGTGGTGGTGGTGCCCGTGACCACGCCCGACATAAAGGTGCAGGCCGTACGGCGCCTGGGCGCCGAGGTCATAGCGCACGGCGAGGAGTTCGACGAGGCGCAGGCGCATGCCTACGAGCTGGCGGGTGAGTCGGGCGCCATCTTCGTGCACCCGTTCGACGACGAGGACGTGATCGCCGGGCAGGGCACCATCGGCCTGGAGTTGCTCAAACAGCACCCGGGTGAGGTGGAGGCGCTCTTCCTGCCCATCGGCGGGGGCGGACTGGCCGCGGGCGTGGCCAGCGTGGTGCGCTACCTGCGGCCCGAGGTGCGCCTCATCGGGGTCGAGCCCGCCGACGCCGCTTCCATGCGCGCCGCCTTCGACGCGGGCGGGCCAGTGAAGTTGGACGAGGTGGGACTCTTCGCCGACGGCGTGTCCGTCAAGCGCGCGGGCCAGCTCACCTACCGGCTGTGCCGCGCCGCCCTCGACGACGTCATGACCGTGGACACGGACCAGATCTGCGCCGCCATCAAGGACATCTACGAGAACTGCCGCGCCATCGCGGAGCCCGCCGGAGCCGTGGCGCTGGCCGGCCTCAAGGCTTACGCCGCGGCCACACCGGGCAGCGCGCCCCTCGTGGCCGTGCATTCGGGCGCCAACCTGAACTTCGACCGGCTGCGGCACGTGGCCGAGCGGGCGGAGGTCGGGGAGGGCAACGAGGCGCTGCTGGCAGTGGGCCTGCCCGAGCGGCCCGGCAGCTACAAGCGGTTCATCCACACGCTTGGCGGCCGCGCCATCACGGCCTTCAACTACCGCTACGGGGATCCGGAGCGAGCTCAGATCCTCGTGGGCGTGGCCCTGAAGCAGGGCCAGAGCGAGAAGGCCGCGCTGCTTGCCGCCATCGAGGAGGCGGGCTTCGGGGTCAGGGATCTGAGCGACGACGAGATAACCAAGACCCACGCCCGCTACATGGTGGGCGGCCTGGCCAACGGGCTGGAGCACGAGCTGCTCTTCCGCTTCGAGTTCCCGGAGCGGCCCGGCGCTCTACTCAGGTTCCTCGAGAGCCTGCACCCGGGCTGGAACATCACTCTCTTCCACTACCGCTATCACGGCGCCCACTACGGCCGGGTGCTCGCGGGCATAGAGGCGCCGCCCTCGGAGCGTGAACAGGTGACCCGGGCGCTCGAGGAGCTCGGCTACCCCTTCCGGGAGGTCACCCGGGAGCCGTCGGTCCAGCTCTTCATGCGCGGCGGCCACCCCTGAGGGCAGCGAGAGAAGCCCCGCCGGGGAGCGCATTTCCGCTCCGGTTCCGGGGGAGGTCAGACCAGGGCTTGACATGACCCGAGTTGATTCAGTACACTCTTCTTTGCCGCTCGAAAGAGTGGCGCGAACATTGACAGGAGAATAGAAGACAAGACATCAGGTCTCGGACGACTGATTTGTTCCGTCTGGAACGTAGAAAGTCGACCGGGACGCGAATCGGGTTTTTTCTAAAAACTCTGAATCGCGTGTCTGCTCATACACATCGAAGAAATAGAAAAGGGTCAAGTTACTAAGGGCACACGGTGGATGCCTTGGCAGTCGAACCGATGAAGGACGTGGCTACCTGCGATAAGCCTCGGGAAGCTGGACGCAAGCGTTGATCCGAGGATCTCCGAATGGGGAAACCCAGTGGGGCGAACCCCCACTACCCATGGCTGAACACATAGGCCATGAGGAGGGAACCCAGGGAACTGAAACATCTAAGTACCTGGAGGAACAGAAAGAAAACTCGATTCCCCCAGTAGCGGCGAGCGAAAAGGGAATAGCCCAAACCGGCTCCTACGGGAGCCGGGGTTGTAGGACCGGCAACATGGACTCGAGCGTTTAGTGGAAGTGCACTGGAAAGGCACACCAGAGTGGGTGAAAGTCCCGTACACGAAAAGCGCGGAAGCCTAGCCGGCACCTGAGTAGCGCGAGCCACGTGGAATCTCGCGTGAATCCACGGGGACCACCCCGTAAGGCTAAATATTCCGGCTGACCGATAGTGAACCAGTACCGTGAGGGAAAGGTGAAAAGCACCCCGTGAGGGGAGTGAAATAGTACCTGAAACCGTGTGCTTACAAGCAGTCACAGCCCTATGCCGATCTTCGGATCGGAACGGGTAGTGGCGTGCCTCTTGAAGCATGATCCTGCGACTTACTGGTAGTGCCGAGTTTAAGCCGATAGGCGGAGGCGTAGCGAAAGCGAGTCTGAACAGGGCGTTCAGGCGCTATCAGTAGACCCGAAACCGGATGAGCTAGCCATGGCCAGGTTGAAGCTTCCGTAAAAGGAAGTGGAGGACCGAACCCATAAACGTTGAAAAGTTTTGGGATGAGCTGTGGTTAGGAGTGAAAAGCTAACCGAATCCGGAGATAGCTGGTTCTCCCCGAAATAGCTTTAGGGCTAGCCTCGGGGGTTTACCAGTGGCTGTAAAGCACTGATTGGGCTAGGGGGCTCACCAGCTTACCAAACCCTGTCAAACTCTGAAGGCCGTCGGTCCATACCCCGGGAGTCAGTCCATGTGAGCTAACTCGCATGGACGAAAGGGAAACAACCCAGAACGCCAGTTAAGGTCCCCAAGTTATAGCTAAGTGGGAAAGGATGTGGAGACGCTAAGACAGCTAGGAGGTTGGCTTAGAAGCAGCCATTCCTTTAAAGAGTGCGTAATAGC
>CAYXUE010000086.1:0-8721 GCA_964467885.1 uncultured bacterium | reverse complement strand
CTGCCCTCGACGAGCCGTACCTGGAGGCCTCCCTCGTGAACGTCATCCGCAAGCGTGCCGTGTGGCTCGTAATGCTGTTCCTGGGGCAGACGCTCACGACCTCGGTGATGGGTGTTTTCGAGGCGGAGATCGCTAACGCCGTGGTGCTGGCACTGTTCCTGCCCCTCATCATCTCCTCCGGGGGTAACTCCGGCTCGCAGGCCGCGGCGCTGGTGACCCGTGCCATGGCTCTGGGGGAGGTGACCTTAGACCGCTGGTGGCTGGTGGTGAAGCGGGAGTTGGGCGCGGGACTGGCATTGGGACTGCTGCTCGGTGGCCTGGGTTTCCTGCGCGTGGCCGTGGTGGGCTTCTTCGGCGACTCCTACGGCGAGCACTGGCTGCTGATAGCGCCCACTATCGGCCTGGCGCTGGTAGGCGTGGTGGCCTGGGGTTCCCTGGTCGGCTCCGTGCTGCCCCTGATCCTGAAGCGCTTGGGCGCCGACCCGGCGGCCTCGTCCACGCCGTTCGTGGCGACCGTCGTGGACGTCACGGGTATCGTCATCTTCTTCGGACTAGCCAAGATAGTCCTGACCGGCACGGTGCTCTGATATCCGCTTAGCTGCTGGCGCCGGCGGCCCTCAGCGCAGGTTGGCCTTCAGGGCGGCGCGGACGAGGTCCTTGAAGGCGGCCTCGTCCAGCGCATCGCCCTCCCTGAGGTCGATGGCGCGGCGCGAGCTGCCGTTCAGGCTGGCGTTGAAGAGACCGTGAGGGTCGGGCAGCAAGGCCCCGAGGGCGAACGTCAGCTTCACCCTTTCCGAGTACACCTCGCCCGTGCACACCGTGCCGCCGTGCGACCAGACGGGCACTCCGGAGGGGTTGGAGGGCTTGGGCCACTTGGCTTCCTCGACGATCTGCGGGTCCACCTGGTGGATCAGCTCCCGCACGGTCAGCAACATGGCGCCGCGCCAATCCGGCAGTTCCGCGATCCGGCGGTCGAGGTCGGTCGAGTGGCTCATCACGACCAGCATGCAACGCGGTCCGCCGTTTCCAGGCACATCCGTCGCTCCGTCCATTGGGGCGCCGCGGAGGTGCGTGGAACGGCGTCCAGGGGCATGCATGCGCGTCCCCTAGGGCCTTCCCTTGGCCGTTAACCAGCCGGCGCCAGGTCGTAGGTGACCCACGGTGTGCGCGTGGCCACCTTGTCGTAGGCGCCCCGCGCCCGGTAGTTGTCTTCGGCCGTTATCCAGCGCACCAACGACCAGCGGCGCCGCCGCGCCTCCTCGGCCAGCGCCTGCAGCAGAGCTGGGGCCGCACCGCTTCCGCGCGCTGCGGGCGTCACGAAGAGGTCGTCCAGGAAACCGCCCTTGGTGGCTGAGAGTGGGCGACTGAACTCGCGGAAGTGGGCCAGGCCGACGGGCTCGCCGCCAGCGTCCAGTGCCAGGAAGCCCTCCAGCTCCTCGTCCTCGTCCTGCAGCCAGTTCCAGACCCGCTCGCGCATCTCGGGCGTCTGCTCCGTGCGGTAGAACTCGGCGTAGGCGGCGTAGAGCCTCTCCCAGGCGGGCCGGTGACGTGCTTCGGGCCTGACGACGCTGATGTTCACGGGAACTCCTTCATGGGGGTCCGGTACGCTCCGCGTACGGACGCAACGTGGGCGACTGGCCCAGGGGCGCGCCGCGCCCTGGGCTCTACTTGCTCCTGCTACCGCTTACCCTTCGATGCTCGTATGTGGACGCGGAACTTGCAAGCCCTTCACGCGTTTCCGGGCGCCGCCCGGCTCGCCGTGGCACCCTCAGCGAGTAGTCTGGGCACCATGGAAGCCGAGTTCGAGTACCGGGAGGTGGCGGGCAAGGTCGTGGCCAACCTGACCGCGGGCATGGTGGAGAACGAGCGGGACGCCACGGACCTCGTTGGCAACGCCTCCTTCGCCGGTGCCCACTACGTGCTGGTGGACGCCGAGCGGCTGACTCCCAAGTTCTTCGACCTCAGTACGGGCTTCGCCGGCGAGGTGCTCCAGAAGTTCAGCAACTACCGCCTAGCCCTGGTGGTGGTCGGTTACGACGGGAGAGACGCCAGCGACAGCCTCCGCGCCATGATGGGCGAGAGCAACCGCGGGGCCACCGCCTGGTTCGTCGACAGCGTGGACGAGGCGCTGGTCAGGGTGGCGGCTGCGTCATGATCCCGGGGCCCACGCTGCGGCGCTGAGCCTGGAATCGCGCGACGAAGCCTGGAATCCCCCCTGGAATCGCCCTACGCGCGCCACCGTGAGTTAGGAGACGCATGCAATGTTCGGACCTTCACGACCCGTACGACCCCTACGTCTGCGCCACATGCGCCGCCCACTATCCGGCCAGCGGACGCACACCTGAGGTCTGCAGCATCTGCACCGACGAGCGCCAGTACGTGGGTGCGGGCGGCCAGCGCTGGTTCAGGCACTCCGAACTCCAGGAGCAGCACGAGATGCGCTTCGAGGAGTACGAGCCGGGTCTCTGGGCGGTCGGGCTGCAACCCTCCATCGCCATAGGGCAGCGCGCGCTGCTGGTACGAACCCCTTCGGGCAACGTCCTGTGGGACTGCGTACCCGTGCTCACGGAGGCCGGGCGCCAGCGCCTGCTCGAGCACGGGGGCATCCGAGCCATCGCCGTGTCCCACCCGCACTTCTACACGGGCATCGCCCTCTTCGCCCGCAGCTTCGGCGCCGAGGTGTTGCTGCACGAGGCCGACCGGCAGCATGTGACGCACCCCGACGAGCGCATCCAGTTCTGGGAAGGCGAGACGCTCGAGGTGGTGGACGGCGTGACGCTCATCCGCGCCGGAGGGCACTTCGCCGGCGGCACCGTGTTGCACTGGGCTGAGGGCGCGGACGGCGCCGGGGCGCTCCTCACCGCCGACATCATCGGGGTGGTGCCCGACCGGCGCTACGTGTCGTTCCTCTACTCGTTCCCCAACCAGATACCGTTGCCACCGCGCGAGGTGGAGAGGGTGGGCGCCGCAGTGGAGCCGTTCACGTTCGACCGCATATACGGCGGTTGGCAGGGCAACGTCATCGAGACAGGCGCCAAACAGGTGGTGCGCCGTTCCGTGGAGCGCTACCGCCGCGCCGTGGAGGGCCGCCTGGACGGCGCCCAGCTGCCCTGGCCGGGGTAGGCCCGAAGACAGCGACGCGGGGACCGGCCGGCCATGGTGGGAGCATGAAGGTCTTCGGTCAGCACGACGAACTCACGTTGGCGCAGCTGCAGGACGTGGCCTCGCGCGCGGAACGGGTGGCGCTGATGGGCGACGGCCACCTCGGCTACATCATGCCCATCGGCGGCGTGGCCGCCTACCGCAACGCGGTCAGCGTGGCCGGCGTGGGCTTCGACATAGCCTGTGGCAACGCCGCCATCCTCACCGACCTGACGCTCTCCTCCGGGCTCGACCTGGAGGGATTGGCCGACGAGATCTGGCACACGTTCTCGTTCGGCGTGGGTGGCGAGAACGGCGCGTCCGACGCGCCCACGGATCATCCGCTCTTCCGGGACCCGGCTTGGGATCACGTGCCGCGCGAGCACCGCGAACAGCTGCGCGACCGCGCCCGCCGCCAGTTGGGTACCATCGGCTCGGGCAACCATTACATCGACGTTTTCGCCGACGAGCAGCAGCGCCTGTGGGTCGGGGTGCACTTCGGCTCCCGCGGCTTCGGTCACGCGGTGGCGAGCGGTTTCCTGGCCCTGGCCGAGGGCCTCCGGTGGGGCTCGCGCGCACCCCGGACCGAGGCGCTACTGTCGCTCGACTCGGAGCTAGGCTGGTCGTACTGGGAGCTCATGAACCTTGCCGGCCGCTACGCCTACGCTGGCCGCGAGTGGGTGGCCCGCAAGGTGCTGCAGCTGATGGGCGGCGCCGAGCTCGACCTGGTGCACAACAACCACAACTTCGCCTGGCAGGAGGAGCACTTCGGCGAGGAGCTGGTGGTGGTTCGCAAGGGCGCCACGCCTGCGTTCCCCGGGCAGCGCGGCTTCGTCGGCGGCTCCATGGGTGACGACGCCGTGATCCTCAGGGGTGCCGAGCAGGATAGCGCCGAGCAGGGCAGCGCCGAGCAACAGGCTGCGCTCTACTCCACCGTGCACGGCGCCGGCCGGGTCATGAGCCGCACCGAAGCGGCCGGCCGCCGGGGCCGCAAGCGTGGACGCTCCAGCGGCCGCATCTCACGCGAGATGATGCAGGAGTGGCTGGAGGACAAGGGCGTGATCCTGCGCGGAGGCGGCCGCGACGAGGCGCCGCAGGCCTACCGGCGCCTGTCGGACGTGATCGAGACGCAGGGCGCCACCGTGGAAGTGCTGCACACGCTGAAGCCCCTGGTGGTGGCAATGGCCGACCCCGAGCGTTGGTGATCCCGCCGCACCCTTAGCCCGGACCGCCCACGAGACAGCCACGGGGGATGATGACCCGATCGGCGGTTGAGGTTGCGCTACCATGGCGTCCGTGATGACGACCTACACGCGCGTCCTAGGCGCGCTCCTCTCCCTGGTCCTGTTGGCCGCCTGCGCTCCCAGCGTGTCTGTGGAGGACACCGGCGCCAGCCTGCGGCAGTTCACCCTCGAGCCCGTGCCGCGCGACGAGCGCTGGGTCATCGCGGTGCCCAGCTTCACGGTGGGCGCCGGCAGCGTGCGCATCGGCTCGGTGGACCTCTCCAAGGAGGGGCCTGAGTTCTACCGCGAGCTCGGCTCCGGCGTGGCCGACATCTTCATCGCCGAGGCCTACGAGAGCCAGCAGTTCCGCATCACCGAGCGCGCCGAGATCGACAAGGTGCTGTTCGAGCAGGATCTGGCGCAGTCCGGGCGCGTCAATCCGGAGACGGCCGCCGCGCTGGGGCGCATCGAGGGCGCCGAGCTTCTGGTGCTGGGCAGCGTCTCCGAGTTCGGGGTGCAGACCACCGGGGGCGGCGGCCGCGTGCTGGGTATCTTCGGGGGCTCGGCCGAAACTGTCACCGCGCGCGTGGCGGTGGAGATCCGCTTCGTGGACACGGTCACGGCCGAGATCATGGCCATCGGCCGCGGGGTCAGCGAGGTGTCGCAGCGCAACGTGACGGTGGACGTGGCCAACGTGATGACCGACCTCAGGGTCGGGCGCACCGGCACCACCATCGTGGATTACGCCGTGCGCAACGCCATCCGCGCGGCCATCGAGAACGCCTCCCGCAGCCTGCCGGAGAAGCCGTAGGCGGGCTGGAAGACCCGCCAAGAGCTACATCGAGCGGTACACCTAGGGAACGTGCTGGTCGAACATGATCACGTTGCCGTCGGGATCCTCCAGCACGATGTGGCCGGTGCCGGTTCCCTCGGGGTCCGTGCGCGTGATCACGGGAACGCCGTGCCCGTCGAGCTCCGCCTGGATCCGGCGCACGTCCGTGAACGACTCCAGCGGCTGCGCGTTCTGATCCCAGCCCGGGTTGAAGGTGAGGATGTTCTTCTCGAACATGCCCTGGAACAGGCCGATGACGGTGGAGCCGGACTTGAGGATGACCCAGTTCTCCGACTCGTTACCGTGCATCTGTCTGAACCCGAGCTTCTCGTAGAAGCTCTTCGAAGCGGCCAGGTCACGCACCGCCAGACTTACCGAGAACGCGCCTAGATCCATGATCCGACCTCCGTGGTGTGGGGCGAGCCTACCGCCTGGCCCGGTAGCGCACAACCGCGGCCGTCCGCAACGGCGTAGCAAAGCAACCGCGGGCCTCAGCAACCTTGACCGATCTGCAACCGCGGCCCATCTGCAACGGCGGCCCATCTGCAACGGCGGCCCTCAGCAACCGCGGCCTTACGCACCTGCGGCCTTTCAAACCCGCGGCCTCACAACCCCGCAGCCTCACATCCCCGCGGCCTCACGTAACGGCGGCCTGCCGGGAACGCTGGGCCACTCCACCGCATCTAAAGGAGTAGAGCGAGGGACTGCGCCGGAGCGAGTCCCGCACCCGACTCGTTCGCAGGTAGTCAGAACCCCGAGGAGGTCGTCATGACCGCAACAGCAGAAACCGCCAAACTCCCCAACCGCAAGCTCACGGCCGCCGTCCTAGCCTTCCTGGCGCTGGGCCTCACCGCGAGCGCACCGCACGCCTACGGCCAACAGTCAGAACACGCCAACTACGCCGAATATCGTGGTGATGACGCCGGCGCCGCGCAGGAATCCGCACCGCAGGTGTGGGGCGCCAGCGCCGTGGCCCTCAACAACGCCATGCGCGAGCTCTGGGCGCAGCATATGGAGTGGACCTACGCCGCGGTCACCGCCTTCGCCACCGACTCACCCTCCTTCGAGGCCACCGCCGCCCGCCTGATGCAGAACCAGGCGGACATAGGCTCGGCCATCGAGCCTTACTACGGCGCCGAAGCCGCGCAGGGGCTCACCACCCTTCTGCAGGAGCACATCACCGCCGCCGTGGACGTGGTCAGCGCCGCCAAGGCGGGCGACGAAGTGGCTGAGGACCTAGCCATCCTCGTGGCTTACGCCAACGCCCAGGACATTGCCGACTACCTGGCCGCCGCCAACAGTGCCTGGCCTCAGGCGACGGTGCGCGAGATGTTGAAGGGGCATATTGATACAACCCTCGTCTACGCCACCGCACTGCTGGAGGGTAGGTACGCCGACGGGATCGCGGAGTACGGCCGGGCCGAGGCCCACATGATGATGCTGGCCGACGCCCTGACCAACGGCCTGATAGCTGCGTTCCCCGAGAGGTTCTGAAGATGGTGCTATTCGGCGCCGGAAGGGAAGAGCGCCGCGTGACCCGAGCGGAAGTAACCGCGCCCCCGCGTCATCGGCCGACCGAACCCGAGCGGGAGGTCGTGGCCCGCGCCGCCGCGGACGACGAGGCCGCCTTCGAGGCCATCATGCGGCAGCACAGCCAGCTGCTGTTCCGCACCGCCCGCAGCATCCTCGCCAGCGACGCGGATGCCGAGGAGGTCGTGCAGGACGCGTTCTTGCGGGCTTGGAGGGCGCTAGCCGCTTTCCGGGGCGATAGCAAGTTGTCGACCTGGCTGGTCCGCATCGCGCGTAACGAAGCCCTGGCCCGCCTGCGGCGCAACCGGCCCCGCACCCTGCCATTGGAAGACGCCATGGTCTCACCCGATCCGAAAGTGCAACTGGCCCTGGCCGACTCTCCGGCGCGCGGGCCGGAGTTCCAGGCGTTCAACTCCGAGGTAAGGAAACTCATCGAGGAGCAGATCGACGAGCTGCCGGATGCGTTCCGCACGGTGTTCGTGCTGAGCGCTCTGGAAGGCCTCAGCGCGCGCGACATCGCTGAAGTGCTCGACATCTCCGTCATCACGGTGCGCACCCGCGCGTTCCGCGCCCGCGGGCTGCTGCGCGAGCGGCTGCTCGGCAGGGTGGACACCGACCTCAGCGACGCTTTCGGCTTCGACGGCGCGCGCTGCGACCGGATCGTGACCAACGTGCTCAGGCGGCGCCGGAACACCACGTAGGCTGCCGTACTCTCCACGGCGCGGCGAGCGGATGTCCTGACGGAGTTTGGTTCTAGCCTCCACGCGGTGCTCTCCACGGGCGCGGTGAGCGGATCCAGCAGGGCAGGCAGCCCGGGCATGAGCAGGGCCCGTGTGCTGGTGGAGGAGGGGAGGACGGCTACTTCACTCGAAGACGTAAGCGATGGCCTCCGCCGCCTGCTCGAGCGTCTCCACCGTGAAGGTAGCCAGCGCGTCCAGCTCCTTCAGGGCGTGGATCAGGTCTACGGAACGCACCAGTAGTAGTGGGATGCCGGCCGCCGCCGCCGCGCCGGCATCTGCCGCGGTGTTCCACTGCTTGTACTTGTCGCCGAAGTACGCCACGGCCAGGTCGGCGCGGCGCAGGAGCACGCGGGTGCGCAGCGCGTTGGCGCGGGCGCCCTCCAGGTCGCGGTAGCGCGGAGTGGGCTGCGAGCCGACGATGTCCTCGCCCACCGAGTCAGAACGATCGTGCTCCTCCTGCGGCCCCACGAAGCGCACCGGCAGGCTGCGCGCCTCCACCAGCTTGCGCAGTTCCTGACGCCACGGGCCGTGGATCTCGCCGGCTAAGTAGATAGTCATCTGTTCCATCACGTACCTCCTGCTGGGCGCACTTACGCGTCGCCCCATGGGTCGACCATACTGACGGCAGTTGGCGGCGGGCAAATAGCCGCACGAGTGGATAGCGCGGGAGTGCGGTTGCCGAGGCGACTTCCGCGCTCCACCATGTGGGCACCGCTTGCATGTGGCTATGCCGACTCCGAAAACCTCGACCGGACCGACCGCCGAACGTCGCGCCCTGTAAGAGCCTCGTTAGCGCCCGGTGCTAAGCTCGGACCTAGAGTGTGACTCCGCGCGCCGCCGGGCGTGCAGCCTGTGGTAAGGCGCCAGGTGGCGTTTCGCGGCCGCACCTTGACGAACAGCCGGAACATGCCTGACCGGAACATGCCAGACCCTGAAGAACATGCCGTGGAACGGCGGACCGCTTGAACGCTGCTGCATTGAACGCTACTGCCAACGACACTTCTTCCATCAACGCTGCTTCCATCAACGCTGCCTCTTTCAACGCCGCCTTTTTCAACGCCGCTGCCGACGACGTTGCTGCCGATCACCTTGCGCCGCGCCCCGCCCCGCACCCGTGCGTGCGCTTCACCGGTACGGCGATCGTTCACTCCCAGCCCAGTGGCGCTACCACCTGCTTCCGTCCCGCCAGCCAGTAAGGAACCCGATGACCCACATGAACCCCCGCATCCCGAGCTTCTACCGCGTCCTGCAGCAC
>CAYXUE010000085.1:0-8738 GCA_964467885.1 uncultured bacterium | reverse complement strand
CTGGTCGTAGCGGACGTGGGCCAGAACCTGTGGGAAGAGATCAACTACGTGACGGAGCCGGGCAACCTGGGCTGGAACCTGAAGGAAGGCGCCTTCGGCTTCTCGCCCGAGGACCCGAACGCCGTGATAACCGAGACCGACGTCGAGCCGCCCGTGGGCGACTCGTTCATAGACCCCGTGCTGGTGTACGCCCACCCGAACGTGGCCGCCGAACTGGACGCTCCGGCGGAGATGAACATCGAGGACCGCGGCATCTCCGTCTCCGGTGGCGCCATCTACCACGGTTCGGCCATCCCCGAGTTGGAGGGCCACTACGTGTTCGGCGACTGGAGCCAGTCGTTCCAGGAACCCGGCGGCAAGCTCTTCGTGGCGCAGGTCAACGAGGGCGCGCCCTGGGAGTTCTTGCTCGACCGGCAGCTGGACGAGTTCGTACTGGCCTTCGGCCGCGACAGCGCGGGCGAGATCTACATCATGACCACCGAGATGCCCGGACCGTCCGGCGAGACGGGCAAGGTCTACCGCATAGTGGGCGGCGAGCAGGCCCAGGACCAGTAGACCCAAGGACCGCCTGACCGGCGGTCAGCGCCCCAGTACGGCCTCGGAGAAGGTCAACACGTCCACGTCGGCAGCGGCCAGATGTGCCATGACCTGAGCGAAATCGAAGCCGCCGTACTGGGGCGCGTGCTCTAGGGGGGCGTTGGTGAACTGGTGGAACACCAGCACCAACCACCCCCTCTCCCGGGCCGCCTGGTCGATGGCGGCCTTCAGCGTGTCAACCGTGTCGGTGCTCGTCACGCTCAGGGCCCGGATGCGGTACGGGTCGGCGGGCGGCAGCGTCTCGAGACCCGAGCCGCGGGCGATCGTGCGGCCGGCGGCGAAGTAGCCGCGCACCACGTCTATTGCCGCTTGGTCGATGAGGCCGTGGGGGTAGGCGATGACGTCGACGCCGCGACGGAAGCCCTGCTGCAGCATCCAACTCTTCACGCCCTCCAGTTCTGCGCGCAGCTCCGCCTCGGTGAGGCTGTCGAAGCCGTGATCCAACGCCGTGCTGTGATGGGCCACCAGCTCCCAGTCCGCGAAGCGCTCCAGCGTGTGCAGCTGCTCCAGCGTCATGAACGAGCCCACCCCCACCAGGTCGCGGATGACCGGCACGCTGGCGCGGATGCCGTGACGCCGCATCTGCGGCAGCGCCAGTTCGTACACCCCCGAGCGCGCGTCGTCGAACATGACCGTCACCACACCTCGTTCCGGGCGCGGCAGGGCGTCGAGCCCGTCCAGCCACACGGTCACCGGCTCCTCCCCGTCGTCCACGAAGCTGAGCTGGATGTCCGTCACGCGCCTCAGGTCCACGGTCGGCTCCGCCAGGGGCGTGCCGAGGGTGGTGGTCAGCGTGCCCCAGACGCCATCGTCCAGCATGCGCTCCGCGGGAGCGCCCCAGAAGTTGAGCAGCCTGTAGGCGTCGTGCGTGGCGAAGCCGTCCTCGGAGAGGTAGAGGTACACGTCGGTCAGGTGCTCCACGCCCTGCACCTTCAGGCGCAGGCGCAGGAAGGTGTCGCTCAGGTCCAGCGGCTGCAGGTCGTTGGCGCGCACGTTCACCTGCCGGCGATCGCCGTCCGTGGTGACGCGTAGCGAGCGCGTGCCGAGGAGCACCTCCTCCAGGTCGGCCTCCACCGACCCGGCGGTGCTCTGTTTGTAGAAGGGCGTGTCGTGCTGGAAGGTGTCGATGACCAGGGTGGAGCCCACCTCCCACGCCTCCACGCTGGGGCGCAGCAGGGCCGCCTCGGGCGGGTGGCCGACCTGGGCGCCCGCGCCTCCGAGCAGCGCGAACACCAGTAACGCGGTCACGAGGGCGGGCAGGTCGAGATGCGCGCGGTGCATGTCCGATTAGACCACCCGAGGCGCGTGCGGGTCCCGGGAACCGCAGGGGCCCAGCTCGGACATGCGCCTAGGCGCCCGGGCGGAACCCCCGGTCCCCGCTAAGCGGCTACCAGCCTGTCGTCAGCGCTCCTCGAGGTACACCACGGCCTGGTTGCGCTGGTCGAACTGCACGTTCACCGTCACTTCGCCGTACAACTCGCCCGGTTCGCCGATGATGCCGTTCTCGTTCTCGTCCGTGCCGACCACGATGAGGAACGGGCCGGTAGGCACGTGCGTGATGGTGAAGAGGCCGTCCGGGTCCAGTTGGGTGGTGGGGAACAACGGGTCCTCGGGGAAGGTGATCCACATGGTCTCGAGCGTCGGTTCGGGCGGCGGGGGCGGGGGCTCGGCCGCGCCTGTGAGCGCCTCGTACGCTTCCACCGCGTTGATCAGTCCGTAGCCGACATGGTCGTCCCGGCCGCGCGGGCCCAGGTCCGTGGCGCCGGCGATGATGGCCTGCCGGATCTCCTCGTTGCTGGCCGCTGGCACGGCGCCCTTCAGCAGCGCCACCACCCCGGCCACCACCGGCGCTGCCATGCTGGTTCCCTCCTGCCAGCCGTAGATGTGGTTCCGGCCGGGTACGTCGTGATCGGTGCTGAAGATGGTGTCGTAGCGCCCGCCGCTACCGAACCCGTCGCCGCCCGGTGCGGCGATGAAGACCTCGGGACCCACGTGGCTGTAGCAGGCGCGCCCGTCGTTCCGGTCCGTTGCACCCACCGCCCAGACCTCCGGGTAGGCAGCGGGGTACGACACGGGGTCGTAGGTGGGCTGTCCGGCGTTGCAGGCGGTGTTACCGGCGGCGCCCACCACGATGATGCCGGCGTCCCGCGCGGCGCGCAGGGCGCTCTGGGTGGCCTCACCCAGCGGGGTGCTGGCGCCCAGGCTCAGGTTCATGACGTCCGCGTGCGGCGAGCCGCCGTTGCCGGTGACCACGTGCTGGATGCCGCGCACCAGGCTGGTGGAGTCCATGGGGCAGCCGGGCCGCTCGCTGTAATCGAGGTCCACCAGGTAGAGGCCTGCCCCCGGCGCCGTGCCAGCCACGCCGATCTGGTTGTTGGCCACCGCGGCGGCTATGCCGGCCACGTGCGTGCCGTGCGTGCCGCACTCGGGGCGGTCGGACTGCACGCTGCTAAGCTGGTCGCCGGCGTCGTACTGGCCGACCACGTTGTGCCGCAGGTCGGGGTGGTCGGGGTAGAAGCCGTTGTCCAGCACGGCGATGGTCACGCCGGAGCCGTCCGACACTGACCAGAGCTGCTCGGCCTGCACGCGGTCCAAGTTCCACTGCAGGTCGCGGAACTGATCATCCGAGAAGGGGTAGATGGGCACGGGTCGCTCCACGTAGGTCACGCCCTTGGTCAGTTCCAGTTGCGCGATGGCGGCCTCTACTTCCGTAGCCGGCACCTCCACGAACGCCAGGCTCGCTTCGTCGAAGCGCGACTCCACGGCGGCGCCGGCTATGCGGGCCACCGAGGTGCCGAGCGCGCTCAGCGCGGCGGGAGCGGGACCAGGACCGGGGACACCAACCTCGGCAGCTCGTCCCTGGCCGGTAAGACTCGGCGTGGCCGGCTCGAGGCCCACAAGGAGCGTCACGGTGTCGCCTTCGACCGGGTCCCGCCCTGCCTGCCCCGCTTCCCCGGACACGTCTCGTCCCTCCGGGGCGGTGCTGAGGCCTCTGTCCGGCGCCTCCGCAGGCGTGCCCTCGCCACTCAGTTCGGTGTTCGCTTGGCCGTTCGGCCGCACCACCACGCCCTTGTCGGTGGGGCCCTTGTCGGTGGGTTGGTCAGCCGCTCCTCGCAGCTCGGCGCTGGCGGCGGCTGCGTCCAGCAGGGCGTAGCCGGTGATGAAGGGGAAGGTGAACTCCACGGTCTCGCCGTAGGTGCGCCCCTCCGTGCGCAGCTGCAGCTGGAAGCGGTGATCGAGCGTGTGGTCCAGACCGGAGGGGTCTATCGTCAGGGTCACGTTGGCCGGACCCGTGCCCGAGTCGCGGCTGAGGGAAACGCGCGAGGCTATCGGC
Organism: uncultured bacterium; assembly: GCA_964467885.1. GTDB lineage: Bacteria > Deinococcota > Deinococci > Deinococcales > Trueperaceae > JAAYYF01. The sequence goes on along the minus strand of CAYXUE010000085.1, from coordinate 4,807 downwards.
GTCGGGCCGCCGCTCGGGGCGTCCACCACGCGCAGTTGCCAGGCCTGCTCCGCGCTGACCTGCACCGTGGCCCGCGTCTGGCCGTGCATGGTCTCCGGGGCGCTCAGCGAGGAGCCGCCCGGGAGCGGCGGGTCCGACGGCTCGCGCGGCGGCGTGGGGCTACAAGCCGCGAGGGCGAGCAGCAGCGCGAACAAGCCTGCGAGGGCTGAGCGCGCCACCGCGCGGCGGCCAAGCTGGCCCTCTCTTCCGGGGTTCATGCTGGGTACCTGTGACATGGAGCTCCATCCGCGCCAGCCCGGCGCTCGTGTGACTCCTTAGATACACGGCCAACCCGTACGGGGCCATGTCAGATGCATGAAAACCGCTTCGCGCTCGGCTCATGAAACCGGGGTGAAGCTGCCCACCACGGCCCGTTACCGCGGCCGGTTCAGCCCCTGCCGCGCATGTCGGCTATGGCGCGCAGCAGCCCGGCGGTGGAGGCGTCGTGGGCGCCCTCGCCCGGCGCGCCGCGCCGCACCTCGGGCACCAGCTTCTCGGCCAACTCCTTGCCCAACTCCACGCCCATCTGGTCGAACGAGTTGACGTCCCAGATCACCCCTTGCGTGAAGATGGAGTGCTCGTAGAGCGCCACCAAGCTGCCCAGGGTGCGCGGGGTGAGGCGCGGTAGCACGATGGAGGTCGTGGGGCGGTTGCCGGGGAAGCTCTTGGCGGGTGTATCGGCCTCCTCCACGCTGCGGCCAAGCATCAGCGCCTCCGTCTGGGCCAGGAAGTTGGCCAGCAGTATGTCGTGGTGCTCCTTCAGGGGGTGCTGCGCCTGGGCGGGCACTATGAAGTCGGCCGGCACCAGCTTGGTTCCCTGATGCAGCAGTTGGTAGAAGGCGTGCTGGCCGTCCGTACCCGGCTGGCCCCACACCACGGGGCCCGTCTGCCACGTGACGGGTTGCATGGAACGGGTCACGCTCTTGCCGTTCGACTCCATGCTGGCCTGCTGCAGGTAGCTGGGCAGGTAGGTGAGCGACTCGTCGTACGGCAGGATGGCCCAGGTCTCGGCGCCGAAGAAGTTGCCGTACCAGACGTTCAGCAGACCCATCAGCACGGGCACGTTGGCCCGCAGCGGGGTGAGGCGGAAGTGCTCGTCCACCTCGTACGCGCCCGTCAGCAGTTCCTCGAACCGCTCGAACCCTACGGCCACGGCGATGCTGAGGCCGATGGCTGACCAGAGCGAATAACGGCCGCCTACCCAGTCCCAGAAGGCGAAGGCGTTCTCCTCGTCTATGCCGAACTCGGCCACGGCGTCCAGGTTGGTGCTCAGCGCGGCGAAGTGCTGCGCCACGGCGCCCTCGTCGCCCGCCGCGCGTACAAGCCACTGACGTGCCGTGCGCGCGTTGGTCATGGTCTCCAGCGTGGTGAAGGTCTTGGAGGCCACCAGGAAGAGCGTGGTGGCCGGGTCGAGTCCCTCCAGCGTGTCGTGGATGGCGGCGCCGTCCACGTTGGAGACGAAGTGCAGCTTGGGGCCGTCTGCGTAGGGCCTGAGGGCGCGCACCACCATCTGAGGGCCCAAGTGCGAGCCGCCGATGCCGATGTTGACCACGTCCGTGATCCGCTCGCCGCTGTAGCCGCGCCACCGGCCGGCGCGCACGCCCTCGCTGAAGCGGCGCATGTGGTCCAGCACGCCCCTTACCTGCGGCATGACGTCCTGCCCGTCCACCGGCATGGGGCGCTCCGAGCGGTTGCGCAGCGCCATGTGCATGACGGCGCGGTCCTCGCTGACGTTGATGGGCTGGCCGGCGAACATGGCGTCCCGGGTCTCGGCGACCCCGGCGGCGCGCGCCAGGTCCAGCAGCAACTCGAGCGTCTCGTCCGTGATGCGGTGCTTGCTGAAGTCGACCAGGATGTCGGCCACCCTGAACGAGTAGCGCTCGAAGCGGCCGGGGTCGCCGGCGAAGAGGTCGGTCATCCTCACGTCCGCCAGGCGGCGCTGGTGCTCCTCCAGGGCCAGCCAGGGAGCTTCACGCGGACCCTGCGGGGGTGCGCCGGGCCGACCGTTGACGGGGCGCCGCATCAGCCCTGGGCCACGCGTTCGGGGTGGGTCTCACCGCCCGCTTCGCTGGAGCGGCGCCAGATGTTTATGTCCGCCTCCACCGCGTGCTCGTCTATGCGCGCCAACTCCTCCTCGGTGAACTCCAGGCCGTTGAGGGCCGCCCAGTTCTCCTCCAGTTGCTGCACGCTGGAGGCGCCGATTAGCACGGAGGTTATGCGCGGGTCGCGCAGGCACCAGGCCAGCGCCATCTGCGCCAGCGTCTGGCCGCGCTCGGCGGCTATCTCGTTGAGAGCGTGCACGTGCTCCAGGGTGGTGCGGTTGAGGTGCCCCGCCTTGAACGAGTCCTTGGCGGCCGCCCGTGAGTCCGGCGGGAGCGTGCCGGCCACGTCCGCCGGGTCGACGCCCAGGTAGCGCGAGGTCAACAGGCCCTGCGCCAGGGGCGAGAAGACGATGCAGCCCACCCCCTCCTCGTCGAGCGCGTTCAGCAGCCCGCCTTCGATCCAGCGGTTGAACATGGAGTACGAAGGCTGGTGGATGAGGAGCGGCGTGCCGTTCTCGCGCAGGATGCGCGCCGCCTCCCTGGTGGTCCGCTCCGAGTAGGACGACACGCCCACGTACATGGAGAGACCCAGCTGCACGCTGCTGCTGAGCGCACCCATGGTCTCCTCCAGCGGGGTGTCCGGGTCGTAGCGGTGGCTGTAGAAGATGTCCACCCAGTCGAGGCCCATGCGGTCCAGGCTCTCGCCCAGGCTCGACAGCAGGTACTTGCGCGAGCCCCATTCCCCGTAGGGGCCCGGCCACATGTCGTAGCCGGCCTTGGTGCTGATGACCAGCTGGTTGCGCAGGCCGGCTAGGTCCGTGCGCAGGATCTCGCCGAAGTTGGTCTCGGCGCTGCCGGGCGGGGGTCCGTAGTTGTTGGCCAGGTCGAAGTGGGTGATGCCGAGCTCGAACGCGCGCGTGACGATGTCGCGCATGACCGAGAGGGGCTTGTCCTCTCCGAAGTTGTGCCAGAGGCCGAGGGAGATGGTCGGCAGCTTGAGGCCGCTTCGTCCGCTCCTGCGGTAGCTGGCTGGCGGGGTAGCGCCGCTGTCGGCGTGGGGGGCTCGTTCCACGGGTGCCTCCTTGGGTTCGGCTGCAGCCTAGGAAGCCGCAGCGAAGGTGCACCCATCATAGGTCGGGTCCCGGACAGGACGCCGTGGGGCTACGCCGTGCCCACCGGCCCGGCCACGGCGTGGGGGACGCGCGGCTTGTCGATCAACTGCGTCAGGTGTACGGCGCTGAGGGTCTCGTGGATGGCCAGGGTGGTGTTCACCCAGCAAACGTTGATGCGGCAGTAACCCTTGCGCTGCTGCGTGGCGCAGCGCGCTTTGGTCTGGCAGGTGTCGAGTATGACCGGTCCGGAAACGGCCTGGATCACGTCCAGTAGGGTGAGGTCAGCCGGATCGGCCGTCAGCGTCACCCCTCCGTTGCGTCCCTGTCGATTCTCCACGTAGCCCACCTGGGCCAGGCGCCTCAGCACCTTGGCGAGGAACGCCGGCGGCATCTGCAGATCCCTGGCTATCTGAGCCGCGGAACTGCCCGGGTTCTCGGCCGCGTACACCAGTGCGTGGATGGCGTAGCTCTCTTCCCGCCTAAGGAGGGTGCGGTGCATGGAATCGTTCTCCGAGTCCGCCATGTCTCCAGGTTAGCAGCAAAAAGTAGATGAGGTGGTCCACATTTCAGAGTGCGTCACGCGAGGCGCATCCGATGCCGCGGGGACGGTTGTTCCGCCGTCCAGGCCGGCGTCTCGGGGCGGGACGTCTGTCCTTGAGCCGCACCACCCCGGAACACTAACTTGGAGTCAGATGTCCAGGTTAGGACCTGGATGAGACCCGAAACCCCTAGGAGCGCCCGCAGAGAGCGGGCACAGGAGGAAGCAAGATGCGTAAGTCCAACGGAACGCTGCCACTCAGCATCATCTTCGCCGCCGCAGCTGCGTTCGTGGCCGTTGCGGTCGGAGTCGCCCTCTTCGGCAACCGGGCCCCCGCCACGGCACATGCCGAGGACGCCGGCCACTCCCACGAGTTGACCGTCAACCAGCCCACGCTCGCAAAGGTGGCGCTCTCCGATCCCGAAGACAGCATCCCCATCGAAGACCTGCCCATCATCAAAGGTGAACTAGGCTTCGCCCCCAACGTCGTTCCCCCCGTGAACCGCGACTACCGCGCCCACGTGCAGGTGGAGCTGGAAGTCATCGAAGAAGTGCAGGAGATCGCCCCCGGCGTCGAGTACATGTTCTGGACCTTCGGCGGCACCGTGCCCGGCCCCATGATCCGCGTGCGCCACGGCGACTACGTGACCTTCACCCTGCAGAACCACCCCAGCAGCATGATGCCGCACAACATCGACCTGCACGCCGTGAACGGCCAGGGCGGCGGCGCCGAAGCCACCCTCATCTCCCCTGGACAGGAAGCCACCTTCTCCTTCACCGCGCTCAACCCGGGCGTCTACATCTACCACTGCGCCACCGCGCCGGTAGGCATGCACATCGCCAACGGCATGTACGGCCTGATCGTGGTGGAGCCCAAGGAGGGCTGGCCCGAGGTCGACCACGAGTTCTACGTAGTGCAGGGCGACTTCTACACCAAGGGCGACTTCGGTCAGCGCGGCTTCCAGGACTTCGACATGCAGCGCGCCATCGACGAGGACGCCAGCTACGTGGTCTTCAACGGCTCGGCCAACTCGCTGGTCGGCGACAACGCCCTCTTCGTCGAAGCCGGCGACTCC
>CAYXUE010000084.1:0-8804 GCA_964467885.1 uncultured bacterium | reverse complement strand
AGCGCACTATCCTGCGGGGCAACACCGTGTACCTGAACGGTGACATCGTGGGAGACGCCAAGGGGGAGTACCTGAGGCGGCCGAATTGAGCTGATGGTGTTGGGCGCAGCGCAATGTGAGGCCTGATCGCTTCCGAGAAGACTGACAGCCGAATGGTCATCGGTGACACTGATAATCATAGGGTTGGATTGTTTTGCCTAAAGGCCGCCCGTGCCACGTCGTGACGCGTCGATGGTCAAGGTCGCGGACCCGCTAAGGTTCCTAATTAACAAGCTAGATGGCTGGCCGGCCAATGGATGGTTGACGCTCACGAACTGCTGGGCATACAGCCGCGCGAGAATGCCATCCTTGCCGCGATCGGGCAGTTCGGACCGACGCCGCAACAGCGCCTGGGATAGGTCCTGCGGATCGATACCGCAACGATGGTTCTGCGCATCTCACGGCTGGAAGAGCTCGAGTACGTGCAGCGGGCGGCGCATCCTACCGATCGTAGGATGTGCTTCATTTTGCCGACCTCGAAGGGCGCGAGTCTAGCGGGTTCGTACTGTCGCTTTACCGTGTTGGCGCTGTGACGATCGAGTCGGGCGACGTTGTCGCGCAGGACGTCACCGACCCACCCGCCCCCCGACCACACTTACGCGGAGGACGGGGTCTACTCCATCCGCGCGGAAGGCGCACTCGCGAGAGGCGCGCATTACGGGAGCGAGATTATGCGCGTCGACAGCGCCAAAATGGTCTCGAGCCGGGATGCCTGGGGTCACCTTGGAATTCGGGCTCGTCAAGTTGTCGGCGTATGGGGCCACCCCTTCCTACCCCCGCTGCCTAGCCTTCCACCGCTCGTAAAGCTCATAAGTACTCTCGTTGAACGGATAAAAGCGACTAGGCGACGCTCTCTCCGTTTCCACAAAGTCCATGATTGCGCGCTCCACGTCGTCGTGGCGTTCCGCTTCGTCGGCGATCTCGGCAGCCATGCTGGCCGGAACGACCACGACACCGTCGTCCGCTCCTAGAATCACGTCGCCTGGCCACACCAGAGCCTTCCCGCACTGGATCGGAACGTTGACCTGGTACGGCATGATCTGGGTTTCACCGACCGTAGGGGTTCGTCCCCCGGCGAACACCGGCAAGCCCATCTCAATCACACGGGTCGAGTCGCGAATGGCTCCGTCCGTTACCAACCCTGCGGCGCCCCGTTGCTTCAGGCGCATGAACACTATCTCGCCACCGACGGATACGTTGCTCTGCCCCATGGCATCCGACACGAGCACGTCGCCGGGACCACACGACTCGACGGCATGCCAGCGGGGCGTGTCGTTCATGCCCTCGGCCGTGGAACTCACCGCGATCCGCTCCTGAAGGTCGGGGCGCGAGGGAAGGTTGCGCAACGTGACTGCGCGCCCCACGAGGCGTCTTCCAGGAGCGAGCGACCTCACACCGTCCATCCAGATAGGGCCGAAACCGTACTTGCGCCCGGTACCCCGCGCCATGAGCAGGAAGAGGACCGTGGCATTGTCGGCGCGCCCCAAACGCTCCACGACGTCATCCGCCACGCGCGGTAGGTTACGATCCGCGCCGCTCATGCCTGCGCCTCTGGACCCGATGCACCGATCCGTTTCTCTTCCTCGGTAGCTGGCACTTCCATGCGCGCTGCCCCGGCTCGACGGCCCTTGTTACCTATCCCGCTGCCAGGAGCGAGTTCGTCGACCGCATGCGCGTCGAGTTGGTCGAGCAGGAGCTCCAGTCCGATGCCGGGCCGTTCGCCCAGGACGACATGGCCATCCTCTATCCAGTTGTCGGCGTCGAACACGGGTTCCTCCGTCCGAACGTCGTGCAGCTCGAGCATCATGTGATTCGGAAGGGCGGCCGCGACGTGGGCCATGAACTTCCCTGGCGAGTAGCCTACGGTGACCGGCAGGCCATGGCTGAAGGCCAGATCGGCCACCTGCAACGCTCCGGTGATTCCCGAGGTCCACCAGTTGATCTGGAGGATGTCCACACACTCGTGGGCGATGTACGGAGTGAACTGCATGATGTTGTCTAGGTTCTCACCCGCCGCAAGCGGCGAACGGATGTGCTGCTTGACCGTGCGAAGTCCCAGGTGATCGAAACGGGACACCGGCTCCTCGACCCACGTGAGGTCATAGTGGCGCTCCAGCTCCAGAACCCGCCGGACCGCCTGCTTCCCGAACCAGTACTCGCTGGCGTCCACCATCAAGGCGGGTCGTTGGGCGGCGCCGCCTAAGGCGTCCTGCATGATTCCCACGCGGCGCAGATCGTCGTCGATGTCCAGACCGATCTTCAGCTTGCCAGCCCGGAAGCCTAAGGAGGCCATGTACCTGTAGAAGTCGGCGAGCTGCTCGTCGGATAGGGGCATGTCTCCGCCGCTGGCGTACGCCATGACCCTAGGCTCTGCTGCTCCGAGAAGGCGCCACAGGGGCTCGCCGTAGGCCTTGGCCTTCAGGTCCCAAAGTGCGATGTCCAGGGCGGACAGCGCGTCGTTCATCGCACCAACGTTGCCGGGTTTGAAGAGCCGGTCCGCCATTCTCTGCCAGAGGCCGCGAACCCGACGTGGGTCCTGTCCGATCAGGAGTGAGGCCAACATCGGAACGTGGGGCTCGCAACTCGGCAATCCCATTGAAACTCCCGTTAGGCCCTCATCGGTGTGGACTTGGACCACTACACCGTTCTGCCTCGACCGGCCCGCTGGGTTGTGCGCATCGCCGCGCCGGCGCGAGATTCGGTACTCGAAGAGCTGCGTGGTTACGCCCGTGATCTTCATCTCTTATCGCTCCAAGTGGCGCCCCGGATTGCTCTGTAGCTACAGGCGGGCAAGTGAGCTGGTCTAGACAGTTGGCTCATTTCAGGGCTGCGTGGGCCCGACTGTAGCACCGCACGCCATTTGCGTCAATGAGTATGCGCGTTAGTAACGGGGCTCTTGCAAACATCGCTCAGTTGAGATATTGTCCTAACCACTTCTGTAATCGGAGAGGAAATGCATGGCTATCGATGCCGGCACACGTCAGTTGGACCGAGAACGTGCGTTTGAAACGGTGGCCAAAGGCATTGAGCAGGCCTTGATGGAGGGTCGCTACCCGGTGGGCTCCCGCCTCCCAAGCGAACGCGACCTCGCAATCGAGTTCGGCGTGAGCCGCGTGGTCATCCGTGAAGCGACTCGTTTCCTTGAGTCGCGAGGCTATGTGACGGTTCGGCAAGGCAGCGGCACCTATGTGCGGGACGTGGACGTACCCTCTCTCAGCCAGGAGGTCACCCTCCAATTGGAGCTCAAAGAGGCGTCTCTGGCAGAGCTGTACGTGGTCCGGCAGTCCTTGGAAGTCGTCTCGGTACGCCTGGCGGCCGAGAACGCGACCAGCGAGCTGATAGCCGAACTCGACGAGCGCGTGGCCGCCATGAAGTCCATCGCGAAGCGGGGCATCCGATCCATCGATGACTACATGCGGCGCCGAGCGGAGGACGAAGCGTTCCACCTCGCCATCGCGGGCGCAGCAGGGAACGCACTGCTCTTCCGGCTCATAGAAGCCGTTCTTCCGCTATGCAGCAAAGGGCACTACGAGATCCTTAGGAACGCCCCATCGCTCGACATGTTCCTGTCTGCGGAGAAAATCGCCGCCATCAACGAAGAGCACGCCCTGCTGGCCCTCGCCATCAGGAACCGCGACAGCCGTGCAGCCGAGGTGTTCATCGTGAGCCAGATGCAGCGCTCCATCGCTCACTGGCTCGCCTCAGGGAAACGCACACAGGAACAGAAGATCGGAGGTGCCCCAGGACCAAAATGACAACCAATCCTCCGAACCTTCCGTGCCCAACACCTGGCCAAAGACCCCAAGGAGAAACGAGTGAAGCGAATCAGACCTTTCCTATCTGGCATGCTCCGAAGCGCCACGTTCGTTGCGATGGCTATGCTCATAGTTCCGGCGCTGGCTCAAGACGTCCGCCGCGGCGGAGCCCTCGTAGAGTCACACAACCAAGCCACCGATTCGCTGGACCCGCACGTTGCATCGAGCCGCTCTAACGCCTGGATGTCGATGCTGTTCGACACCTTGCTCGGATACCACTACGACCCAGACACGGGTGCGTTCGCAATCGTACCGGCGTTGGCGGCCGATTACACGGTCGTCGACCCGCTGACGCTGGAGTTCCAGCTCCGCGAGGGTGTCGTGTTCCACGATGGGAGTCCCTGGAACGCAGAGACCGCTCGCTGGAACATCGAGCGCGCCGTGAACCATCCGGATTCGGTCGTGAAAGAGACGTTGGCAGGCGTCACAGAGGTCGAGGTGGTCGACGACCTAACGATCCGCCTGCACCTAAGTTCCCCTCAGCCACTCCTACTTCTTCAGTTGACCCCTGCGAACAACATCGGAATCTGGTTCGTCTCGCAGACCGCGGTCGAGGCCGTCGGCGATGAGGAGTTCGGCCGCGCTCCAGTGGGGTCGGGGCCGTTCCGGTTTGAGAGGTGGATACCCGACGACCGCCTCGAGCTGGTGGCGTTCGAAGACCACTGGGAAATCGGCGCCGACGGCGAGCCGCTGCCCTACGTCGCTTCTTACACCTGGCGGTTCATCACGGATGCATCGGTCTCAAGCCTGGAGTTGCGGTCTGGCGACGTGAACGTCTACTTCGGACCCAGTCAGAGTTCGTTGACCGTGCTCGCCAACGACCCCAACACCAAGTGGCAAGCTCAGCCCTCACGCTACTCGGGCCGCCCGTCCTTCTACTTCAACCCTCGCACCGACAACCCGTCTCCGTTCTCGCAAGACGTGCGCCTCCGCCTTGCTGTCCAGCACGCAATCAACCGTGAAGCGATGGCCGCCGCTCTGGGATTCGGGAGCGCGGAACCGCATTACCTGTTCAGCTTCTACCCGGGCATGCCGAGCTACAATCCCGACCTCGTCTACGAGTACGATCCTGAGTTGGCGCGCTCACTGCTAGCCGAAGCCGGGTTCCCGGACGGTCTGCCGCTCGAGGTCAAGGTGATTAACCGGGCAGAGGACGTGCAGCCTCTCGAGATCATGCAGGCCATGCTGGCGGAGGTGGGGATCGACTTATCGATCCGGATGATGGACCGCCTGGAGTGGATCGATGACGGCAACAGCGGGAACTTCGAAGCGCTTTCTCACGGCAACTCCAGCCACCCCAGCGCCTTGCTGAGGCAGGAAACGATCACTGGCTCGCAGTACAACTGGGCCGGGTATTCCAACGAAGAGGTCGACAGCCTCTGGCGCCAGGCTGCAGCCGATTACGACGAGGACTCGCGCAATGAAGCCCTCCGGCGAATTCAGCGCATCGTCTTTGACGACGCGTATCACCTCATCGGCTACCGGCTGCCGTCCACAGTCGGGCTAAAACAGAACGTTAACGGCGTTACCACCATGTACAACCTTCGCTACGCTTGGCTCGACTGATGTTACGTGCGTGGCGGGATCACCCAGGACGGGTCCCGCCACGCACTACCCTTTACCGACCAGCCGGACAAGGAAGCCAGAACCTGTGCGCGTAAAGCCCGCCCCCATCCTCCGACCCACCTCGCTCCTACGTCCCCAGAGGCGCACCTGATGTTGCAGTTCCTTGTACGCAGGTTCTTGGCCATGGTGCCCATAGTCGTCCTGGTCTCGATCATTTCCTTCGCCATCGTGCAAGTGCTTCCAGGCGATGTCGCGTTGGCTATCCTGGGGGAGGAGCGTGCACGCAACGAAGCTGCTTACGAACAGGTCAGATCGGACCTCGGCCTTGATCGCCCATTGCCGGTTCGCTACCTGGCCTGGATCGGATCGGCCCTCACGGGCGATCTAGGGACGTCCTACAGAACTAGAGAAGCGGTGTCGGAGGCGCTCGCGCGCCGCCTGGCACCGACCCTCCAGCTCGCTCTAATAAGCCTCGTCATCGGCGTGGCAATCGGAATTCCTCTGGGAGTGGTTTCTGCAACGAACCGGGGAGGTTGGCTCGATTCGACCAGCACCCTCCTGGCGCTCTGGAGCGTAGCCATCCCCAACTTCTGGCTGGGCATCCTACTTATCTATCTGTTCTCCATAACCCTCGGATGGCTTCCGCCCTCTGGGTATGTTTCGTTCCTGGAAGCGCCAATCGAGTCGTTGAAACTGATGATCATGCCGGCCATTGCGCTTGGGACCGGACTAGCCGGGGTAGTGCTGCGGCAGACGCGCTCGGCAGTTCTCGAGGTGCTCGGCGACGACTACATCCGCACTGCACGCAGCAAAGGAATCCGCAATGCAGCCGTGCTTAACAAGCACGCGCTGCGCAACGCACTCATCCCCGTCATTACTGTCATCGGCATGCAGCTCGGCCGACTCATAGGCGGCACGGTGACGGTAGAAATTGTTTTCTCGATCCCCGGGATGGGGCGCCTGGCGGCCGATACGATCTATTTTCGGGACTTCCCTGTTCTTCAGGGGATCATGTTGATAACCGCGCTGGCAGTGCTTATCGCGAGCTTCGTAACCGACGTCGTCTACTCGTTCATCGATCCACGGATTCAATATGCCTGAGGTTGCCGAATGAGCACCAGAAGCGTCGCTTCAAGGTTCGTTGGCAGGCTCAGGAAGCACCCGGTGGGGGCGCTAAGCGCGGTAATCCTACTTCTGGTTATTGTCTGCGCGGTCCTCGCGGAAGTCGTGGCACCCCACGCGCCCAGCACACAGAACTACACCGCGATCCTGAGCCCGCCCTCCGCTAAGAACTGGTTTGGCACGGACGAGTTCGGGCGTGACATCCTCTCCCGCCTCATCTTCGGGGCGCGAGTGTCCATCTTGGTGGGCATATCTTCCGTGGCGGCCGCCATCCTAGCGGGCTCGGGTTTGGGCCTTGTAGCAGGTTATGTTGGCGGCTCTTTCGATGAAGTCACGATGCGTCTGATGGACGCGCTGTATGCGTTCCCTGCCATAATCTTGGCTCTTGCCATCACGGTTGTCCTTGGACCTGGCGTCCCTAATGTGATTGCAGCGCTTGCGATCGTGTACACGCCGGTGTTCGCCCGCCTCACGCGTGCCAGCGTATTGAGCGTCAAGGCTCGCGATTACGTGTCGGCCGCAATTGCCCTGGGAGGCCGGCCACTAAGAATCATCGTCCAACATGTCGCACCCAACGTTCTGGCGCCGATAGTAGTGCAAGCCTCCCTTTCAGTTTCGTTTGCGATCATCACCGAGGCGTCACTGTCGTTCCTGGGCGTTGGCGTTCAGCCACCGACACCGAGTTGGGGCGCGATGCTTCGCTCAGGTTACGGCTACCTGGAGCTAGCACCGTGGTATGCCCTCTTCCCTGGACTGGTCATCTTCGTGACCGTGTTGGCACTGAACTTGGTGGGTGACACGCTACGTGATCTGCTTGACCCGCGCTTGAACCGTAGTTGAAGGTGGAAGATCGGCGGGATATTTGCTATCGGCGTCCGAAGGATTGCAGCACCGGGCTAGTTCCAGCAGCTCCGCTCGCGTGACTCTCTTGCGACAAGGATCGGAGAACTGAATGGCCGCAGTCGAGACCGAAACCAAGATCATCTCGCTTCTAGAAGAGAGGATAGCGAGCGGCAGCATGTCGGCCGCCAGCATTTCAGTCTCGCAGAACGGCCGGCGGATGCTCGAATGGTGTGGAGGAACCACAGAGTTTTTCGGTCAGGGAGACCCGATCACCCAAGACCACGTCTTCTACCTCACGTCAATCACCAAGGCCCTCGTCTTCACAGCAGCCGCAACCCTTCTCCAGGAAGGCGCTATCGACCTGCGTGACCCGGTCGCATGGTACGTGCCTAAGCTGGACACAGAAGGCAAGCGCTCCATGCAACTTATCCACTTGTTCACGCATACCAGCGGGCTTCCTGAGTTCGCTCCGAACGATCAGGACCTGCGCAAGAATCATGCAGCTCTTCCGGAGTTCCTGGAAGCAGCGTTTGCTGCCCCCCTGCTCTTCGAGCCGGGCACCCAGCACCAGTACTCCAACCTGGGAACGCATATTCTGGCTCACATTGCGGAAGCGGTCCTGGGCAAGCCGATGCCCCAGATCCTGGAGGAACGAGTCTTCGGTCCCTTAGGGATGGCAGTTTCGCACCTGGGCTGGCGCGAGGATTTCCTCTCCAGATCGGTCAAGGCGAAGTCGCTTATACCCTCGGACTGGGATCACAACAGCGACTACTGGCGGGGAATCGCGGCCCCGTGGGCCGGTGCCCATTCGACAGCGGGAGATCTCAAACTGCTGCTCAACGCTTTCTTGGATGACGGTGTTGCAGCGTTTGGTGAGCAGGTGATAGCTCCTTCAATCATCGACCTGTTCGGAGCGCTGGACTTGGCGCCCGCGGCGGGCGCCAACGGTCAACAATGGGCGCTTGGCTGGCAGGTGCAGACACGCGCGCGTAGCAGCGGCTTCGGGAGCCTCGTACCGCCTGGCGTTTTCGGTCATACCGGCGCGGCCGGAACCATCATGTGGTGCGACCGGAAGAGCCGAACGGCGTTCGTTCTGCTTACCAACGGTCGCAGAAGCGGGGCTGGAAACGAAGACCGGGCTCTCAAGAGTTGTAGCAATATGGCTGCGGCTTGGCTTTGCTAGGCTTGGCCTACACCGACTTGATTGTTAGGCAATCGCACCCGAGGCGAGGATGCTGCGCTCACTGCTTTGGAACTGCCGGAAGAACAACTTACAGTTTGGACCGAAACCAACACGACAACGGTTTTACTGAAGTAACCACCTCTCACCCTAATAATCTAGGAGTGCAGCTAGAGGGGCCCGGGAGCCGGCGGCCGGTCGCTCAGTCCACCAGATCCGGGTGCGGCACCACCGCCACC
>CAYXUE010000083.1:0-9156 GCA_964467885.1 uncultured bacterium | reverse complement strand
CTGCCCTCGACGAGCCGTACCTGGAGGCCTCCCTCGTGAACGTCATCCGCAAGCGCGCCGTGTGGCTGGTGCTGCTCTTCCTGGGCCAGACGTTGACGACCTCGGTCATGGGCGTCTACGAGGCCGAGATAGCCAACGCCGTGGTGCTGGCGCTGTTCCTGCCCCTCATCATCTCCTCCGGAGGAAACTCGGGTTCGCAGGCCGCGGCGCTGGTGACCCGCGCCATGGCGCTGGGAGAGGTGACCCTCGACCGCTGGTGGCTGGTGGTGAAGCGCGAGCTGGGGGCGGGACTAGCGCTGGGGCTGCTCCTGGGCACCCTGGGCTTCCTGCGCGTGGCCGTGGTGGGCATCTTCGGCAACACCTACGGCGAGCACTGGTTCATGATCACATTGACTATCGGGCTGGCGCTGGTAGGCGTGGTGGCGTGGGGCTCGCTGGTGGGCTCGGTGCTGCCACTTGTGCTCAAGCGCTTCGGCGCCGACCCCGCGGCATCATCCACGCCCTTCGTAGCCACCGTGGTGGACGTCACGGGCATCGTCATCTTCTTCGGGCTGGCCAAGCTCATCCTCACCGGTACCCTGCTCTGAACCTCCGCGGGAGCGCTTCCGCAGGAAGCGCTCAGCGCAGGTTGGCCTCCAGGGCGGCTCGCACGAGGTTCCTGAAAGCCGCCTCGTCCAGCTCGTCGCCCTCCTTCAGGTCGATGGCGCGGCGGGAGCTGCCGTTGAGGCTGGCGTTGAAGAGGCCATGCGGGTCAGGCAGCATGGCCCCGAGAGGGAACGTCAGCTTGACCCTGTCCGAGTAGACCTCGCCCGTGCACACGGTGCCGCCGTGCGACCACACCGGCACGCCGTACGGGTTAGAGGGGGTGGCCCACTTAGCTTCCTCTACGATCTGCGGGTCGACCTGGTGGATCAACTCCCGCACCGTCGTCAGCATGACGCCCCGCCAGTCCGGCAGTTCCGCGAGGCGGCGGTCGAAGTCGGTCAAGCGGCTCATCACGACCAGCATGCAACGCAGCCCGCCAATTCCAGGCACATCCGTCTCTCCGCCGCCCACACCCGGAATGCCGTGTCTGGGACGGAGTTCAGGGCGTCCGCTCGCGTGAGGGACGACCTTCCCGCGACCCCCTAGCGGGCGGGCGGCAGGTCGTAGGTGACCCAGTCCGTACGCCTTGCGACCCGGTCGTACGCGGCCCGCGCCCGGTAGTTGTCCTCGGCGGTTATCCAGCGCACCACCGACCAGCCGCGCCGCGCCGCCTCCTCGGCCAGCGCCTGGAGGAGGGCCGGCGCCGCGCCGCTGCCCCGAGCCTCCGGCGCTACGAACAGATCGTCCAGGAAGCCGCCTTTGCTGGCCGAGAGAGGCCGGCTGAACTCGCGGAAGTGGGCCAGCCCCACGGGCTCGCCGCTCGCGTCCACGGCCAGGAAGCCCTCCAGTTCTTCCCGCTCGTCCTGCAACCAGCTCCACACCCGGTCCCTCATCTCGGGTGTCTGCTCCGTGCGGTAGAACTCGGCGTAGCCGGCGTACAGCTTGTCCCAGGCGGGACGGTGACTTTCTTCTGGCCTGACGATCCTCATGCTCACGGCAGCTCCTTCTGGGTGGGCCCTTTAGGTGGGTCCAACGGTAGTTACGCCGACTCCCGGATCCTGGTCGGACCCGCGAGCCATGTCCTCGTGTTCCCGTCTACCCCCGATGCTCGTACGCTGCTGAGTAAACCGCAAGCCCCTACCACCCGGTCAGGGCCAGCCAGCCGTGCGCAGCGAGTAACCTGGGAGCCATGGAACCCGAGTTCGAGTACCGGGAGGTGGGCGGCAAGGTGGTGGCGCACCTGACCGGCGGCAGCGTGAGGGACGAGCGCGACGCCACCGACCTCGTGGGCAACGCCTCGTTCGGCGGGGCCCACTACGTGCTGGTGGACGCCGAGAGATTGCCACCCGACTTCTTCGACCTGAGCAGCGGCTTCGCGGGCGAGGTGCTCCAGAAGTTCAGCAACTACCGACTGACCCTGGTGGTGGTGGGCTACGACCAGCGGAACGCCAGCGACAGCCTGCGCGCCATGATCGGCGAGAGCAACCGCGGCGCCACCGCCTGGTTCGTGGACACGGTGGAAGAGGCGCTTGCCAGTGTGGCGGCGGGGTGAAGAGCTTGGAGGCGGCGCGGTGTTGAGGCGAGAGCCTGGCTGTGGCGTCGAGAGTGACGCCGAGCGTGACGCCGCGAGTTACGCCGAGAGGTAGGAGAGGTATGCAAGGTCCCGATCCGTACGTGTGCGCCACCTGCGCGGCCCACTACCTGGGGCAGGGGGATCCGCCCGAGGTGTGCACCATCTGCACGGACGAGCGCCAGTACGTGGGCGCCGGCGGCCAGCGCTGGTTCCGGCACTCGGAACTGCAGCGCCGGCACGACATGCGTTTCGAGGAGTACGAGCCGGACCTGTGGGCGGTGGGTCTGCAGCCCTCCATCGCCATCGGCCAGCGCGCGCTCCTAGTGCGTACGCCCGCGGGCAACGTGCTGTGGGACTGCGTGCCGGTGCTCACCGAGGCTGGTCGGGAGCGGCTGCTCGAGCTGGACGGCATCACCGCCGTTGCCGTCTCTCACCCGCACTTCTATACCGGCATCGCGCTGTTCGCCCGCTCCTTCGGAGCCCAGGTGCTGCTGCACGAGGCCGATCGGCAGCACGTGACCCACCCCGATGAGCGCATCCGCTTCTGGCGAGGGGAGACGCTGGAGGTCCTGGACGGCGTAACGCTGATCCGCGCGGGCGGTCACTTCGCGGGCGGCACCGTGCTGCACTGGGCGGCGGGGGCGGATGGCGCGGGGGCGCTGCTGACGGCCGACATCATCGGCGTGGTGCCCGACCGGCGCTACGTGTCGTTCCTCTACTCGTTCCCCAACCAGATCCCGCTGCCGCCGCGTGAAGTGGAGCGGGTCGGCGCCGCCGTCGAGCCTTTCGCGTTCGACCGCATCTACGGTGGCTGGCAGGGCAACGTCATAGAGACGGGCGCCAAGGACGTGGTGCGCCGTTCCGTGGACCGCTACCGCCGCGCGGTCGAGGGGCGCCTGGACGGTGCCGTGCTGCCCTGGCCGGAGTAGGCCCGGACACAGCGGGTTCCGCCGCGGCCGGGGATGGTGGTGGCATGAAGGTCTTCGGTCAGCACGACGATCAGACGCTGGCGCAACTGCGGGACGTGGCTTCGCGAGCGGTCCGCGTGTCCCTGATGGCCGACGGTCACCTCGGTTACATCATGCCCATAGGCGGCGTGGCCGCCTACCGCAACGAGGTCAGCGTCGCCGGCGTGGGCTTCGACATAGCCTGCGGTAACGCCGCCATCCTCACCGACCTGACGCTCTCCTCCGGGCTCGACCTGGAAGGGTTGGCCGACGAGATCTGGCACACGTTCTCGTTCGGAGTGGGCGGCGAGAACGGCGCGCCGGACGCGCCCACCGATCATGCTCTCTTCGGGGACCCGGCTTGGGAGCACGTACCGCGCGAGCACCGCGATCAGCTGCGCGACCGGGCGCGGCGTCAGCTGGGCACCATCGGTTCCGGCAACCACTACATCGATGTCTTCGCCGACGAGCAGGAGCGACTATGGGTGGGCGTGCACTTCGGCTCGCGCGGCTTCGGTCACTCGGTGGCGAGCGGCTTCCTCGCCCTGGCAGAGGGGCTGTCGTGGGGCTCGCGCGCCCCCCAGGACGGAGGCGTTGCTGCCGCTCGACTCCGAGCTCGGCTGGTCGTACTGGCAACTGATGAACCTGGCCGGCAGGTACGCCTACGCCGGCCGCGAGTGGGTAGCACGCAAGGTGGTGCGGTTGATGGGCGGCTCCGAGCTCGACCTGGTTCATAACAACCACAACTTCGCCTGGCAGGAGGAGCACTTCGGGGAGGAACTCGTGGTGGTGCGCAAGGGCGCCACCCCGGCGTTCCCCGGACAGCGCGGCTTCGTCGGCGGCTCCATGGGCGACGACGCCGTGATCCTCGAGGGCGCCGCGGAGGGAAGCATCGAGCAGCAGGAGGCGCTCTACTCCACGGTTCACGGCGCCGGCCGGGTCATGAGCCGCACGGAGGCGGCCGGCCGCAGGGGCCGTAAGCGGGGCCGCTCGAGCGGCCGCATCTCGCGCGAGATGATGCAGGGTTGGCTCGAGCGTAAGGGGGTCATCCTGCGGGGCGGCGGCCTCGACGAGGCGCCCCAGGCGTACCGGCGCCTGAAGGACGTGATCGCCGCTCAGGGCGGCACGGTCAACGTGTTGCACACCCTACGGCCGCTCGTGGTGGCCATGGCGGAACCCGACCGCTGGTGATGACCCTGCCAACTCCGCAGGTTGCGCTACCATGTCGACCGTGATGACGACCTACACGCGCTTCCTGGGCGCGCTACTTGCCCTGGTCATGCTGGCCGCCTGCGCGCCCAGCGTGTCCGTGGAGGACACCAGCGTTAGGCTCCGGGAGTTCAAGCTGGAGCCCGTGCCGCGCGACGAGCGCTGGGTCATAGCCGTGCCCAGCTTCACCGTCGGCTCCGGCAGCGTGCGCATCGGCTCCGTGGACCTCTCCAAGGAGGGGCCGGAGTTCTACCGCGAGCTCGGCTCCGGCGTGGCCGACATCTTCATCGCCGAGGCGTACGAGAGCCAGCAGTTCCGCATAACCGAGCGCGCCGAGATCGACAAGGTGCTCTTCGAGCAGGACCTGGCGCAGTCCGGGCGCGTCAACCCGGAAACCGCCGCCGCGCTGGGGCGCATAGAGGGCGCCGAGCTCCTGGTGTTGGGCAGCGTCTCCGAGTTCGGTGTGCAGACCACCGGGGGCGGCGGGCGCGTGCTGGGCATATTCGGGGGTTCCGCCGAAACCGTTACGGCCCGCGTGGCCGTGGAGATCCGCCTGGTGGATACTGTCACGGCCGAGATCATGGCCATCGGCCGCGGCATCAGCGAGGTGTCGCAGCGCAACGTGACCGTGGACGTGGCCAACGTCATGACCGACCTACGGGTGGGTCGCACCGGCACCACCATCGTGGACTACGCCGTACGCAACGCCATCCGCGCTGCCATCGAGAACGCTGCGCGCAGCCTGCCGGAGAAGCCAACAGCCGAGCAGTAGGTCCGGGGCCCCCTTAGGGGCTCGCTGCAACTACGGTTAGCCCGCCGGAACGTGCTGATCGGACATGATCACGTCGCCGTCGGGAACCTCCAGCACATTCAGAAGCTCTTCCGGGTTTACGCGCCCTTCCGGCCCCGCGGCCGGCCGGGAACGCTATGGCGTTGCGGCGCATCTAAAGGAGTAGAGCGGGGGGCTGCGCCGGAGCGAGTCCCGCAACCGACTCGCTCGCAGGTACTCAGGACACCCAGGAGGTCCTCATGACCGCAGCACCAGAAACCGCAGCATCAGGAACCGCCGCACTTCCGAGCCGCAAGTTCACGGCCACGATCCTAGCGTTCCTTGCGCTGGGCCTCTCCGCCAGCTTGCCGCACGCGTACGGCCAGCATGCCGAGCACGCCGACTACAAGGGTGCTGCCGCCGGGGCCGCCGCGCAGGCAGCCGCTCAGGAGACCGCACCACTGGTGTGGAGCGCCAGCGCCGTGGCCCTCAACAACGCCATGCGCGAGCTGTGGGCCCAGCACATGGAGTGGACCTACGCCGCCGTCACGGCCTTCGCCACCGACGCACCGGCCTTCGAGGCCACGGCCGCCCGCCTCATGCAGAACCAGGCGGACATCGGCGCCGCCATCGAACCGTACTACGGCGCCGATGCTGCCCAGGGCCTCACCACGCTGCTGCAGGAGCACATCACCGCGGCGGTTGACGTGGTCGGCGCCGCTAAGGCGGGCGACGAAGTGGCAACGGACCTAGCCATACTGGTGGCGTACGCCAACGCCCAGGACATCGCCGACTTCCTGGCCGCCGCCAACCCCGCCTGGCCTCAGGCGACGGTGCGCGAGATGCTGAAGGAGCATATTGATACCACCCTCGTGTACGCCACCGCACTGCTGGAGGGTAGGTACGCCGACGGGATCGCGGAGTACGGCCTGGCCGAGGCGCACATGATGATGCTGGCCGACGCGCTGACCGACGGCCTCATAGCCGCGTTCCCCGAGAGGTTCTAGCCATGGTGCTGTTCGGTGCCGGAAGGGAAGAGCGCCGCGTGACGCGAGCCGAAGCAACCACGCGCCCGAGTTATCAAATGGCCGAGCCCGAGCGGGCACTCGTGGCCCGCGCCACAGCCGGCGACGAGGCCGCCTACGAGGTCATCATGCGTCAGCATAGTCAGTTGCTGTTCCGCACGGCCCGCAGCATCCTCGCCAGCGACGCGGACGCCGAGGAGGCCGTGCAGGACGCGTTCCTACGGGCCTGGCGCGCGCTGGCCACCTTCCGGGGGGAGAGCAAGCTCTCCACCTGGCTGGTCCGCATAGCGCGCAACGAGGCCCTGGCCCGGCTGCGCCGCAACCGGCCCCACACGCTGCCATTGGAAGACGCCATGATCTCACCCGATCCGGAAGTGCAACTGGCGCTGGCCGACTCGCCGGACCGCGGTCCGGAGTTCCAGGCCTTCAGCTCGGAGGTCAGGCAACTCATCGAGGATCAGATCGACGAGCTGCCCGAGGCGTTCCGCACGGTTTTCGTCCTCAGCGCCCTGGAGGGCCTCAGCGCGCGCGAGATCGCGGCGGTGCTTGACATCTCGGTGGTTACGGTGCGGACCCGCGCGTTCCGCGCCCGCGGCCTCTTGCGCCAGGGGCTGCTGGGCCGGGTCGACACGGACCTCAGCGACGCCTTCGGCTTCGACGGCGCGCGCTGCGACCGGATCGTGGCCAACGTGCTCAGGCGGCGCAGGGGAGAGGGCGACCCCGAAGTCTGAACTCCCTCGGCTGCACTCCGTCAGCCGAACTCGAAGGTCACCGCGTCGCCGAACACTCCCAAGGTGGTGAGCGCGTAAGCCAGGACGTAGAAGCCTACGATTCCTATCACCCAGAGCATGGTTTCACGCGCGCCGCGCCTGAGGCGCCGCTCCAGGTCGGCGCCTCCACGCTGGCCGATCCAGCGGTAAGCGAAGGCGATCAGCAAGGGCGGCAGCACGAATATCACGTTGTAGACGAGGATCAGGACTATCAGGACGGGGAGGGCTGGTTCCGCGGAGGTGAGCAGCCCGACGGCTCCCAGCAGCGGGAACGCCGTCGGCAGCTCCGTCACGGTGACAGTTACGCCCAGGAGGAAGAGGCCCCCGGCGGCGGCGGTCGTGAGTTCCATGGCCCGCGGTTCCCCGCCATCTTTCGGGTTCTTCGAGAAGATGGCGTAGGCGAGCATGCCTGCGCCCACCACGGCTAGCACGATGTTGGCGGCCGTGGTCTCCATGAGTGCCGTTAGGGGGTCCAGCAGGGCGGATAGGCCCAGCACGAGGAGGACCGTGACGGCGGTGTAGGTGAGGAAGACGGCACCGATGTAGACGAGCACCGCCCCGAGCGGCGCTCGCCGGCCGAGAAGTTGGAGCGTGACGACGATGGCCGACGGGTTGATGCTATCCACCAACGCGATGCCGAGGAACGCGAGTAGGGAGCTTAAGGCCACGGGGGAGAAAGTGGCACAGGCTCCCTACTTACAGTTAGCAGATTCACTCGAAGACGTAGGCGATGGCCTCCGCTGCCTGCTCGAGGGTCTCCACCGTGAAGGTGGCTAGGGCGTCCAACTCCTTCAGGGCGTGGATGAGGTCCGCGGAGCGCACCAGCAGCAGCGGGATGCCGGCCGCGGCGGCCGCGCCCGCGTCGGCGGCGGTGTTCCACTGCTTGTACTTGTCGCCGAAGTAGGCCACCGCCAGGTCGGCGCGGCGCATGAGAACGCGCGTGCGTAGCGCGTTGGCGCGGGCGCCCTCCAGGTCGCGGTAGCGCGGAGTGGGCTGCGAGCCGACGATGTCCTCGCCCACCGAGTCAGAACGATCGTGCTCCTCCTGCGGCCCCACGAAGCGCACCGGCAGGCTGCGCGCCTCCACCAGCTCGCGCAGCTGCTGACGCCATGGCCCGTGGATCTCGCCAGCCAGGTAGATGGTCATCTGTTCCATCGCATACCTCCTACGGGGCGCGCCGAAGCGTCACCTTAGGGACGACCATACTGAAGGCCGTTGGGGACGGGCAAACCGTTCCTCACTCGGAGGGCCTAGTCGCCGAGGCGCCGCCTTCACGATGGGAAGCCCGGCGCCTGCGTCACCCGCTCGGCCTGAGCCAGGTGTCGGCGCCCGTGCACCACGAGGATGGCGAAGCAGTCCTCCAGGCTGTAGGTGACGAAGGCGGACATGGGTGAAGTGATGATGACCCTCCCGGCGTCGAGTGTTCCCGGAAGGGCCCGCACGCGCCCCGCGAGCTCCTCCTGGTGCTGCACGAAGCGCGGCACTATGTCGCTGCTCAGATCGCTCATGGAGGGTTCGGTGCTGGCTGCCGCCTTGGACTTCCGGGGGTTCTCCGGGTCGAGCGCCCTTATCAGCGCACGGCCCAGCGGGCGGCTGAAGGGGGAGAGGCGCTCCCACAGGGTGGGGGAGAACGTCCCCTCTTGCAGCCGGTCGAACAGGGGGAAGTACGACGACTGGATGACGATGAGGTGGTCCAGGCACTGCGCCACGCTCCACTGGGTGGGTTCCGGTTTCCAGTTGAGTTGAGGCGCCGATAGTCTTCCGAAGCGCGCCTCCGCGTCATCGGCAACCTGCTTCAGAGCGGACGCCACGTCATTCACGCTGGTCAGATCCAAGCCATCCGCGGCCAAGTCGTTCACCTCCAAGCTACTCGCCTTCGAGTGTTCCGCCTCGAAGCGGTTCGCTTCCAAGCTTTAGCCGTTCGGCATGAGGATAGCGAACTCGGCCGCTCCGGCGGCCCGCTTCCGCGCCGGAGTAGTTCACCGGCACTCGGGACCTGGACCGGGTTGGAAACCCAACGTAGTTTCCTGTAAGAGCCCCGTCAGCGCCCGGTGCTAAGCTCGAGGCTAGAGCGTGACGCCGCGCACCGCCAGACCTGAAATATCTGGTAGGCGCCAGGTAGCTTCCCGCGTGCGCTCTGGCACGAACCTGGCGCGAACAGCCAAGTAAAGCTTGACTTCGGAGTACAGGCGGCATATCCCTCCCGCCGGCCGGTAAGGATCCCCCGATGACCCACATGAACCCCCGCATCCCGAGCTTCTACCGCGTCCTGCAGCAC
>CAYXUE010000082.1:0-9183 GCA_964467885.1 uncultured bacterium | reverse complement strand
CCATCCAGAACTGGTCGCACAACGTGTACAACCTCGTCACGCAGCGCGCCATCGTCGAGAAGGACGCCTCCATGGGCTGGCTCGACGGCAACCTGGGCTCGAAGGTCACCATGAAGTACCCCAGCACCTACCTGGTGGGCGAGCGGGCGCACGGCGAGATCCTCTCCATAGCCTTCGCCACCGACGGTCAGGTGCAGGACGCGGGCGGCAAGGTCATCCACGCCGCGCCCTACACCACCTCCAGCGTGGTCAGCAAGTCCATCTCCAAGACGGG
This sequence comes from uncultured bacterium, assembly GCA_964467885.1. Taxonomy (GTDB): domain Bacteria; phylum Deinococcota; class Deinococci; order Deinococcales; family Trueperaceae; genus JAAYYF01. The sequence continues at coordinate 8,909 of CAYXUE010000082.1, read as the reverse complement.
CGGCCGCTCCAGCTACCGCGGCCTCGTGCAGATCCACGAGGGCGCCACCGGCGCGCGCTCCAACGTCGACTGCGACGCGCTGCTGCTGGACGAGACCGCCCGCACCGACACCTTCCCCTACATCGAGATCAACGAGAAGACAGCGCACGTGGGCCACGAGGCCACCGTCAGCAAGCTCGACGACGAGCAGATCTTCTACCTCATGACCCGCGGCCTGGAGGAGGACGAGGCCATGGCGCTCATCGTGCGCGGCTTCCTCGACCCCGTGGCCAAGGAGCTGCCGCTCGAGTACGCCGTGGAGCTGAACCGCCTCATCGAGCTCGAGATGGAAGGGAGCGTCGGCTGAGTTGGCGACCCTGACCGACAACACCAACGTCACCGAAGCCGCGGTCAAGGCCATCAGCGAGCGGTACGCCGAGCCCGAGTGGCTCCGCACCGAGCGCGAGGCAGCCTTCCGCAGCTACGCGGCCATGCCGTTCCCCACCGAGAAGACCGAGGAGTGGCGCTACACCCAGCTGAAGCGCTTCGATATCGAGGGTCTCGAGCTGGCCGGTGCGCCCAAGGACGAGAGCGTCTCCGAGCGCATCCACATGCGCATCGGCGACTCCGACGCCGAGGGCGTCATGGTGCACAAGGGCAACCAGGTGGTGCACCGCCAGGCCAACATCAAGGAGCAGGGCGTCATCTTCACCGACCTGCGCACCGCCCTGCAGGAGCACGAGGAGCTCGTCAAGGAGCACCTCTACAGCGTGGTGAACGCCACCCAGACCAAGTACACGGCGCTCAACTCGGCGCTGTGGGAGAACGGCACCTTCGTCTACGTTCCCAAGAACGTGGAAGTCGAGCTGCCGCTGGGCGCCTTCACCACCGCTGACGCTGGCGGCCTGGGCCTGGGTCGCACCCTCATCGTGGTCGACGTCAACGCGCGCCTCACCTTCCTGGACGAGTTCACCTCGGACCCGTTCGACGAGCGCCTCTTCTTCGACGCCGCCACCGAGATCGTCCTGAAGGACGGCGCCAAGCTGCGCTACGTCAGCCTGCAGAACTGGAGCCGCAACGTGGCGCACATCAACAAGATGCGCGCTAAGCTCGGCCGCGACTCGCGCCTGGAGTCCGTCACCGTCAGCCTGGGTGGCGACGCCGCCCGCGTGGAAGTGGAGAGCAGCCTGGCCGGCCCGGGCGCCGAGAGCGAGATGCTCGGCCTCTACTTCGCCGACGAGGGCCAGCACTTCAACCAGTTCACCCTGCAGCACCACGCCGAGGGGCGCGGCTTCTCGGACGTGCTCTTCAAGGGCGCCGTGCGCGACGCCAGCAGCGCCACGTACTCCGGCCTCATCGTGGTGGACCCGGACGCGCAGAAGACGGACGCCTACCAGACGAACCGCAACCTGCTGCTGGACACCGAGTCCGAGGTCGTCTCCATCCCGCAGCTCGAGATCGCGGCCAACGACGTAAAGTGCTCGCACGGCTCCACCACAGGCCCCGTGCCGGAGGATCAGCGCTTCTACCTCATGAGCCGCGGCCTCACTCCCGAGGTGGCCGAGCACGTGCTCGTTACCGGCTTCCTCTACGAGGTCATGAGCCGCGTTACCCTGCCCAAGGTGGCGGAGTACGTGGAGCGCGTGGTGCAGGCCAAGCTGGGCGTGCCGGGCGTCAAAGAGAAGCTGTGAGCACGGGCAGCAGCGGGCAGCCGCAGGCCACCGAGTCGACCTTCGACGTCGGCTCGGTGGAGGAGTTCCCGGAAGGGAGCATCACCGCGCGCACCGTGGCCGACACGGACATCATCGTGGTGCGGCAGGGCGACGAGTTCTTCGCCATGCCCGACCGCTGCACCCACCAGCGCTACCCCTTGCACGACGGCGAGCTGCTGGAGGGCAAGATCCGCTGCATCCACCACGGGGCCACCTTCGACCTGCGCAGCGGCCGGGCCACCCTGCCGGCCGTCAAGAAGATCCAGCTCTTCCAGGCGCACGCGCGGGAGGGCCGCGTGGTGGTCACGCTGCAGGAGGCCTGAGGCCCGGACTCTTCGGGCAGCTCAGACCTTATAAGTAACGGGATCTGCGTGAAGGGGCTCGCACCGCACGAGCAGGCTGACGCTGGCCTGCACGTGATCGGGAGCGAGCCCCTCGCTCGTTTTGAAGGTGATGCCCACCCTTCCCTGGCTCACGCCCAACGCCTCGGCCACCGAGGCCGCCACGTCCTCGCGCTTATCGCCCAGCTTCGGGCTGTCGAGGGTCACCACGGCGGCCACGTTGAGGAACTCCACCCGCCCCGCGGTGCGCACCAGCCGCGTCAGCACCTCGGCCAGGATCCGGCGACTGTCGAGCCCCGCATGGGCCGGGTCGCTGGGTGGGAACAGCTTGCCGATGTCGCCTAGCGCGTAGGTGGAGAGCAGGGCGTCGGAGAGGGCGTGCAGCAGCACGTCGCCGTCGGAGTGGGCGTCCGCCCCGCGCTCGGAAGGGATGGTGACGCCGCCGATGACCAGCGGCCGGCCGGCAACCAGCCGGTGGGCGTCCTGACCGTGGCCTACGCGGAAGTTAGCGAGCATGCTCGCATGCTAACAGCGCGGAAGCGGGTGGCGGGCAGCGGTGGGGCTCCAGGTTGCGGCCGTCGCCGGCCGACCGGGCAGCGCGTCGTCTCTCACGGGCATCAGCGCGGTTGGCGCGCGTGCGATGATTCATGGCGTGTCGCCCGCTATCGGTGTCGTCTCTCTCGTTCTGATAACCATCATCTGGGGCACCACTTTCGTGGTGGTGAAGGAGGCTCTGGACACCATACCGGTGGCCCTGCTGCTCGCTCTGCGCTTCACGCTCGCCACCCTGATGCTGGTGTGGGCCCGCTTCGAGCGCAAGGCCATCGTGCCGGCGCTCATCCTGGGGGTGCTCTCCTTCGCGGGCTTCGCCTCTCAGACCATCGGGCTCTCCATCACCAGCGCCTCCAACGCCGCCTTCATCACCGGGCTGTCCGTCATCCTCACGCCCATCCTGGGCGCACTGTTCTGGGGCAAGCGCTTGGCGCCCCGGGTCTTCCTGGCCGCGGTGGTGGCTCTGGCAGGTCTGGCGCTCATGACCCTGCGGGACGGAGTGGCCGCCGTGAACTTGGGCGACGTCTGGGTACTGCTGACCGCCCTCACGTACGCCCTCTACATCGTCTACCTGGGCGAGATAGCCGGCAAGGTGCGCGCCACCTCGCTGGTGATGATGCAGCACATCCCCATGGCGCTCCTCGCCTGGGTGTGGGCCGCCCCGCAGGCCCACCTCCTGCCCAGCGTTCCGCTGGGCACGTACCTGGCCATCGTCTACCTGGCGGTGGTGGCCACCGCCCTGGTGGGCCTGCTGCAGACGTACGCGCAGCGGGTGGTGCCAGCGCACGTGGCCGCCCTCATCTTCGTGCTGGAGCCCGCCTTCGCGGCGCTGTTCGCCTACCTGCTGCTAGGCGAGCAGCTCGGCACCTGGGGGCTGCTGGGCGCGGGGCTGATGCTGGTGGCCATGCTCGTGGCTGAACTGAAGCTGCCTGCACGCCCGCTCAGCCGGTAGGACGGCGGCGCCCCCGGTAACCGGTACCGGGGGCGCCGCCATCTACCGCCCGAACGGCCGGTGCCTCAGCCTCCCTGCTGCAGCTGCTCCACCACCCGGCGGTCCTCCAGCGTGCTGGTGTCACCGATGAGTTCCTGTCCGGCGGCCACGTTGCGCAGCAAGCGCCGCATGATCTTGCCCGAGCGCGTCTTCGGCAGCGCGTCGGCGAACCGCACCTCGTCCGGCCGCGCGATGGCGCCTATCTCGTCGGCCACGTGCTTGCGCAGCTCCTGCCGCAGCGCATCGGTGGGTTCGTAGCCCTGCTCTAGCGTCACGAAGGCCACGATGCCCTGACCCTTCAGCTCGTCCGGGCGCCCCACCACCGCTGCTTCGGCCACGGCCGGATGCGAGACGATGGCCGACTCCACCTCCATGGTGCCCAGGCGGTGACCCGACACGTTCACCACGTCGTCCACGCGGCCCATGATCCAGAAGTAGCCGTCCTCGTCAACGCGGGCGCCGTCGCCGGAGAAGTACACGCCCGGCACCTCGTTCCAGTACTGGTTGCGGTAGCGGTCGTCGTCGCCGTACACGGTGCGCAGCATGGCCGGCCACGGCTTCCGCACTATTAGGTAGCCGCCCTGGTTGTAGGGCGCTTCCTTGCCATCGGCATCCACCACCGCGGCGTCGATGCCGAACAGCGGCAGGCCGGCCGAGCCGGGCTTGGCCGCATGCACCCCCGGGATGGTGCTGATCATGATGGCGCCCGTCTCCGTCTGCCACCAGGTGTCCACCACCGGGCAGCGGTCGCCCCCGATGACCCGGCGGTACCACATCCAAACTTCCGGGTTGATGGGCTCGCCCACGGTGCCGATGAGGCGCAGGCTGCTGAGGTCGTGCTTCTCCGGATGCTCGGCGCCCATCTTGATGAAGGCGCGGATGGCCGTGGGGGCCGTGTAGAAGATGCTCACGCGGTAACGGGCGATCATCTCCCAGAAGCGGTCCGGTCCAGGGTGGAAGGGGACGCCCTCGTACATGACCTGCGTGGCGCCGTTGGCCATGAGCCCGTACACCACGTAGCTGTGGCCCGTGACCCAGCCGATGTCCGCCGTGCACCAGTAGATGTCGCCCGGCTTGAGGTCGAAGACGTACTTGGCCGTCAGGGCGGTGTGCACCAGGTAGCCACCGGTGGTGTGCACCACGCCCTTCGGTGTACCGGTGGAGCCCGAGGTGTAGAGGATGTAGGCGGGGTGCTCGGAGTCGAGCGGCACGGCCTCGCACTCGTCGGATGCGCTGCCGATGAGCTCGTGGTACCACTCGTCGCGGCCGGACTCCATGTCTATGGCGTTGTCCGCTCGGCGCACCACTATGACGTCCTCGACGCTGGGGCAGGACTCCAGCGCCTCGTCCACCGCCGGTTTGAGGGGCAGCACGCTGCCACGCCGGAAGCCGCCGTCCGCGGTGACGACCAGCTTGGCGCTGGCGTCGTTGATGCGGTCGGCCAGTGCGTGGGACGAGAAACCGCCGAATACCACCGAGTGCGTGGCGCCGATGCGGGCGCAGGCCAGCATGGCGATGATGGCTTCCGGGATCATGGGCAGGTAGATGGCCACCACGTCGCCCGTCTTGATCCCCTTGCTCTTCAGCACGTTGGCGAAGCGGCTGACCTCGATGAGCAGGTCGGAGTAGGTGAGCACACGCTTGTCGCCGGGCTCACCCTCCCAGAAGAAGGCCACCTTGTTGCCCAGGCCGCGCTCCACCTGCAGGTCGAGGCAGTTGTAAGCCAGGTTGGTCTTGCCGCCCACGAACCACTGGGCGTGCGGCTCGTCCCACTCCAGCACCTTGTTCCACTTCTCGAACCAGTGGAACTCCTGGGCCGCGTCGCCCCAGAAGCGCTCCGGATCATCGATCGACTGCCTGTAGAGGCGCTCGTACTCGCTGGCGTCGGAGATGTTGGCCTGCTCCAGGAACGCCCGTGATGGTCGGAACTGCCTGGTCTCCTGCAGTACGGAGTCGATGCTGTCGGTCATTGTCCCTCCAACGATACTAGAACGGGGCATCCAACTAAGATGCCCGGGTCGGTAGAGCACGGCGCTCGGGCCGGCACCTCAGGGCAGCTCTGCGGAGGCGAGGCGCTCCCAGGAAGAGCCTTAGGGTTCACAAGGAGCATAGCTCAGCGCCAAGTGAGTGACAACGCGTTCAGGACTCCGGCTGCGTGCCCCGGCGCCGGCGCGGCACGCGCCAGAACGAGGCGTCGAACATGGCGAAGACGGTCACGACCTCCAGGCGTCCGGCGAACATCAGGAAGGTGAGCATGGCGCGGCTGCCGGGGTGCAGGTTCTCGTAGGTGCCGAGCGGGCCGATGGGTCCCAGCCCGATGCCGGTGTTGCCCAGGCAGGCTATGGCCGCCGTGAACGCCGTCTGCAGGTCCTCGCCCAGGAAGACCAGCGTCAGCGTGCCGGCCACGAACAGCGCCAGGTAGAGCGTGAGGAACGCCACAACCGAGCGCATGACCTCCTCCGGCACGATGCGGTTGCCCACCCGCACGGGCAGCACGGCCCGCGGGTGCAGGGCGCGCCGCACCTCGCGCACCCCGTGCTTCACGATGATCTGCCAGCGCGCCACCTTGACGCCGCCGCTGGCCGAGCCGGCACTGCCGCCCACGAAGAGCAGCAGCACGATGACGGCCTGCGCGGGCAGGCTCCAGGTGGTGTAGTCGGCGGTGGCGAAGCCCGTGGTGGTAACGACGCTGACAGCATGGAAGAGGCCGTGGCGCAGAGCTTCCCACCCGCCGTACTCCGCCCTCACCAGCAGCGTCAGCAGCAGGCCGGCGATGAGCACGATGCCGATGTACGCGCGCAGTTCGGCGTTCCGGAAGAAGGCGCGCGGTTGCCCGCTGACCGTTCGGTAGAGCAGGGGGAAGCTGACGCCCGCCAGGAACATGAACACGAGCGCCACCCACTGCGCCGCGGGGCTGTAGGCCGCCATGCCGAAGGTGACGGGGGAGAAGCCGCCGGCGGAGATGGCGGCCAGCGCGTGGGCCACGGCGTCGAACGTGTCCATGCCCGCCAGCCCCAGCGCCACGGCCGCGATGACGGTGAGGCCCGTGTACACGCTCACCACCAGCAGGGCCGTGCTGCGCAGGCGGGGAGCCAGCCGCTCCTCCGTGGGCCCGGGCGTCTCGGCGTAGAAGAGCTGGCGGCCCGCTATGGCCAGCTGCGGGAACACGGCCACGAACATGACCACTATGCCCACGCCGCCCACCCACTGCGAGAGGGCGCGCCACATGATCAGGCTGGTGGCCACCGCCTCGAAGTCGGTGATGGTGGTGGCGCCCGTGGTGGTGAAGCCGCTCATGGCCTCGAACATGGCGTCCACCGGACCGAAACCGAACGCGAACAGATAGGGCAACGCGCCCACTGCGGGCATGACGAGCCAGGTGAGCAGCACGCTGGCCAGCGCCTCGCGGGGGCTCGGCTCCGCGTTGGGCGAGCCCCTCAGCCGCAGGAGGACGCTTAGGGGCAGCGCCACCGCCAGCATGGCCAGGAAGCCACGGCTGCTCTCGCCCAGTACGGCCGCGTAGATCGCGAAGCCCACGCCCGCGATGGCCATGGCCGCCATGGATGTACCCAGCATGTAGGGCAGGAAGCGGCCGCGCAGCCGCCAGCCGTTGTCGCCCACCGGGCCGCGCAGGAGTTCCCCCCACCGCACAGAGCGGCTGCTACCGCCCTGCGTGAGGCTCACGGACGGATCTTCTCCGGCGTTCCCACTTCGTCCAGCCACGCTTCGAGGGCGTCGACCTGATCGGGCGTAGTAACGAGGAAGAGGTGATCGCCCGGCTCGACCAGCGTGAGCCCGGTCGGTACGAACACCTTGTTACCGCGCTCGATGGCGCCTATCAGAACGGTCGGCGGGGTGCGCAGGTCCATCACGCGGCCTCCGCTGGCGTCGGTGGGGTAGATGGCCTCCGTCACCTCGGCGAAGTCCTCGATGGAGGCTATGTGCTCCACCTCGTCCACGTGGAGCCAGTTGACGACCTCCTGTACGGCCACGGCGCGCGGCGTTAGGGGTGCGTCGATGCCGACCTTCATGAAGGCACGTTTGTTACGGGGCCGCCCCACGCGCGTGACCACCTTCGGGATCCGCAGCTGTTTAGCGAGGAGCGAAACGAGCAGGTTCTTGCCGTCGTCGTCCGTCACGGCCACCATGACGTCAGCGTCCTCCACCCGCTCCTGCTCGAGCAGCTCCAGGTCCGTGCCGTCGCCCCGCAGCACGAGCACGTTCGGCAGCCACTGCACGAGCTTGTGGCAGCGCGGCTCGTCCTCCTCGATGATGGTTATGTCGTAGTGGTAGGGCTCCAGGTACTCGGCGACCATGAAGCCGACGTTGCCGCCGCCCACGATGGTGACTTTCTGGTGACGCTGCCTGGGAGCGAACTGCTTCTGCAGCGCCTTCATGCGCTCGGTGGTGCCCATGAAGACCACCCGGTCGCCCGGCTCGAACTGCGTGGTGCCCACGGGGATGGTGAAGGTGTCGTTACGGATGGCGCCCACCGCCAACACGCCCTCGGGCAGGTCCATGCTGGCCAGCGGTGTGTACATGAACGGGTCGCCCTCCTCGAGCGCGTACTCGAGCATGGTCACGCGCCCGCGCGCGAAGCGGGCGCTGTCGATGGCGCGCGGCACCCGCACGATGTCCGCGATCTTGTGCGCCAGGATCCGCTGCGGCCACAGCACCCTGTCGATCAGCAGCCCGACCGACTCGAAGGGGCTCTCGCGCTGGAACGCGTCGACGTAGCGCTGGCGGGCCACGAAGGCCAGCGTCTGCTTGGCGCCCAGGCCCTTGGCTGCCAGGCAAGCCAGCACATTGACGTCGTCGTTGTTGGTGCAGGCTACGAAGGCGGTGGCCCGCTCCACCCCGGCCGCCCGCAGGTCCTCCGGGTCCGTGCCGTTGCCCTGCAGGAAGCGCACGTCGAGGTTGGCGAACTCCTCCTCCCGCTCAGGGTCCTGATCGATAACCGTCACGGCGTGAGAGCGGTGGAGAGCTTCCGCTATCAGCGAGCCGACCTCACCGCCACCCACGATGATCACGTTCATGGTTGCGTAGTTTACGCCTGCTGCCGCCTGGGGTACGAGAGGGCGCCCCAGATAAGCGACCAGACCAGTAGTAGGAGCGGCAGCCAAGCGCCGTAGCGCACCCAGAGAGTGGTGCCCTGCAGCAGCTCGAACTCCGCCGCCAGGGCGCCGGGCTCGCGGCGGGGAAGCTCGGCCGTCACACGGCCGTAAGGGTCGACGCTGGCGGTGATGCCGTCGTTGCCGGCGCGCAGCAGCCAGCGCCGCGTCTCGATGGCGCGCATGCGGCCCATGTCGAAGTGCTGCCGCGCGCCGTTGCCCA
>CAYXUE010000081.1:0-9197 GCA_964467885.1 uncultured bacterium | reverse complement strand
GGACCGATGACGCGGTCGCTCTGGTGCTCGTAGCCGAGGGTCACGAACGCTTCGAGCAGGAGCCCCTCCACCGCCTGCTCGTCGAGGAAGGTCATCAGGCGACCTCGCTCACCAACTGCTCGGCGTCGGGTACACGAAGTTCGCCGGAGATGAGCTTCGGAAGGAGAGCGTCGCGGAGCTCGGCTAGGGCCTTGGACTCTCTTGCTAGTAGTTCACAGCGCCTGAGAACCAGGCCGGCGACTTCATCAAACCGAAGTCGAAGCTCCATGGGTGGCAGCAACGCTTGGATGGATCTGAAGGAACGCTTGCTGACTTCAGCGAAGGTGCTTCCACCTGCATGCCCTCTGATTACGTCTAGGTTCGAGTGAGCCCAGAAGTACATGTATGTCGGAGACAGGTCGCCGCCGGGAGGCACAGCAATGAAACCTTGGTTCACCGCCGTTGGCTGTCCTGCTATCGCTCGGTAGCCGATTGGTGCACGGGAGGAAAACAGCAGCGTGCCTTTTGGTAAGAGACCAGAACTAATGCGTTCTAGTCCTGCATCCGTGATGCATCGCGCTGTCTCCAACAGGACGGGCCCTTCGTGACCCGATAAGTCCTTGGGGGTTGCCCACGGAATACTGCCGCCGTCCCAGTAGTTGGGCTCTTTGGTGCTGGGGGTGGAACCTCCCACGATATGAATCAAGTTTCCGATTGGCTCGACCTGCCACCCTTCAGGAATCAAGCCTAGGTCACTGTCCTCTAGATGTTCGGCGTCGTCAAATGCCACAAACCAGGAGTGGAAGACGGTAGCCGCGATGTCTTCGAGCGTCTCGCTCATCCGCCTGTTCAACTCGATCTTGTCGTCCAGCACACTAAGTATCGAGGAGATGGCTCGCTGTTCTGAAATCGGCGGCAAGGGAAAGCGAAACTGACCGATGCGCTTGGGAGAAGTGTGCTTGACTGTTGTTCCAGTAGCGCCCGCGAGTATCTCGTGGCGGTAGGGCGCGCTGCAGAGAACATAGTAGAGATACCTGAGGTCCACTGGTGCCTCGGGTCTCGCTACAACTTTTCCGAGGCGTTGGTTATGCAGATACTGACGGCCCGCCTGCGGTGGCGGTACGAACGCGGGGTACCCCAAGGTGTCAGTCTGTTTACTTAGGTCAGTCATCGTGACCAATAAGTCGCCCTCGTTGAGGACGAATTCCTGAGGCACTGGACCAGTGTAATACTTGAACCTACCGCCCTTGAATCCGCCACCAATCGCGAAGTTCCCAGGCGTAAGCAAGACATCCCCGGCTGGGTGTTCGCTGATGTAGGCGCCGGAGAAGGCAAAGCCGTGCCGAATCTCGATGAGATCGGCGAGGTGCTTTGTTTGCCAATCAGGCGCCATAACCGAGGTCCGACAATGAATTGGCAATTGCCTCGTCAATTTCTCTAGCCTGGGTTTGCAATGAACCCAGTTCGGCGACGAGTCTCTGCATTTTCTCCTCAAACGGCTCCCCGTCATCTTCCAGCTCGGCTGCGCCTACATACCGCCCCGGTGTCAGAACGTGCCCATGCTCGCGGATTTCGTCCAGGGTTGCGCTTTTGCAGAACCCGGGGACGTCCTCGTACTCCTTGCCTTCGCGCCAGGCGTGGTAGGTGCCTGTGATCTTCTGGATGTCGTCGTCGGTGAGTTCGCGTCGGGTTCGGTCAACCATACTGCCCATCTTGCGAGCGTCGATGAAGAGCACCTCGCCGCGCCGATTGCGGAACTTGCCGTTGCTGCGGTCCTTGGCGAGAAACCAGACGCACACGGGGATCTGCGTGCTGTAGAATAGTTGGCCGGGCAGCGCCACCATGCAGTCAACGACGTTGCCCTCGACCATGGCCTTGCGGATCTCGCCCTCGCCTCCGGCGTTGCTGCTCATGCTGCCGTTGGCGAGGATGACGCCGGCGGTGCCGTTGGGCGCGAGATGGTGGAGGATGTGCTGCAGCCAGGCGAAGTTGGCGTTGCCGGCGGGCGGTGTGCCGTATCGCCAGCGCACGTCGTCCTTGAGCTTGTCGCCCGACCAGTCGGAGACGTTGAAAGGCGGGTTGGCGAGCACGAAGTCGGCCCTCAGGTCGGGCAGGGCGTCCTTGAGGAACGAGCCTTCGTTGTTCCATTGGATGTCGCCGTCGATGCCCCGGACGGCGAGGTTCATCTTGCAGAGGCGCCAGGTGGTGTAGTTCATCTCCTGGCCGTAGATGGCGATGTCGCCTAAGCGCCCGCCGTGGCTCTCGACGAACTTCTCGCTCTGGACGAACATGCCGCCGGAGCCGCAGCAGGGGTCGTAGACGCGGCCCTCGTACGGTTCGAGCATCTCGACGAGGAGCTTGACTACGTGGCTGGGGGTGTAGAACTCGCCGCCGCGCTTGCCTTCGCTGCCGGCGAACTCGGCGAGGAAGTACTCGTAGACGCGCCCGAGGACGTCGTTACCGTTATTGGCGGCTTCGGCCAGTGCGATGTTGCTGAATAGGTCGATGAGCTCGCCCAAGCGCAACGCACTTAGTGCGGGCCGCGAGTAGTCCTTGGGGAGCACGCCCTTGAGTGAGGGGTTCTCGTTCTCGAGGGCGATCATGGCGTTGTCGATGCGCTTGCCGATGTCGGGCTGCTTGGCGTTGGCCTGCAGGTGCGACCAGCGGGCGCTCTTAGGCACCCAGAAGATGGCCTCGGCGAGGTAGCGGTCGCGGTCCTCGGCGGCGGCCTCGCCGCGCTTCTCGAGGATCTCGGCGCGTTTGGCTTCGAAGCGGTCGCTGATGTGCTTCAGAAAAATGAGTCCGAGGACAACGTGCTTGTAGTCGCTGGGCTCCATGCTGCCGCGGAGTTTGTCGGCTGCGAGGAAGAGGTCTCGCTCGAACCCGAGGGGAGCAGAAGTTTGAGTTGATTCGGACACGATTGTAGATACCCCCGAATGCCACGGTGTCTTTAGTGCGTGGTTACCCGCTCTGGAAAACTGGCTTTACTCCGCTACGTTCCTGCGAGTGCATAGTTCATCTCAGGATAACCGCTGCCTTGCCTTTGGGCACTATCGTGGGCGCACCCGTGAGCGCGGGGTTACCTGTGAAAGTCGCTCCAAAGCCGAAAGTGGGAAGTGTGCGGAGCGGCCAAGTGTAAGCTCTTGGGCATATGCAAAGAAAGAACCCCGTCCTGGACGGGGTTCTACGTGGTGGGTCGTGTAGGACTCGAACCTACGACCTACTGATTAAGAGTCAGCTGCTCTACCGACTGAGCTAACGACCCACGGGGTTCGCTGGGGTCCGCACCTTAGCGCGGCAGCGTTCAGTAGTTTACATGAGCAGGAGGCGCCTTGTCCATGGTTGTGCAACGTGGGGCGTAACGGCGGCCCTAGCCAAGGCGGCACAGGTGAGTAAAGGTGAGGCCATGCCACGACTGTTCATCGCCGCGCCCATCGACGACAGCGTGAAGAGCAACCTCGAGCGCGTGGGCTGGGCGGCCAACGCGCGAGGGGTGAAGTGGGTCGAACCGGAGAACATGCACCTCACGCTGGCGTTCCTCGGGGACGTGGAGGAGAGCCGCATACCCGAGGTGGAGGACGTGATCTACGCGGCGACCGAGGGCATCGACGAGCCACTGAGTTTGCAGGCCCAGGGCCTAGGCGCCTTCCCGGACGAGGAGAAGGCGCGGGTGCTGTGGGCGGGCCTCGACGGCGAGGTTCCGCGGCTCATCGCGCTGCAGGCGCGGCTGGTTACCGAACTGAAAGCCGCCGGCTTCGAGGTGGACTCCAAGCGCTACCGACCGCACATCACCCTCGCCCGCTTCCGGTTCCCGCAGCGCATGCCCGAGAGGCTGGCCCGCCTGCAGGTGTTCGGCGAGTGGCAGGTCACGGAGCTGCAGCTGGTGGAGAGCCACCTGCGGCCCGCGGGGGCGCGCTACGTGGTGCGGCTGGATGTGCCCCTGCTCGAAGATGACGAGTAGGGGGCCTGAGGCAGGCAACCGGCGACGGCTGCAATTTGCCCGGGTATTATTGACGTAAAGCATATCACCCGGGTAAAATCTGACGCATGCCTTCAGATCGCAACTACTCTGCCTTCGACGGACCTAAGCTGGTCGTCAGGGGCGACCTCGCCACCATGATCCGAGTCGCCAAGTCCCACCTGGACACCCATCCCCAAGCGCAGCTGCTCATCTTCGATGACAGCACCGGCAGCCAGGTCGACTACGATTTCCGGGGCACGGTTGCCGACGTGCTGCAGCGGTACGTGCCCGAAGAAGCAGAAGGGGAACCAGTCAAGGGGCCGGGCCGTCCCAAGCTCGGCGTGGTCTCGCGCGAGGTCACCCTCTTGCCGCGCCACTGGGAGTGGCTGGCAGAGCAACCCAGCGGAGCGTCGGCAACGCTACGGCGCCTGGTGGACGAAGCCAGGAAGAGCGAGGACCCAGCGCTGCGCAGCAGGCGCGTCACCGGGCGGGTGATGACCGTCCTTGCGGGCAACAGGCCGAACTTCGAGGAAGCCTACCGTGCGCTCGACGCGGGTAACGGCCACCGCTTCGAGTCGCTCACCGAGGAGTGGCCGGAGGACGTACGCGGCTACCTCTCGGCCCTGGCAGCGGACGCGTTCGAGTAGGGCTCACAGCCAGCAACTGATGTCCAGTTCGGCCCGTACACCCTGTCCTGCGCGCCCTGCACGCAACATCCGCTCGCTAGTTGCTTAAGATGAACGCGATGGACGGCGCCGTGGATCTCTTCCTCAGGGTCGCGGGCCACAACCCCGTGGTCCAGGGCCTGGTCGCCGGCACCGTCATCTCGTTCATGAACCTGGTGGGTGCGCTCCTAGTTCTGGTGTGGCGCAATCCTTCACGCCGCTCGCTGGACGGCGCGCTCGGCTTCGCGGCCGGGGTCATGCTCACGGCGTCCTTCACCAGCCTCATCCTGCCGGGCATCGAGGTGGGCGGTCTGCTGCCGGTGGTCATCGGGCTGGTGCTGGGCGTGTTGTTCCTCGACCGGGCCGATGCTTGGGTGCCTCACGTGCACTTCCTCGTCACGGGCCGAGCGAGGGCGGACGCCGCGCAGGAGGCGGGGGTGGACGCGGGTAGCCGCAGCGGCATGTCCGGTGTGCTGCTCTTCATCGTGGCCATCACACTCCACAACATGCCGGAGGGGCTGGCGGTGGGCGTGGGCATCGGTTCCGGCGAGCTCGGGGCGGCTATGGCGCTCATGTTCGCCATCGGCATCCAGAACATCCCCGAGGGGCTCGCCGTGGCGGTAGCGGCGCGGAACGCGGGCATGGGCAGCCTCTGGTACGCGGCGTTCACGGGCATCCGAGCGGGCGTGGTCGAGATCCCGCTGGCCGTGTTCGGCGCCTGGGCCGTCACCGTGGCAGAGCCGCTGCTGCCCTACGCCATGGGCTTCGCGGCCGGCGCCATGCTGTTCGTCATCCTCGACGAGATCGTGCCCGAGATCCACGCCAAGGGCAACGAGCGCACCGCCACCCTGGGCACCATGGTGGGCGTGGTGGTGATGCTGGTACTCGACATCGCGCTGGGCTGACCGTGGAGGGCCGTCGAAGGAGCGCCCGTTGGTCAGCGCCGCGCGTAGGGCGCCAACGCGCGGGCCAGCACCTCGAAGTCCGCAGGGGAGACGTAGGCCTGAACCGAGACGCGAGCGTGCAGCCGGCCCGCTACGGAGGTCATGGCAACCTCCACCCCGGCTTCCCGCAACTCCTCCGTTACCTTGGCAGCTGAGGCGGCGTCAGCCGTGGTGCCGAGACAGATCGTGTTCAGCGGCAAGCCGTTCGGCGTATGGGGTTCCAGGTCCAGGCTGTCAGCGAGGAGGCGTAACCCCTCCTCCAGCACGGCAACGTTGCGCCGCCGCAACTCCCAGAAGCTGAGGCCGAGGTGCCTCTCCGGGAACTCCAGCGCTGCTGGAAGTGCCAGGTAAGCCGTGGGATCCTGCGTACCCAAGTAGTCGAACGAGCGCGGGAAGCCGTCCGCGGCGCCGGCGCTGGCCACCAGCGGCTGCACGCGCTGCCGCCACTCTGGCGCCACCACCAGCGCTGCCGCGGTGCGCGCCGCGAACGCCCACTTATGCAGGTTGCCGAGCCAGAACGCCGCTCCCGCGGGAACCGGCTGCTCTATCAACCCGGGCGCGTGGGCCGCATCCACCAGCACCGGCGGGCCGTCCGGCAGCGCTGCTATGAGTTCCTCCACGGGCAAGTGCAGGGCGGAAGCCGAGGTGATCTGATCTATGACCACTAGTGCTGTCCGGTCCGTGATGGCATCCTTGAGTCGCGAGACCAGTTCGTCGGTTAAGTCGGCAGGCGGCGCCTCGGTGGGCAGTAGCACTTCACGGGGCACGGCACCGTAGCGCTGGCCGGCCCGGGCGATGGCCGTCTGCACCCACCAGTAAGCGTGGTCGGTGTACAGGATCTCCGCTCCCGCGGCCGGCCGCACGGCTTCCAGCACCACCTGCACGGCCTCGGTGGCGTTCTGCACTAGGGCCAGCCCGGCAGGGTCCGTGTGCAGGAACGCGGCCACACGTTGCCGCACCGCCTCCAGCGCCGGAGCCAGGTCGGCGCGGTAGAACCGTTCGGGACTGCGCTCTATCCGCTCCGACGCCGCGCGCTGAGCGGCCAGCACGGGCCGCGGCACGGCTCCGAACGAGCCATGGTTCAGGTGCACCACGTCGGCGTCCAGCAGGAAGAGGTCCGGGCGGTAGCCCAGCGAAGCGACGCCGGTCGGTAGGCCGGCGCTGCCGGAACCACGGGATGTGTCCTCCATCCGCCTACGGTATCGCGGGCGCCAGGTCGGGGAGGGGGCCTTCCGATGACCAGAAGCAGCGAACCGTTCCGTCCCGGACCGCCGGACGCTTGTACCCGTGTGTGCCGTTGGCGTATACAACCGAGCGCGTACGGCAGCGAGCAGGGCTAGGGGCTAACCTCGAGGTAGTTCCATCGTCCGTCACACCGCATCGAAGCACCTGCGGGCTCGATCAGGGAGGAACCACCATGAGCATCACCATGAACAGCGAGATCATCGACCTGCTGGGCGACCAGGCCGAGGCCCTGTTGGGCTACACGGCCAAGGGCATCGCCAAGGAGCGCCTGCACCTGCCAGGACCCGACTTCGTCGACCGCATCTTCACGCACTCCGACCGCAACCCCCGCGTGCTGCGCAGCCTGCAGACCCTCTACGGCCACGGTCGGCTCGCCAACACCGGCTACGTCTCCATCCTGCCCGTGGACCAGGGCGTGGAGCACTCCGGCGGTGCCTCCTTCTCCAAGAACCCCGACTACTTCGACCCCGAGAAGATCGTGGAGCTGGCCATCGAGGGCGGCTGCAACGCGGTGGCATCCACCTTCGGGGTGCTGGGCACCGTGGCGCGCAAGTACGCCCACAAGATCCCCTTCATCGTGAAGCTCAACCACAACGAGCTGATGAGCTACCCCAGCAAGTACTCGCAGATCATGTTCGGCAGCGTGGATCAGGCTTACGACATGGGCGCAGTGGCCGTGGGCGCCACCATCTATTTCGGCTCGCCCGACTCCGAGCGCGAGATCATCGAGGTGGCGGAAGCGTTCGCGCACGCCCACGAGCTGGGCATGGCCACCATCCTCTGGTGCTACACGCGCAACGACGAGTTCAAGGTGGACGGTACGGACTACCACGCGGCCGCCGACCTGACCGGCCAGGCCAACCACCTGGGCGTGACCCTGCAGGCCGATATCGTTAAGCAGAAGCTGCCCGAGAACAACCACGGCTTCAAGGCGGTGGGCTTCGGCCGCACCGACCCCCGCATGTTCAGCGAGCTCATGCCCGAAGACCATCCCATAGAACTGGTGCGCTGGCAGGTGGCCAACTCCTACATGGGCCGCATCGGCCTCATCAACTCGGGCGGCGCCTCAGGCGACAACGACTACGCCGACGCGGTGCTCACGGCCGTGCTGAACAAGCGCGGTGGCGGCACCGGCCTCATCAGCGGCCGCAAGGCGTTCCAGCGGCCAATGGACGAGGGCGTCAAGCTGCTCAACCTGATCCAGGACGTGTACTTGGACGACAGCATCACCGTCGCGTAGGGCAGGCGAGCGGCGTAGAGCCAAGGTCTGTAGCAGGAGACCGGTCCCCGCGGACCGGTCTCTTACGCTCTTTTCGAGCGCATCGCCTTCAGCTGCTTCAGTGTGTCGTCCTTGGCCAGCCTCGCGTACTCTTCGGTACCCAGACCCACCAGCGCCACGCGGCCGTGCTCATCGTGGTGGAGGCCCCAGCCGTAGCGCTTGCCGAGGGGAGAGGCACGCAGGCACGCCTGGGACTTGGCGAAGAAGGCGTTCCGTGCTTGTTCGCGGTCGGAATCCGTCACACCCCGCCGGGTGGCGTGCACCTCGAACAGCAGGTCGTCCGAGGTGAGTTCGTAGGGCTTGGCAGCCAGTAGGTCGTACTGCAGGCTGGCCACCGTGGCCTTGCCGGCTTTGGCCCGCGGCACCTCGGCCTCGGTTACCGGGCAGTCGTCCGCTACCTGGATGAACGTGCTGGCGTAGTTAGTCGTGGCCATGGCGGTCAGTTTATGTGACGGGGTTGCGGGGAGGTTGCAGCGCCTTCGGCCCCGGACCTGCCCCGAGTCGCTAAACGAAGAACGGCACCCGGTTCCCGAGCGCCGTCCCTGTCGTTACTTTTCTGGTGGAGCCGAGGGGATTCGAACCCCTGACCTCGTGAGTGCGATTCACGCGCGCTCCCAACTGCGCCACGGCCCCAAGCACCGAGTAGTGTATGTGCTGCGGCGAGGCCATGTCAAACCGCACGACACGTTGCTCACGGGCCGTTCGCGGTCAGAGCGTAGGTCGGTGACGCGCCGTTCGGGCCGGGCCGAAAGCGCCTCAGGCGGGTCTGTCCAGCGGTTCGTCGCCGCCCTGCGCGGCGGGGTCGGTTTCCTCGACGGGATCGCCGACCCGGGCGTAGAGGTCCTCCAGTTCCGACACTAGCGCGCGCGCCTCCTCGGAGCCGTCCTCGTCCGCCCATTCGGTCACCCCGGCGAGCAGGTTCTCGAAGATGCGGGCCAGGTCGCTCCGCAGGGTCACCGTTCTGTATTCATGGCGCCAGGGGGTGTCCTCTAGGCCGTTGCCTCCCGGCTCCAGGTCCCTGTCGTCGGAGAGGCGGGGCGCGTCGATCCCGTCGCGCATCTCCTCGTCGCCCAGGGTCTCGTCCACTATCCCTTCGTCCATCGCGTCGGGCGTGCGGCCGAACG
>CAYXUE010000080.1:0-9824 GCA_964467885.1 uncultured bacterium | reverse complement strand
GCTGCAGGCGGTTGCGGGTGGCCTGATCGAACGCCATGGTCAGTTACCGCCCTCTTCCAGCGCGAAGCGAACGTCGACCTCGGCGTAGAAGCCTATCTGGGCCTTGATCTCGGTAAGCGTCCTGATCACCGAGTCGAGGTCAGCAGCGGTCGTCGCCTTCGCGGGTACCTTCACGGTCTTCTCCAGCTTCGACGGTCCCGCCTTCCCTTCCTTCTCCCGCTCCTCCTCCAGCCTGGCGCGGAGGCGTTCCTGGCCTTGCCGCTGGATGGAGCGCTTCAGGTCCTCGACCGTGCTGCCGATGTCGTAGTCACGCGTGAGCAGCTTCTTGAGGCCGGCGAGGTCGGGGCTCACCTCGATCACTAGCTCCTCGAGTTGGGCTACGGCGCCGGCGCGTTCCTCTTGGCTCAGCTCCTCCCAGCCTGGCGTCTTCTCGAGCTCCTCGGCCGCCGCCTCGATCCTCGCCTGCTGGCGCTCCGCCAGCTTCTCGACGGCCTCACGCACGCGTGCCTTGAGGTTCGTGAGCTGAGAACTCAGGTCGCTCGCGTGCTTGAAGAAGTCCTCGGAGGCAAGGCGGTCCGACAGCGCCTCGAGCTCAGGGGCCACCTCCTGCCGGAGCTCTCCTGGGACCCCAGTGTCCGGGAGGCTCTCGATCTCCGCGCGGTGCGCTTGCAGGTCTCTCAGCACGTCGTCCAGCCCGTCGCGAAGCGCGCTCTTAGCTTCCTGTGCCCACTTGAGGTTGTCGTAAAGCGACGAGGCCTCGGCGCCCAAGAGCGTGGGGGCGTCCGAAGCGTCCGTGAACAGCAGGTCGGTGATCTCGGAGTTCAGGCTGCGGACGCGTTCGCTGCCTGCCACCCCTAGGTTGTTGAGGCGCTCCGCTAGCGGCGCGTAGTCGTGTTGGAACCTCGCGAAGTTCTTGGCGACCGTCTTGCTGATCTCCTGCTCGAGCGGCAGGATCGTGTCGCCCAGCAGGTCGGTCAACCGTTCAGCAGCTCGGCCCAGCGTCTCGTTGGATGGCCGTTCGTCGCGCAGCGCGACCCCGATGTTCTTGAAGGCGTTGTTGCTCTTGAGCGCCTCGACCGCCTGCTGACCAGCGGTGGTGACCTCCCGCCCGGAGACCTTCAGCTTCAGCTCACCCGCCATCAGCATGGCAGCGAGGATGTAGCGGGTCGTATCCGGCGACCACCCGAACGGGTCGTTGCTGAAGTGATCTAGCAGGCGCTTGCCCTCGACGGAGCCGTGCTTCTCGAGGTAGTCGCGGATGCTGACGATCGCCTTGTGGTCGGTATCGAACTTGGGCGAGCCGGCGCTCGTCTGCACCAGCCCCAACGGGTCCAGCGCGCTCGTGATGGCAGCCGGGTTGGCGGCCTTCAGGAACTTCTCCGCCACATCGGTGGTCACGCGCACCGGGGCTTCGACGTACCGGTCGAACACCTGGGCCGCGACGTCCGACAGTAGCTTCTTCGAGGCCTCTAGGAGGTCGGTGTCCAGCGCCGACACCGCGGTGGTCTGACCCCGGAACACGAAGGAGCCGGCCTGCAGCGTCTGCTTGATCTTGCTCTGCAGCTCCGTCGTGAGCCTCGCCGCGCGGTCGAGCTGGCCGGCGCAGTAGTCCTTGACTTCCTGATCGGGTTCGTTGCGGTGCAGCTCGACGATGCGGCGGCAACGGTAGATCTCGCCGGCAAAGTCCTCGAGTTCAGGGGCTGCACGAGTTAGCAGCCAGATGGAGTTCCGCTCCGAGCGGCTGCGCGACTCTTCCACGAGCCGGTTCTTGGCGGTCTCGTACTCGGTCGGCGGCACCGCCTCGACGATGGTCTGGATGGTGTGCTGCTCGCCGGCGAGGGCGCTGGGGCCGGTGGCTCCCAGCACCTTCAGGCCCGAAGTCACCGTCATCGAGCCCTGGTGCGTCACGCGCGGCAACGGGTCGAACGTCGACCGCAGCGCCTCGTTGAACACACGCCTGACCTCCACCGTGCGTAGCGGGATGGCTCCGCGCTCCTGCTCGATGTCCCGGAGCTTCTCGCTCAGGAACACGAGGTTGCCGTCCTTCTCGCCCAGCGGCACGAGCGGGTCGTTGAGGAGCTCCTGAACAGCCGTCATCACGGCATCGAGCTGCGAGGGGGCGTCGACGGACGGATGCATCAGGCTAGCCACGTTGTGCAGGGTCACCGGGAGGTTGCCCAGGATCTGCAGCACCGCGACGGTCTTGGCCACGTCGTGGTGGATCTGAGAGTCCGGGAAGCGGATCTTGACCTTGCCTACCGCCTGGTGCACGGATGCGAAGGCGCGCTTGATGTCCGTCTCGAGCTCGTCGTAGAGCGTGACCGACGTAGCCAGCCACCCCACCGGCTGATCGGCCATGGCCTTGCTGCCGCCCTCGCCCTTGAGGACGTCCTGGATGACCTTGATGGCGGAGCGAAGGCCGATGCCGCCGGTGGACTTCGCGAGCGCTCCGAGCAGGTGCAGCAGGATGTCGAAGTGCGCCGGCAGGAAGGGGTAGAGGTTGGTGAAGGTCTCGCGCGTGAAGTCCGCGTCGTAGTACTTCGCGTCCTGCAGCTTGGTGTTGTGCCGCAGGGCCTGGCCTTGTGTGTCGAAAAGCCGGCACAGCTCCGTCTCGCCGGCCGGCGACTTGCCCAGCAGGCGCCGGTAGGTGATCTCCTTGATGTCGCTCGACTCGAGGTCGATCTGGATGGGGAAGCGGTCCTTGAGCTTGAAGAGCTGCGGCGAGTTGAGGCTCGCCCGCGGATCGTCCTCGGTAAGCGTCTGCTGCGCGGTGCAGATGAGCCACGCCTTGCCTTGTCCGAGCTGCTTGAGGTTCTTCGCCAGACCGTCGAGGTTGAGGATCAGGTTGTCGCGCGAAGCGACGTACTGCCCCACCTCGTCGATGACGAAGATGACGTTCTCCTTACCGCTCTTCTCCCGGATGATGTCGAGCATCTCCTGCACGCGCTCGGTCTCGAACTGGAAGAAGCCCTCGGTGTTCGTGGAGAACGACTTGGCGTCCGGGAACAGCGCCGGGTACATCTCGTGCGCGATCTGCGGCACGAGCCCGTCGACCACGAGAGGGTCGTTCTGGAGCTCCTTCCACGGCACGCCTGGCAGAGCAGCGGCGAGCTTGTCCTCGAACTCCTTAGTGCGGCCGTCCTTCTCGATCCTGCGCTCGAGCGCCGCCACCTTGACGTTGCGCGAGTAGCCCGCCCACTGCAGGATCTTGTAGTACAGGACGGTCGACACGTCCGCCATCGTCGACCCAGCCAGCATCTCGCTGGCGAGGTCGAGCATCACGACGGCCGAGGGGAAACGCTTCACCACGGTCTTCAGCAGCGCCTTCGATTGGGGCGTGCGTAGGCGCGCGTGCAGGTGCTCTACGAACGGCGTCCCATCGACCGTGATCGACTCGTCGAAGGCGAAGCCCAGGTACTTGGTGAACGAGCTCTTGCCCGAGCCGTAGAAGCCCGAGACCCATACACCGATCTCGTTGTTGCCGCCCGTGTCCATCGCGAGCTGCATGCGATCGAGCAGCTTACGGAACTGCTCGTCGATGTTGTCGGTGACTACGTACTCCGAGATCTCCGCCTTGAGGCGATCTTCCTGCGTCGCGCCGTAGGTGATGACCTTCTCGATCGACCGATAGATGTTCTTGCTGGGATCGAACAGCGCACTGATGGTCGTCATCTCTATGCCCCCGTACTCGCTCTATCAGCCGCCGACGTGGACGGAGCGGTAGTTCCCGTCGTCGGGGTAGAAGCCTAGGAACTTCAGTCTGGTCTTGCCCGTGCGCACGCCCGGGTACAGGAAGACGGTGGGTACGTTGAACTCGCCCTGCAGGTGCCCCTCGATAGCGCCGATGCGGATGTAGGGGTGCAGCGCTTCTAGGTCCGTGACGAGCAGCAGGCCCTTGGGGTCCTCCTCCATGGAGCGCAGAGCCGCCTTCAGGCTCTCAACGAGACGGTTCTCGTATGTGAGGGCGTTGGCGAGCGAAAGGTTGGTCCTCGACCAATCGAGCGGCGCCTGGCGATCCATCTGGAGCCAAAGGTTGCGCCTGCCATCCGCCTTGAGGATGTTGTCGATCTCCTCCGCCATCGACAGTGTCTTGACGTTCCAGCCGTCCTGCTTGAGCCTCGACACCCAGGCCGGCGTCTGGCGTTTCACCGCGAGGATCTGCTTCGGTGGGAACACCAGGTAGTAGATCGGTTCGAAGCTGGCATGGTTCAGTTCGCGGCCCTGCCGGATCCGTTCCCGGAGCTCGTCGAAATCATTCTTCAGCGAGTACATCGCAGAGCGCCTCCATTCCACGGTGCTTCCAATCGATGCGCGCCACGTCACCAGCTGCCTGGACGATGAAGTGGCCCTTCAGCGAGTTGCGCTTAAGAGCCTCGAGTACGTCTTGTCGCTCCAGCCCGAACAGCCCCCAGTCCTCATGCGCCAGGAGCGCGTTGTCCCCGATGCCTTGGAAGTGGAGGTCGTAGGCGAGGTACGTGACCACGTTCGGCTCGATCGAGAACGAGCGTAGGGGTCGTCCGGAGCTCGAGGGCGACCCGAGCAGCCCGAAGTCGGTGCAGCAACCCGTGAGGTACCGGCCCATACGCATGACCTGCCCGTCTGCCCATCGCGAAGGGGTCTTGCCATCGTCAATGGCGCGCCAGATGAACTCTTCTGCCATCTGTTTGGTCACGAACGCAGCGGCGGACTGGTAGGCGGGCCAAAAGACCTGTCTGATGAAGTCCGCGAATATCCGGTTAGCGCGCGCCGTGTAGAGGTAGAAGAGCTGCTCGAGCTGCGATGCAGGCAGGGCGTTTACGAGACGCTTGAGGAGCGACGCTGGTTGGCCACCGTCGGTCAAATACCGGTTCCCGAAAGCCCGCACGACAATGTTGCGCAGGCGATACGCGGAGATTCGTGAAAGAGCCCCGGACTCCAGGATTACCTCGTAGAGCTCGGGGGCACTCATTGGGGGCTCCCAGGCTTCCAGTAACACCTTCGTCTCGTCTATTAGCCCCAGCCCCATTGCCAGGTTGGTGTCGTAATTAGCAGTCGATGTCACCGCTTGCCGTCGAAGTAGGGGAAAGCTTTAGTCCCCGTCATGAATGCATGCAGATAGGAACCTGCGATCTTAGAAATGGCCTCTCGCTCGAAAAGCTGGTGCATTCCCCCCACAAGAATTGGGCCTTCTGTATGCTCTCCATCTGGCGGGCCCGAGGCATCACGCAGCGTCTCGAATGCTTCTTCCTTACTACTAGGCGCCAATGAAGTTACTGCGGATTCTGCTACGCGCTTCAACTCTGCGAATAGGTCCTGCTCCAGTTCCTCTGGCAGCCTGAAAACATGGAAACTCCCTACGCTCAGGCGTTCGTCGTGGACGCGCCGAGCCGCTTCAACCACGCCGTGATATTGGGCTCCAAAAGCCGTCTTCGCAAACACGGGTTCCAGGAACTGCTTGCTGGCAGCCTCGAAAAACGCTGTGGACCACCACGCAAACTGAGCGCGTTCTCCGAGATAGCCCACGGCAAGCCTTAGCTGGAGAAGTCTCCTGAGATTTGCCTCGTTCATGCATCGTCCTTAGTCATCGTCGCTTATCCCTGCCTGCGACTCACCACCTGCAGCTGCTGAGGATCATTACTATTTGCCGCTAACAGAGTTATGACACGTCACTCGCAGAGCGGAGTGGGATCCAACAATTAGCCCCATGGTCCTATGGATGTGCGACAGGCAATGACGCAGCCTAGCCCCTGGACGCGCCCAAGGCAAACGCGCAAGCCTTAGGATCCCCAAGACACTGGCGAAGGCTAACGGCAGACCGTTGAGGGCCTCAGAATACCGCGCTTGGAAATGCTTGAGTTCTATCTCCTTTGTGCGGTCAATCCACAGCTCGATTCGTCACGTCCCAGATAGTGATGATGCCAAGCAACGCTTCGGTCGCCTTCCCGTTATGAGTGATCAAGACAGCCTCTAGTTCGGGGTGCTGTCGGAAGTGGTCAAGAGCTTCGGGAACCGGCATGTCGTGCGGCACGAAGTGGTAGTTGGCCCTGCTCTCCTCGAAATCTAGAATGCTGGATACCGGAATCTCGGAAAGGTCAGTAAGCGGGTCATCGCCCGCTAACCACGCCAACCACCGCATGATCCCATTCCCAGTAACTAGGCCGTGAAACCCCTCGCCATCTACGATGGGAAAGAACGTTACTTCCCTTTCGTAAACGACCCTCAGGAGGTCCGTGAGCGGATGATCTGGAGTGAAGGTCGATACATCCGTTCTGAACGTGGGGATTACCAGCTTTGGTTTGGCCAGAGATGAAGCGATCCGCTCTATACGCTCCACTGTGTCCTGGTGAGGCACGGCAGCCACGAACTCTGGGCGAGTACGAGTGTGGACCAAGAAGTTTCTTATCTCCGCGAAGGTGCTCATAGCCGGCTCGTGGGCTTGCCACCAACCCTGTTGCCTGACGAAGGCTCGCGATGCCTCCCTGAAAGGAACCTCCGGCCCAACGCCGGTTCGCTTCCGGATCTCCGCCTCTACTACATTGAACGCATTCAGGAATCGGTCGACTCGAATCGACTCGTCGTCATTGATCCTAGGCATACTCTAGTATTGCTCCCGATTCCAATGGTTGCTGCCTCCCAGTAACCTAGTATCACGACAACGTTCCTTGCTAATCGTGCTGTAGACAGGAAAAGGCACGGGATCATCCAACTGGAACTCGCCGGGAGAGCACTCTTGCGACTAAGGCACAAAGCAAACCCCGTGACGGGCAAAGTGGATGTAGTTCCAGAAAACTGGACACTCCAAACGAACCCGATGACTGGCGCCTTCGAGTTCGCGCCAATTGGCAGCAAACCAGCGAAGAATCCCATTAGTGGTGTCTGGGTACTACGACTCCCGGGCGCAGTTCCAATAATCAACCCAATGACTGGCAAATACGAGATGGGAGAGCCGGGTTGGGCACCCGTGTTCAATAGCGTTACAGGCGTGTACGTTATGCGACCCAGAGGGCTTGTACTTGGCTGAAGCAATTGATGTCTATGAGGCGGGTACCTATCCTCTGTCTCAGCTGGGGCCAGGCTCGCGATCCTCTTCTTTGGATACCTCTCTGTCGAGCCAATCCCCTGTCGCAATACCGCTGCCTACACGTGATCGTCCCTGCGAGTCATTCCACTTCTACCTCTCCGACGCCAACTGATCTGCAAATGCCTCAATGCGGTCGGACATCGACAGCACCTCCACCCAGCGTTTAGGAACCCCGGTGGCGCCGTAGTAGGCGCCCGCGATCTGCCCATACACGGCGCCGGTGGTATCGGCATCATCCCCAAGGTTCACCGCCAACAACGCCCCCTCCTCGAACGACTCACTCTTGGCGAACGCCCACAACGCCGCCTCCAACGACGCCACCACGTACCCGCTCCCCCTGATCTCAGGCGGCTCTTTACGCAGGAACGAACCCGCCGCCACCTCGGCAACTTCCTCGCACAGCGGCTCCGCCTCCCGCGCACCCGCAACCGGCGCGTAAAGGGGAGAAAGCAGCTCCTCCTTGCTGGCGCCGTTGATGGCGCCAACGATCAAACCCGCCATGTAACGGCAGGCGTCAACGCAGGCACAGGCGCCATGCGTGGTGCGCGAACTCTCACCCGCCAGGCGCATGGCCTCGGCGGGGTCGTGCGCGTAGGCCATGGGCACGGGCGCCAAACGCATGATGCTGCCGTTACCCGCCGAGTACGTATCGGTCGAGCCCGAGAACGGCTCGCCACTCTCCTCGAAGCGCCGCAGGGCCGCGCTCGTGGCCATGCCGATGTCGAAGCAGTAGCCCTTCACGCTGTAGTGACCCTCGCGCCACCAACGCACGTACCGCTCCATCTGGTCCTGCGGGTCGAAGCCCTGCTTCTCCACCAAACTCTCGGCCAGGCAGAGCGCCATGCTCGTGTCGTCGGTCCACTCGCCCGGGTGCAGGTTGAATGGACCACCGCCCACCATGTCGGTGAGGGGCTCGAAGGTGCCGGGCCGCTTGAACTCCAGGGTCGTTCCCAGCGCGTCGCCCACCGCCAGTCCAAGCAGGGCGCCGCGGCTGCGATCGGCGGCGTCGCGCCCCACGGAAGAGCGCGCCGATGTGGGCCCGTCAGCGGCCACGCTGGGGGCTCCTGGGCGCCAAGCGGCTGCTCGCCTCCCGCACGTAATCCTGCTGGGTGGGGTTCTCGACCGCGCGCGGTTGCGCTTCGCGCACCAGGCGGATGGCGTCATCAGGCGCGTGCCCGAAGGTGCTCAGCACGATGGAGGCTATCGTTCCAGTGCGGCCCTGCCCGCCGCGGCAGTGCACCACCACGCGCTCTCCCGCCGCCAAGGAGTCTCGAACGGCCCCGATGAGCGCGTCGACCTCGTCGGCCTGGTGCGCAGCCGGCACCGACGTGTCGACTATTGGCAGGTGATGCACCCTAATGCCGCGCTCCCGCGCGCTCTCGAGCAGGGTGGGGACGCCCAACATGTCGTACTCGAACCCCTCCATGAGCGACACCAGCACGCCGGCGCCGTGGTGATGCCTGAGGCGGTTAAGGTCGGCCCCAAGGTCGCGTTCCCACCTAGCGCCCGTCACCAGGCCGCTGCCGCGCTTACCGGGCGCGAACGTGAGGCCCAGGCGGCCACTGCCGCCATGAGCGGCGCTATCGACCCAGAAGACCTCGATCGGATGACTCTCGGACGTCCTTACATCCACTGCAACGTTCCCTCCACTCTCCACTGAGGCCCGCTCATGGCTAGCTGGCAACGAGCTCGGCCTCCGCACTCATGTCCTCCGGCGCCCTGATGCCTTCACCCACCGGGAACCGCGGCACCCCGTCCTCGCTCACCTCGAAGTAGCGCACCTTCAGCATGCTGCCGTAGTGCTTCTCGGCCTCGGCGAACCAGGCCTTGCGCTCCTCCATCGTTCCGAGGGGCACCACGTCGAACGTGAGGCCGTTCGGCAGTTGGCAGACCCACACGATGGCGCCCTCGAACTTGCCCACGCCGTCCTTGTGGCCCACGATCTGGTACTCGGCGTCGAGGAACGACTTGACCTTCAGGAGGTCGAAGCTGCGGGCGCCGTACTGGTAGTAGCCCGTGGGGGTGCGCACCATGGCGCCCTCGAAGCCGCGCTCCACGTACTCCAGCTGCTTGGAGTAGACCTCGGCCTGGTTCTCGACGAGCTCGGTGAGCACCACCTCGATCGGGTCGCCCGGTGCCAGTTCCTCCGCCAGCCAGCTGAAGCGCAGGTAGCGTTGGCTGAACGGCTCGTCTAGAGCATTGCGGTCGATGATGTCGTAGACGTGGAAGTAGAGCTGCTCGCTCAGGCCCTCGCGGTACTTCTTCACCAAGCGGGTGGTCTGCTGGAAGGTCTCGCCGTGGGCGTAGATCTCGCCGTCGAAGAGGAGCTCGCGGGGCAGGATCCGCTCGAGCGCCTTGGCGATGTGCTCGACGGTGCCGATGTCGCGCCAGCTCTTGCCGCTGCGGCTGATGATCTCCACCTCGTCGCCGTCCCAGTACGCCAGCGCGCGCACGCCGTCCAGCTTCGTCTGGACGAACGCCGGGTAGGTGACGTTCCTGTCCTTGCGCTTCTCGAAGTCCGAGGCCAGCATGGGACGGATGAGCTCCGCCTGCGCGTCGTCGACCGACTCGGCGTACTTGCGGTCGCGCTTGTTCTGCCACATCGCCTGAGCCTCCAGAACGGCCTGTTCCTCGGCGGTGGTGGCGTTGCTGCGGCCCACGTTCTTGGGCGTGGCGGTCTTGCGGGCCAGCTGCTTCTCGCCGTCTACCAGGCCGTACTCGGTGACGATGTCGGCGCCCTCGGTCCAGACGCGCCACTGGTAGA
>CAYXUE010000079.1:0-9867 GCA_964467885.1 uncultured bacterium | reverse complement strand
AAGCCCTCAACCCCGCCTTCGAGGTCTACGACCTGGAGGGCGAGCTGGTGGCCGAAGGCCGCGTGGGTGGCGAGGCGGTGGAGTTGCCCATGGGCCTCTACCGCGTGCGGGTATTGAGTATGCCCGTGGAGGTGATCGAGAACGTGCGCGTGCCGGGCGACGGCACCGTCACCGTGAACGCAGGGCGCTAGGGAGCTGGGGCCGCGCCGTGCTGCTTGTGCGCGCTACCGCGCTGCTGTTCGTGGGGCTCCTGCTCGCGGCTTCCTGGCCGCAGGCACTGGGCCTGGAGCGCACAACCCCCTTCGCGCAGCTGGTAGCGCTACGCGGGCTGCTGGTGGTGGCGGGCGTGGGAGGCGCGGCCATCGCCGGCCTGGTGGCGTGGCGGGTGCCGCCGCTGCGCCACTTCGGTCTCGCCGTCTGCCTCCTTCTTCTTCTCGTGACCGTCCTGAATGCGGGCGTGATGCTGGCCCGCGGTCTTGGGGGCTCGACCCGGGCCGGGACGGGGGACGGCGACCTGACGGTGTTCGCCTGGAACACGCTGGGCGACCGGCCCGGCGCCGCCCTCATAGCCGAGACCGCCCTGCAGCACGGAGCCGACGTACTGGCGCTGCCCGAGACCACGCAGGCCACCGCCACGGAGGTGGCGCGACTGATGGGAGAGGCGGGCCGCCCGGTTCAGGTGTTCTCCCGCTCCACTGACGACTCGAACCCCGCGCGCTCCACCTCGCTTTTGGTGAGCACCGCCCTGGGCGAGTACCGCCTGGACGAGGCGGTGGGCTCCACCCCGCTCGCTCCCAGCCTGGTAGCCAGGCCCGTGGAGGTCAACGGAGTGGAGAACGATGGAGTGGCGGCCAGCGGACCCACCCTTGTGGCGGCGCATCCCGTGCCTCCGGTTCCCAGCCGGATGGAGGCGTGGAACACTGGCCTGGAGTGGCTGGCCGCCAGGTGCCGCGAAGGAGAGGTCATAGTTGCCGGCGACTTCAACGCGACGCTAGATCACCTGGCGAGGCTAGGAGACGCCGGCGCGCACCTCGGGTCCTGCCATGACGGCGCTGCTACAAGAGGCAGCGCGGGCGTGGGAACCTGGCCCTCGAGCGCGCCGGCGCTCCTGGGCACGCCCATAGACCACGTCATGGCCACCAGCCAATGGGAGTTCGTCGACTTTCGCGTGCTGACTGAGCTGGACGGTACGGGCAGTGACCACAGGGCGCTGCTGGCGACTCTCAGGCGTGTCCGCTAGGCGGTCGAACCCTCCAGTTGCCCCAGTAGCTGCTTGACGGCCCGGACAAGGAAGCGCCTGCCGACGAACGCCTTCTGCCTCTCGGGCACGCTGCGCACGATGTGGGCATAGGAAACGGCGTGGTAGACGAGAGCCAGATCCAGCCCCTCGTCCACCGACTCCTCGATGGCCTGCAACAGGTCCGCGTGAGCCGGTTGACCGAAGGCTGCGCGGACGGCGTCCAGATACTGGGCCTTCACGGCCTGCAGGTCGGTTGAGTGCTGTTCCCGGCTCAGGCCCAGAGGCGCCATGGTCAGGATGTCGACACCAGGCCAAGCGAGCGCCGCGTCCGTCCAGTCGAAGATGACCGTGCGGACCCTGCGTGCCTCGTAGCCGCTGTGGCCACCCGCTGCTGCGCTCATAGCGGTCTCCGCCTCATGCACCGCGTCGAGTGTGCTGAGCGCGTTGCCGCGATGAAGGTCGCCGTGCGTCAGTAGCTTCGGTGCCACTGTGGCCAGCGCCTGCAGGCGGCCCGCCAGCCACTCCTCGGGACGTTGCAGTCGGGAGAGGTCCGCCTGCGCGAGGCCCGCGCTAGCGGCCTCCTCCCACAGGACGCCTAGTTCAGCCGCCACCGCCAACGGCCCGCGCTCCGGGGCGCCCGCTTGCAGCAGGCGGCGCTCACGCCCCACCGCGCACGCCTGCAGCCCCGCGAGCGCCTCGAACACCGCGGCGGAGGCGGGTTCCTGCTCCTTTGGCAGCGGCCTATAGCGCTGGCACACCATCCAGGGTGCCGCGCGCCCCGCCCGGGCCACGCGGAGCTCCCCCCTGGCCAGCACGGCCGGCACGGTCTCGGGCGCCCACGCGTGCAGCAACTCGGTCACGGCGGGCTCCTGCGGCCAGAGCGGCGTCGTGACCTTCGCGACCCTGCTCTCACTCAGCCAAACGCTGGACAGCACCCACGCCTGCACCTGTTCGAAGCCGGAGAGGGCGCCAGCAAGGGCATCACTCGGGTGAGGCTTGAACGCGCCACTGATAGCGTGGTCCAGAGCTGCCGTTGCGCCCGGCAGGCAGTGGGGCGGCAGCATCCCGAACTGCGTCCGGCCATCCGGGGCCGCCAGTCCGCTCAAGAGTTCATCCAGCGCCTCCGCGAATTCGGGGCGGAGTTCAACGTCGTCGCTGCTCGCGCACCAACCGTAACGCTCCAAGAGCGCTTCCGGGGGCGGGACGCGGAACTCGCACAGCATGAGGTACTCGCTCGCGATGCCGCCCACCGCCCGCTCGGGCTCCGTCCAGACGGCCGCGAACTCCCCCAGCGACGCCAGCTCGAGGCCGGGTCCCAGATGCCTCGCCACCGCGCCCACCTGCCGGGGATCGCCATCCGGTTCGTCCAGGAACGGCAGCCGTAATGCGCCTGCGGCGGTGCCTTCCACCAGCACCGCCGGGCGCGAGGGGTGCTCCACGACCAGGTGGCGGCGCATCAGCGCCTGGGGCGGGTCCTTACTAGTTGCCATCGTTCCTGGCTCCTCGCTGCCAACCAGTTATGTCGTTGCGACAGGATACGCGGACCTCATGCTTTGTGCGAGGCTTCTGCCAGGACCCGCTGAGCCGCACTGGCTACCGCGATGGTAGATACCTCCCCTTGTAGCGTTCGGGAGTCGACTACCATCGGCAGGTGGACGACAAGCGGAGAACGAGCATCGCGATCGGTTTGACGCTGGGCGTTGGTGTTGGCGTGGCGCTCGGAGCAGCGATGGGTAACATCGGCCTCGGTATACCGATCGGGTTGGCTATCGGCTTGGCGCTTGGTAGCTCCGGAGCGTTCGCGCCCAAGGAGAAGGAGGACCCATCGGGCACTAGCAGCGAAAGGGAAGATGCTGCGGCCAACGAGGGTGACGATGGCGTAGACGGCGACGAGTGACACGCCGCAGGACTTGAATTGTGGTCAAGGCAGAGCCTGAAAAGGAGTAGGCAGGAAGAGAGAGGCGCACCCCTGCCGAAGTTCTTCCTCGTAGTATTGGACAGCGCCACCGGCATCGACGCCCGTGGAGCGGACCCGGCGGCCAGGCCTTTCCTGGGCGGCTAACGATGCGGCGGAGGTGTAAGCCCGGCCCGTCCGCGCTGACCATCACCGCACGGCCAGCTCTACACCCACGCCCACGGAGATACGACCCACGAACGGCGCCACGATGGCTTCCGCCTGCGCCGAGATGATCTCGGTCAGCGGGAAGCGCACGCCGCCCAGCAGCGTAGGTGTCACGTAGATGGCCTGGGCCTCCGGCGGTCCAACCCAACCCAGCACCGCGCCCGCCCCGAAGTAGGGCTGGAACATGTCGTGGCTGGTGAAGAGACCCGTGCCCGATAGGCCTATCCTCGGCAGTTCGGAGAAGTTCAGCGGGGCGCTCATGTCGAGCCGCCCGGCCAGCACCAGCGGTCCCTCGTTCGTCTCGTACGTGTAGAACGGTACGCGCACTGTGACCATGCCCTCCGGCCAGCCGCCCGTGATCGGGATGACGGAGACTCCGAACGAGGGCGCTTGGGCCCGCGCGGCGCCGGAGAGCGACCCGCAGAGCGACAGGAGAAGAGCTGCGGCTAGGGGCAGGATGACCCGGCGGCGGGAGCGCGGGCGGGCGTGAGGGTAGGCTCGCATGATGGCCCCATGTTAGCCGGCCTGGACGGCGTTCCCACGGTGGCTGGCACCACTGGGGTAGAGCGGGCGCCCTGCCGGCAGGGCGGCATTCGGGGACCGGGCCGCCGGCACGTTATGGTCTCTGACATATGACCGAGTTACTCGACCCGACCCCGCTGCCCGGTTACGTGGGCAGCGTCCTGCAGGAGTGGGCCAACGCGCAGCCGTTCCTGGCCACCGTCGTGGTGGCGGCCATCCTGGCTGTGGCGGCCTACCTGGGCTTCGTCCTTACGAGACGGATCCTCATCGCCTTCCTGCACCGCGCCACGTCCAAGACGACCAACCGGTGGGACGACGCTCTGAGGGACCGGCGGTTCTTCTACAAGCTGTCGCACTTCGTGCCGCTGCTCATCGTGCGGGCGGGGTTGCCGTACCTGCCGGCGTTGCCCGACGGCATCGCGGTGGCGCTGCAGCGCGTCATCGCCGTGCTGGTGGTCATCGCCATCACCCGTGCGCTGGTGTCGCTCATCAACGCCTTCGGCGACATGTACGCCCGCACTCCTCAGGCGGTGCAGCGGCCCATCAAGGGCTACCTGCAGGTCATCACGCTGGCCATGTACTTCCTGGCCGGCATCGTCGCCATCGCCATGCTGCTCGACCGCGACCCGCTGGTGCTGCTCACCGGTATCGGCGCGGCCTCCGCGGTGCTGCTGCTCATCTTCCAGAACACCATCCTGAGCCTGGTGGCGGGCATACAACTGACCAACAACGACCTCATCCGCATCGGCGACTGGATCGAGATGCCGGAGATGAACGCGGACGGCGACGTCATCGAGATCGCGCTCAACACCGTCACCGTCCAGAACTGGGACAAGACCCTCACCATCATCCCCACGCACAACTTCCTGGGGAAGTCGTTCAAGAACTGGCGCGGCATGCAGGCGTCGGGTGGGCGGCGCATCAAGCGCAGCCTGGACATCGACATGTCCACCGTGCGCTTCCTGAGCGAGGCGGACGTGGAGCGCCTCAGCCGCTTCGCGTTGCTGGCGCCCTACTTCGAGGAGAAGCGGGCGGACATCAGCGCCTGGATCGAGGAGCACCCCGAGGCGCAGGACGACGTGGTGAACTCGCGCCGGCTGACGAACATCGGCACCTTCCGGGCGTACGTTTCACGTTACTTGCGTGCCCACCCCAACATCGCGCAGGACATGACGTTCCTGGTGCGTCACCTGCAGCCCGGCCCGCGGGGCCTGCCGCTCGAGATCTACGTGTTCGTGAGCGACACGCGCTGGGCCATCTACGAGGGCGTACAGGCGGACGTGTTCGACCACCTCATCGCCATCATGCCCGAGTTCGGCCTGCGGCTCTTCCAGGAGCCCAGCGGCAGCGACATGCGCACCTTCGCGGCCATGGCCGCCGTCAGCGAGCAGGGCGGCTCGGCCGAAGCCTGACCCGCCCCGAGGCGGGGCGTCGCCGCTAGCAGCGAGGGCTGTTGGGGGCTTGCCCCGCCGCTACAGTCCGCCGAAGAGTATGCCCTCGGCCTGCGTGCGCTTGCCCTCGGACTTCTGGGGCTGCGCGGAGTCGCCTTGGGCGGCGGAGCTGGTGCCCTGTGAGCGCTCCGGCCCCTCCAGCGAGCCGGGATCGAAGAGCGGCACGGCCGCGGCGGTGACCGCGGCGTCGGCTTCCGACCGGGAAGTCCGCCTAGCGGTGCCAGGCTTGCCGGCCAGCGCATCGCCGCGCCCCGCTACGTCGGCGGCGGCGTAGGCGCCGTTCTGGTCCACGTAGCCCTCCCACTTCCAGGCCAGGTCCGCGGCCTGCGCGTAAGGGTCGCGCCAGACCAGGCGCCGCTGGGAGGACGGGAAGCGCTCCAGGGTGGCCCTAAGGGCCTGCTGCCGGCGCTCGCGCTGGGGCCAGAGGCTCTCCTGCTGACCCACGCGCGTGGGGGAGGCCAGCTCGAGCGTGAGCCGCTCGATGGGTCGGCCCTCGGCGCGGCTGTCCTGCAGCGCGAAGAGCGCCTGCTGCCGTATGTGCCCCGCCTGCTGCAGCGGGCGCTTGGCTAAGCGGCTGGCGCGCTGCTTGCCGCCCGGGGTGGTGGCCGTGAGGGTGAGGCGCTGCGCCGAACGCCCGTCCAGCGCCTGCTCGAGTTCGGACGCCAGGCGGTCGAGCGCGCTATGCACCTCGCGCGGCTCGAGCACCGGCTCCGTGAAGGTGAGGGAGCGGCGCACGGTCTCGGGCTGATGGTAGGGACGCAGGTCGGTGCGGCGCGGCCCCTGCAGGTAGGGCAGCAGGGCGCCGCCCTCCGCGCCCAGGTAGGCGCGGATCTGCGGGGCGCCCCAGCGCGCCAGGTCGCCGGCGCTGGCGAGGCCCAGCCACTGCAGACGCGTGTAGTTGGCGCTGGTGAGCCCCACGCACTTGAGGAAGTGCAGCGGCAGACGATCGATGAAGGCGCTGGCCTCCAGCGAGGAGACCTGCCGTGCGCAGCCCGGCCGCGCCGTGACGGCGGCCAGCTCGGCCGTCTCGAGGTCGTCGGCCACCCCCACCGGCACGTCGTAGTGGCGCGCCAGTTCCTGCGCCTCGTCCAAGTCGATCTTCAGGAACACGCGACCGCGGTCGCCAGCCTCCAGCCAGGGGGTGTAGTCGTTGAGCTCCCGCAGGATGCTGCTCCAGGCGTGCTGCAGATCGGGCTCGCTGTACTCGGCCACCGCCAGGCTGCTGACGCGCATGCGCGCGCCGTCCAGCCGCATGCCGGGGACCACCCCGTGGCGCCGGGCGTCGGCGTTGGCGTGCAGCACCTGCTGCTCCTCAACCACCACCAGCGGCACGCGCTTGCGGTTGGCCTCGGCGTGCTCCGCCAGGTAGAGCGGGAAGGGGGAGAAGTTGAGGGCGGCGATCATGACGCGGCCCCCTCGGAGCTGGCGCTAACCGCCAGGAAGGCGCGCCAGTCGGCCAACGCCAGCGCGCGTGCGGGCAGGGGCGGCCGCATGACGGGCGGACGACCCGGCCGCGCGGGGCGCGGCGGAGTGTTGGTGCGCGGGCTGGTGGCGCGAGCGGAAGCAGCGTCGGTGGTGCGCACCGCCCGCTGGGCGGGTTCTAAAACTCTGTGATGCGGTGGTAGCATGCCGTGTACCTGGGTAGGTCCGCTTAGGCGGGCCTCTTACGGGCATCCGAGAAGGACACATTCTTCTGCTTGGCGGCGGCGGGTGTGTTCTTCTCGTTTTTCTTCGGGCTGGGTAGTTATCGAGTGGAGGTAGGCCGGAAGTGCCTCGTTACCCCGGGCTACTCACCCCCTTCCAGTAGGAGTTCTTGGACCACGTCCCCGCGGAGCAGTCCGCGGAAGACGCCGTCAATGTGCAGTTCCTCAGCCGCGATGGTGAGGGTGGGGAAGTTCTCGTTGTGCGGCCTCAGGCGGTACTCGCGCGGGCGCGAGCTGCCCGAAGGCCAGTCGAGGTACTTGAGGGTGGACTCGTCCTCGCCTACGCGCACGGCGCAGATCTCGCCGGAGCGCTGCGGTTCGGAGCGGTGCAGCAACACCACGTCGCCGTCCTCGATGCGGTCGGCCATGGAGTCCCCGCGCACGCGCAGGGCGAACTGATCCGGGCGGCCGCGCAAGGCAAGGTGCCCATCCGGGTTGGGGTAGGCGCCTACCGGCAGGCCGGCGGCGATCTCGCCGAAGAGGGGGACGCCGTAGCTGCCGCCGTGCAGGGTGATGACCGGGCTGCGGCCCGGGCCGCGCGCCTGAACCGTGAGCTTGCCCTTGGCCTCTAGGGCCCGCAGGTGCTCGCGGAGCGTGGGGTAGGTGATGCCGAAGCTACGCGCCAACGCCGTTAGCTCAGGCAGGGTGCCGGTACTGGCGTACGCATCCTGCAGGGCCTCCAAGATCTGTGATTGACGCTTGGGAAGACGTGGCACGGTTAGCTCCTTCCTTACCCTCTGTTACTCACCCTGAGTAAATAAGGGTGATGTCAGGATAGGCGGCTACGGGGTGCGTGTCAAGCGCTTCTGACGACAGTCGTCACACGGGTCCCTGCTCGGACCTCACTACCGTTAGGCGGAGGAGGCACCCATGTCACAGAACGAAGAGTCCCAGCAGCGCCCACCCCAGGAGCAAGCTCACCAGCCCGGCAGCGAGGCGAAGATGGACCCGCCACCCAAGTACGAGGGCAAGAACTACAAGCCGGGCGGCAAACTGGAGGGTAAGAAGGCCCTGATCACCGGGGGCGACAGCGGCATCGGCAGGGCGGTCGCCGTGCACTTCGCCAAGGAGGGCGCGGACGTGGCCATCATCTACAAGGATGAAACGGAGGACGCCCGGGTGACGGCCGAAGCGGTGGAGGCCGAGGGCCGGCGCTGCATCCGGATAGCGGGCGACGTGGGCGACGCCGCCTTCTGCAGAGGCGCCGTGAAACAGGCGGTGGACGAACTAGGCGGCCTCGACATCCTGGTGAACAACGCGGCCGAGCAGCACGTGGCCAAGCGCCTGCAGGACATCAGCGACGAGCAGATGGAGCGCACCTTCCGCACCAACATCTTCTCGTACTTCTACGTGACCAAGGCCGCGCTCGACCACATGCAGGAGGGCGCTAGCATCATCAACACCACCTCCATCACGGCGTTCAAGGGCAACGACACGTTGATGGACTACGCCTCCACCAAGGGCGCCGGCGTGGCGTTCACCCGCTCGCTGGCCATGAACTTAGCCGACAAGGGGATCCGCGTGAACGCCGTGGCGCCCGGCCCCATCTGGACGCCGCTCATCCCAGCCAGCTTCGACGCGGAGAAGGTGGCCGTCTTCGGCAGCGACCAACCGATGGGGCGCGTGGGCCAACCCGAGGAGCTGGCGCCCGCCTACGTGTATCTGGCGTGCGAGGACTCAAGTTACGTCACCGGCCAGCACATCCACGTGAACGGCGGGGATGTGGTGTGAGAGGAGCGCGCGGTGTTGGCGTCAAGGTCAACCCCGGCTGAAGAGGGCCGGCGGCGCGCGGCCGATGCGGGTGCAGGCTCGGGTTAGCGCTCCCGATCGCTGGCTGCTCCCTGGTTTCCGAGCACCAGGAGCATCACCTCGTGCCGGAGCGAGATCAGCGGCTCGCCCTCCGTGGCGGCGCCGAGGTACTCGCGTGCCCTCCGTGGGAGGCCCCGCACGTGATCCTCGATGGTCGCCTCGTGATCATCCGCCGGCACTCCCTGCGGCGGGGTCCGCCGGGCCCACTCCTGGAACGCCTTCTCGCGCCAGAAGCGCTCCAGATGTAGCGTCTCGAGGCCGGTCAGCGCCGCTTGAGATACCCACCAGCTCACGGGGTAGCACTCCACGTGCGACGCGTCGCGCACGCGCTCGACCTCGTTCATCGCCTCCCCGAGTTCCCGGTCCTCAGGTGCGATGTTGTCGATGAGTATGGCCACGCCTCCGGGCTTCAGCACCCGGCCGACCTCCCGCAGGAAGGCGCCCGGGTCGGGGAAGTGATGCGCGGCTATGCGGCAGGTGACGAGGTCGAAGGTCGCGGTACCGAACGGCAGGGCGCCGGCGTCCGCCTCCCTGAACTCCACCGGTAGCGTGGGCGCTTCCTGGCGTATGAAGGCGGCGGCTGCCTCCAGCATCCGGGGCGTGAGGTCGGTGGCGGTCACGTGTGCGCCTGCGCGCGCCAGGGTCAGCGCCACGTGGCCCCCGCCTGTGGCGACGTCAAGGGTCTGCCGTCCCGTGAGCCCACCCAGGCGGTCGGTGGCCAGGGCCGCCAGGCGGCCCAGGTCGGTGCCGGCGCGGTGGCCAGCACTGGCCACGTATGCGTCTGCGGCGGAGGCGAAGGTGCGCTTGGCGGCCTGGCGGATCTCTTCGGCCGTGCGGTCGGTCCTCTTGGGGTGCGCTGAGCTCATGCCAGGTGTTCCTCCCATGTCCACTCTGCGCAGCTTCAACGTGATGCCCTAGTGCGCCGGGTCATGTTGGGCGGTGCAGGTGACGGTGGCAGGCCCGAGCCTCACGCTCTGACCGGAAACCCGCGTACCTACCGAAACGAGTAACGCTGGGGCG
>CAYXUE010000078.1:5019-9979 GCA_964467885.1 uncultured bacterium | reverse complement strand
GATCCCTGGACCTACGGTCCCTGAGCAACGCTCGGGCTCGAGCGATTCAGTCGAGAAGTGAGCTGTTCGGGCGGGCTGAGAGGGAGGGAACGAGGGCCGCGGTGCATCGGTTATGCGCCGAGCATCATCTGGTGCCCTTGGCCCTCGACTGCGTGGTGTCGTGATGCCTGTTGTTACCGGGCCTCGTGTCCGAGGAGGAAGCTATCGAGGCCGCCACTCACCCTGCCGCGTATCACAGCGCCCCTTCGTTCCTGACGGGTTTCCGCGGCTCGGCGCTAGGGAAGGTCAAGCGTCCGCCGTACCCGGTGGAAGAGGTGTTGAAGCGAAGCAGGGCGCTGGCCAGGCGCTTGGAGGCGTGAGCTGGGCAAGGTCCGCCAAGGCGGCATCATGGGCGTGCGCACGTTCGAACCTGATCGCCGATTCAAGCCGTTAGGTTGCGGCCGTCACCCCTGTAATCGGCAGCGGCTATGAAGAGTAATGCCCCGGGAAGAACCTCGGCCTCCAATGGAGTCTCGCCGACCACGTCGCCATCGATCTGAACCGGCAGCGGTGGGACCGCGTCGAGACGGAGGCTACGGACCGGTTCGAGTTCGCCGCGGCTGGCAGCGCGGTTGGTTAACCGCAGGATCTGCCCTAGTGTAGGCCAGTAGTTGCGGGATCTGAAGACCGTGAGGTTCAGAAGCCCGTCGTGCGGGTCGGCGTCCGGTCCCACGGGGATGCCCATCAGGTCCAGGCGGGTGGCGTTGAAGCCGCTGACGCTGTGGCCGCGGAACCTTCGCTTCTCACCATCGATCACGAGCTTCAGGTCGTAGCTGCGGGTGCGGCGCAGGTTCCGCGCGGTCGCTTTGATGTAGGCGAACGGTCCTAGCCGTTTCTTCTCTTCCCGATCGGCGTCGCGGTTGATGCGGGCGTCGATGCCCGCCCCGAAGAACAGTATGGAGATGGTGGCGTGACTAGGGAGGCGCACAGCGTCGATCGTGACGAGGCGACCACTTGCGAGCGCCTCTACGGTCTGGTCGAGGTCGAGTGGCAGTCCGAGGACACGCGCCAGGCCGTTACCGGTGCCCAGCGGCAGGATGCCGATGGGAAGCCGCCCGCCCGAACGGAGCACCCCGTGGCTGGCAGCCGTCACGGTGCCGTCACCGCCACCCACGATGACCATATCGAAACCCTCGGCTTCAGCCGCCGAGGCCCAGTCGAACGCGTCTTGGGGCCCTTGGGTGCTGCGCACCTCGGTGTGAGTGGCGCCGTGAGCCCGGAGCCTCGGCCCCACGGATACCGCCAGATCCTCGCCTGACCCGGCTCCACTGGCGGGGTTGAGGATAGTGAGGACTCGTTTTTCCCTGAACATCTCAGCTCACGATAGAGCCTGATAGCTGTGCCAGCGGCCCTACCCATCTCAGGCGCGGAGCATCACTCAGGCGCGTTCCTCCACGAAGGCCACGCTCAGGAGGTAACGCCGTTCGTCCGCCGTCCCGGACGGCTCCTCACGGCCCTGGAACCGCTGCAGCAGGTGGGCCAGCTCAGCTTGCAGCGCCTGCGCCTCGGTGGGCGAGAGGTGCGCCACGAGCGCGTAATCGATGCCGGGGTTCGAGGCATCGCCCGGTGGGAGGCGCCGCTCGGCATCGGGCGCCCCCCGGAGCCAGGTGGAGCCGTCCGGTTCCCGCGTCAGGCGGTAGCCATCCCACCGCTCCTTGTGCAGCTCCGCCACCGCCCGGGCCACGCGGCGGTAGTTGGCTTCGAACACCTCAAGGAAGGCCTCTTCCAGCGTCGCGTGCGGCGTCAGGGCGTAAGGGATGAAGTACTCGTCGTGCGTCGACCGGTAGACCTTCATGGGTCGTCCGCGCCTGGGTTCCTCGCGCACGATCTCGAGTAGACCGGCCCTCAGGAGGGTGCCGACCCGGTAGAGCATCACGCTCGGGGCGCAGTTGACCTCCGCGGCCGCCTGACTCACCGTCCGCTCGCGGGCCAGGAACGGCCTGAAGAAGCGCAGCGACTCGGGGTCGAGGAGCAGACGTGCCTGTAGCTCGTCCCGGACCTCGTGCGCCAAGTTGCCGTCCTGCACGACGCTCCCTCTACCTGAATCCTGGTCTGTCATCCGATGTAGCGTAGCATCCACCCTGGAGCATGAACTCCGCAGCCATCCCGGAAAGCCCAGCCGCCGCAGGGCGTCAGGTGCAGCTTCTGCAGGTTCGTTACTACCTTGCCAGCGCGCTCACGTGGTTCGCCACCGCCCTGCCCATGGCCGTAACCGTTCTCTACGCGCAGTCGCTCGGCTTCTCGCTAACGGACGTGGGCCTATACGCAGGAGTGTTCGCCCTCTGCACCGTCATCTTCGAGCTTCCGAGCGGCCTGCTCGCCGACGCCGTGGGCCGCAAGCGGGTGACGTTGCTGGCGGAGGCTCTCGCTTCCGTGGCCCTCGTCGTCTTCTTCTTCGCCGACAGCCTGGGGACGCTGCTCCTCCACGCCGTGCTGCTAGGGGCCTCGAAGGCGTGCGGATCCGGAGCGCTGGAGGCATGGTTCGTAGATGAACTGCTCGCCATCGATGCCCAGATCGATCTGCAGCCGCCCCTGGCGCTGGCCAATACGGTGCAACTGCTGGCCCTCGCCGGCGCCACGCTCCTAGGTGGGCTGCTGCCAACCTTCGTCCATCCGCTTCTGCCCCGCGGCTGGGAGCTGGTCAGCCCTCTCGGCCTGCCCCTGCTGTCCGCCGCGCTGATGCATGCCGTGGCTTTCCTGGCGGTCCTGGTGTTGGTTAGGGAGGGCTCGAGGGTTGTAACGGAGGGCCGCCCCCGGCCTACCAAGTTGCTGGCTAGCGCGCTTTCCCTGGCGGTGAAGGATCCCGTTCTGCTAGCCATGCTCCTCGCTGCGTCCTGCAGCGGTGTGACGCTGATGGCCGTCGAGACCTTCTGGCAACCGTTCTTCGCGGCGCGGCTAGGTGGCGGTGCCGAGGCTAGCTGGCTCTTCGGAGCGGTGCTGACCGGCTGCTTCGTGGCCGGCACGGTCGGCAGCCTGCTGGCCGTACCGGTGGCGCGGCGCATGCGCTCGCGGCACGCACGGGTGGCTGCTACATTCCACCTGCTGCAGTTCATAGCTCTCGCGCTACTCGTTCTGCAGGAGTCGGCGGCAGCTGCGGCGGCGCTCCTCTGGCTCACGTACCTAGCCATGGGCGGCGCGGCGTCGCCCGCGCGGGCGCTCTTCAACATGCACGTGCCTTCGGCCTTCCGCTCCGTGATGCTCTCGGTGCTCTCGCTGGCGACCATGCTGGGAGCCTTCATCGGCAGCTTCGGTCTGGGGTGGGTGGCCGACAACAGCTCGGTAGCGGCCACTTGGGCGGTGGCCGCCGTGCCGCTCCTCTTCAGTTGCGCTCTCCTCCTTCGGGCGGGCCACTCCTCCACCCGTGGGTCCCTACAAGCGGAAGGTCCGCTCCGTGGGGAAGTTCCGGATGTGGCGCGATCGGAGGACGCCGATGAGCTCCTGGACGTGCGAGTGCAGGATGTGCCGGAGGGCGCTTGTTAGACTCGCCTGGAACACGACCCGGTCAGGGAAGGAGCGAACCGTGAAGAGAACCGTTCCCCTGAAGGACGGCGACGTCCTCATGACCAAGCGCATGGAGGGCACAGACGGTGCTGCCTTCCCGGAGCACACGGCCTCGCTGGAGTCGGCGCTGGTGATCCTCGAGGGGGCATGCACCATCACCTTCCCGGACGCTGTCCACGAGCTTCGCGCGGGTGACACGTTCATCGTTCCAGCGAACGAGGTTCACCAGGTCGTGGGCCAGCCGGACTTCACCGCCATCCACATCATGCCGAAGGACATACGCTTCACCTTCAGGGTGTGAGGCCCGGGTTGGGGCTGCGAACCCGGTAGCTGAGGTGCAGTACCCGGTTCCCCTGGATCACCACCTCGGGGCCCTCCAGCAGGTGTTGCGCCTCCACCGACCCGAAGAACCGCTTGCCGGACCCGAACACCACGGGCACGACGTCCATGCGCACCTCGTCGACCAAGCCGGCGGCGAAGGCCTGGCCGCCAACGTTGCCAGCCGCTATCTCGACTATGCGGTCGCCCGCTAGCTGCTGCGCCTCTGCCAGGGCGGCCTTCACGCCGTTGGCGAAGTGGAACGGGGCCGATGCGTCCCAGCCTTCGGGAGGCGGTCGGTGCGTCACCACGACCACGTGATCCACCCCGCCCGGCGGCTTTCCGTCCCAGCCGTCCGTGAGGTCGAAGACGTGGCGGCCGGCGACGGTGGCGCCGATCTGGTCCCAGTAGGCGCGGGTGTAGTCGTAGGAGGCCCGCGATACCTTCAGCTCGCCGGTATCGTCGAGAGGAACGTCGCCGCTGACCAACCAGTCGAACAGCGGTCCAGGCTGGTCGTTCTCGTCCGCGATGAAACCGTCTACCGACACCGAGGCGTACATCACTACCTTGCCCACGGGTAACCTCCTTCGTTTCGCCGCCCTCGATCTAGCGCTCCGGTGGGCGGTTCACCGCACCGATAGAGTGTCCTAGACCTCGGGCGAACCCAGCCGGCGCCAGGTTATGTAATCGACGTTCACGGCCTCCGCCCCGATGTCTCGCAGGGCCGCGTTCGCCTTGCCGCGGTGGTACTGCGCGTGCAGCGCCACGTGCGTGGCGATGTCGGCCAGGCTGGAGGTGGACTGCTCGCCCCGGCTGTTCCGGTAGGTGATCCGGCGCTCCAGGTCGGAGGGCGCAAGGCCGCCGAACAGCTCAGACCACGCGCCGTCCAGGCGCGCGCCTTCGCGCTCGATCTCCTCCAAAGCCAGCTCCGGCCACACGGGCAGTGTGGCCTGCCGCTCGCCTATGCGCGCCAACCAGGTCTCCTGCGCCCCTCGGATGTGCGCCAGTTCACGCATGGCCTCGGCAGCGGTGCCATCAGCGGCCTTCACCGCCGTCAGCATGCGGGCGTCGGCCCAGACACCGTGGCGGTGGAGGTCACGCA
>CAYXUE010000078.1:0-4919 GCA_964467885.1 uncultured bacterium | reverse complement strand
TCGATCAGTTCGTCGGCTTTACCTTCTACGGAACGCATCTTGCCGATCAGTCCGTGCATGGTTCCAGGGTAGACCAGCAGCGCGCCGGCCATGGCGGATGGCGGGCGCGCGGTGCTGGGGTTGACGGAGCTGGCTAGGGGGCGGGGGCTAGTAGCGGGTCAGCCGCTGACCGAACTGGAGGGACGGGGTGCTTCCGGGGTTGGGTGGGGCTCCTCGGCCTGCTGAGGCGCTGTTCCTGCGCTTCCAACGAGCGTAAGTAGCGTCTCGGCGTCCACGTTCGCTCCGAAGGCTGGATTGCCGGGCTGCAACCGGGCGCCGGCGGCCAGCGGGCCGATGATGACGGGGTCGAAGCCAAGGTCGTCCACCAGTTCGGCCACCCGGGCGTTGTCGCCGTCGTCGTCGCCCGCGATGGCGATGGCCTTACGGCCAGGCGCACCGGCGGGCCGGGCGCCGTCCTCCATGTCGTGGTAACCCATGTGGTTGAGGGCCTTAACCAGGCGCGCGTCGTTCAGGTGGCGGCTGACGATCTGACTGCTGGTGGTGCTGGGGTCGTTGAGGTCGTCGCGTATGCCGTCCGTCTCCCACCAGTAGTTCATGGCGTCTATCACCAGCTTGCCGGCTAGTTCCCGGGCCGGGATGGTGTGGTACTTACCCAGAGGCAGCGCCAGGATCACGGTGTCGGCGCGGCTGGCCACCTCGGCGGACCACAGCGGCTGGGCGCCCGGCGTGAGGATCTCGGTGGTCAGCGCGATCTTCTCGGGGTCGCCCGAGCCGGAGATGAGCACCTCGTAACCCGCCGCCACGGCCAGGCGCGCCAGGACGGTGCCGAGCTTGCCGGCACCGAGGATGCCGAGCGTGCCCAGGGTGGCCTTGGCCTTGCGGGGGCTAGTGGCGCCGTCCTGGGGTCCCGTGCTCATCCGGCCACCGCTTCTCTCGCGGGCTCATCGGCCAGCATCTCCTTCACGAGGGGGATGACCTTGGTACCGAACAGCTCCACGGCACGTAGGCGGGCGCTGGCCGGCACGGCGCCGCCGGTGGTGTAGATGAGGTCGAAGCGGCCCACGTCCAGGCCCTTCACGGCGCGGGCGATCTTGTGGGCCACCGTCTCGGGCGAGCCCACGTAGAGCGAGCCGTGCTGCACCTCGGCCTCGAACTGCGCCTTGCTGTGGGGCGG
Organism: uncultured bacterium; assembly: GCA_964467885.1. Lineage (GTDB taxonomy): Bacteria > Deinococcota > Deinococci > Deinococcales > Trueperaceae > JAAYYF01. The sequence continues at coordinate 3,745 of CAYXUE010000078.1, read as the reverse complement.
CCAGCCGCGTTCGCGGCCGATGGAGTCCATCAGGTCCTTGTAGCCGGGGAAGAAGATGTTCTTGGCCTCCTCGTCCGTCTCCGCGATGAAGCCCGGCGAGTGCATGCCCACGGGGTAGGCGGTGGTGCCCAGCTGGCCGGCGGCGCGGCGGTAGAGCTCCACGTAAGGGGCGAAGCGCTCCGGCTGCCCGCCGATGATGGCCAGCATGAGCTTGAAGCCGTAGCGCGCCGTGCGCACCACGGACTGGGGCGAGCCGCCCACGCCCACCCAGGTGTCCAGCCGGCCCGACTCCGTCTTGGGGAAGACGTCCGCGTCCTTCAGGGGCGCGCGGGTGGTGCCGCTCCACGTAACGGGCTTCTCGTCCAGCAGCTTGTGGAACAGCTCGATCTTCTCCTCGAAGAGCACCTCGTAGTCCACCAGGTCGTAGCCGAAGAGCGGGAACGATTCGGTGAACGAGCCGCGCCCGAGGATGACCTGCGCGCGGCCGTTGGATAGGGCGTCAACGGTGGCGAAGCGCTGGAACACGCGCACCGGGTCGTCGGAGGAGAGGACGGTGACGCCGGAGGCGAGCTTGATGCGCTCCGTGCGGGTGGCGATGCCCGCCAGCACCGTCTCGGGCGAGGAGATGGCGAACTCGTGCCTGTGGTGTTCGCCCAGGGCTACGACGTCGATGCCAACCTGGTCGGCCAGCACGGCTTCCTCTACCGTGGCGCGCAGGGCCTCGGCGTAACTCACCACGTTGCCGTTATCGTCCCTCGGCAGGTCGCCGAAGCTGTCTATGCCGAACTCGATCTCGGCGCTCTCGGTTCTGTTGCTCATCTAGTCGCTCCTGACTTACGGGGCCCGCTCGGTGCAGTAAGGGCCGGGGATGACCTTGGCGGTTCCGTCGGGGAAGTTCTACCGGGGTCTTGCTGAGGGTGTTCGGTGCTACTTCTGGGACCTGTCCAGCTTGCGCAGCAGGTCGAGCAGCGTGCGCTGCTCCTCGTCGGTCAGGCCGTTCATGCGCTCCGCCTGCCACCGTTCGTGCGCCGGCACCGCCCGCGCCGCCAGATCCTGGCCGCGCGGGGTGAGGTACACCCGGTTGCTGCGGCCCTCGCGGCGGCGCTCCACCAGTTCCTTGCGCTCGAGGCCGTCCAGCAACTGGCAGACGTTGCCCTGAGTCACCAGCAGCCGATCGGCCAGTTCCTGCTGGTTCGGTCCGGGCGCGGCGCCCACCTGGGCCAGCACGTCGAACTGCGCCGAGGTGAGGTCGAACTGGCGCAGGTGCTCGGCCGTGGCCCGCTGCGTGCGGGTCACGATGCGCGCCATGCGCAGCCACGTCAGAAGTGGCGGCGAATGCAGCGTGCGCGAGCGCGGTATGCGGTCTTGGAGTATCTCCGTCACCCCTTCACTTTAGACCTAAACCGAAGGCTCGGTCAAGCGGTCTGTTTGCTTGACCGGTCTACACTTTAGGTCTAAAGTGCCGGTAACCAGGTCGCCCGGCAGACGCAGTGGCGCGACGCGCCCAGCAGCCGCGCCCACCGCCCGGAGCGACCGACAGCAGCCACCCCTGAGGAGTGACCCGTATGTTGCAACTGACCGGAACCCACCACGTGAGCGCCCTGACCAACGACATCAAGAGCAACCACCGCTTCTACACCGAAGTCATGGGCATGCGCCTGGTCAAGAAGTCGGTGAACCAGGACGACACCAGCATGTACCACCTGTACTACGGCGACGAGATCGGCTCGCCCGGCACGGCCATGACCTTCTTCGACATGCCCCTGGCGGCGCGCGAGCGGCGCGGCAACCGCAGCATCTCGCGGACCACCTTCCGCGTGGCGGGCGAAGAAGCGCTGGGCTACTGGCAGGACCGCCTCGCCGTACAGGGGCTGAAGACCGACGGCCCGCACGAGGTGGACGGGCGCGCGCGCCTGGATTTCGAGGACGAGGACGGCCTGGTGGTCAGCCTGGTGGACGACGCCGGCGTGGGCCGGGCGCGGCCTTGGTCGCAGAGCCCGGTGCCGCCCGAGCACCAGATCCGGGGCCTGGGCTACAGCGAGATCACCGTGCCCGAACTGGCACCCACCCACGACTTCCTCACGGGCGTCTTCGACATGGCTGCGGATCACGAGTACGCGCATCCGCAGGCGCCGGAACACCGGGTGCACGTCTACCGCATGAACGCCGAAGGGCCTGCCTCGGAGCTGCACGTGGCCGTGCGGCCCGACCTGCCGCGCGCCTCGTACGGCTCGGGCGGCGTTCACCACGTGGCTTTCCGGATCCCCGACTACGAGCAGTACCACCGCTGGACGGAGCGCCTGCAGGCCACCGGCATGCCCTTCAGTGGCGAGGTGGACCGCTACTACTTCCGCAGCCTCTACATCCGGGAGCCGGGCGGTATCCTCTTCGAGCTAGCCACCGACGGACCCGGCTTCCACAACGACGAGCCGGTGGAGACGCTGGGCCAGTCGCTGGCCCTGCCACCCTTCCTGGAGCAGCACCGCGGCCGCATCGAAGCCACCCTCCAGCCGCTCTGAGCGCCCGCGTCCGGGCGCAACTCCCCGCAACGGACCTCAGACCAGCAACTCGCGCGGGTTCCTGAAGTAGCGCTGGCTCAGCGCCTCCCCGGCGAAGTACGCCAGTGCCATCAGTGGCCCGGTAGGGTTCATGCCGGGGTTCTGCGGGTAGAGCGCCGCGCCGGTCACGAACACGTTCGGCGTGTCCCACACCTGGCCGTACTTGTTGGTCACCGAGTTGCCGGGATCGGATCCCATGATGGCGCCGCCCGTGTTGTGCGTGCTCTGGTAGGAGTGGACGTCGTAGGGCTCCAGCTCCTCCGTCAAGTACGTGCGCGTTGGGCCCATGGCGCGCAGGATCTCGGCCGTGCGGGCCGCCATGAAGCGGTACAGCTTGTAGTCGTTGTCGTGGAAGTCGAAGGTGACCCGCAGGAGCGGCCGACCTCGGGAGTCCTTGTAGTTGGGGTCGAGGTCGAGGAACTGGTCCACGTACGGCAGGCTCTCGCCCTGGATGCCGATGCCGACCACGCTGTCCCAGTTGCGCCTCAGGTTCTCCTTCCAGGCCGCGCCCCATTCGCTGCCCGCACCAGCCAGGCTGCCGACCTCACCGGCCACCGGCGGCCTCTTGCGGGTTCCGCCGTTGCCGTTACCGTCGCTGTCGCCAGCCGAGCCGCTGGTGGCCATGTCCAGCACCGGCAGGCTGAGGGCGCTGAGGAGCGGCGAGTTCTCGCCGCCGCCGCAGGTGATGGAGGCTCCGCCGATGAAGTCCAGGTCCGAGTGGTCGAAGTTGTCGGCGTTGAAGTCGTGTATCACGTCCTGCAAGCAGCTGTTGCCCATGTAGCTGTTGAAACGCCGGCCCTCGAACACGCCCGTGCTGGGGGTGAGGTTCAGCTGGTAGGTGTAGTTCTTGCCCACCATCTGCCGGTCGTTGCCCAGGCCGTCCGGGTGGGCGGCGGAGCGCGAGAGCAGCATCAGCCGCACGTTCGAGAGCGTGAACGCCGAGAGGATCACCACCTCGGCAGGCTGGAAGTGCTCCTCGCCCGTGATCTGGTCCACGTAGTTGAGGCCGTTGGCCAGGCCGTCGCCGTCCATCTCCACGTCCGTGACCTTGCAGTTGGTGCGGATCTCGTACAGGCCCGTCTGCAGGGCGGCGGGGATGTGATCGGTCACGGGGCTGTTCTTGGCGTCGGCCTCGCAGCCGAAGCGGGTGCAGAAGCCGCAGTAGAGGCAGCCGGAGCGCTCCACGC